>CAZBQH010000384.1:0-4668 GCA_964493915.1 uncultured Nitrospiraceae bacterium
CGGCGGGAAGCACGCCGACGTTCACGATGAGCCAGGGCAACCGCATCCTGGTCGATGGCACCGATTTGTGCTTGCCGGCTACCTGGCTCGGACGCGATCACATCGCCTACAGTAAGGACGGGGGTGAAAGGCAATGGATGCTGCCCCCCGAGTGGCAGGATGCCCGGCAGGCTGACGTGGAGACGCTGTATCCTGTCCCAGGTGAGCGATGGCGCATGGAGGTGCACGATGCCCGACTGGTCTTGCGGCTATCTGCCGGACAGGCCGTGCGCCTCACGCCCGCCTGATGGACCTGACAGGTGCTCTTCCCGAGGAGTATGACAGCCCCGTGCGAATACGCGACATGAAATCACCGCCAAACAGTGAAGCTCACACCGCGTCGTATGGTAAAAAAGGCTGGGCCCATACTCAGATGCCTTCACCTGTTGGACGAAATGGATGTGTACGGTTATGAATTCGATCGATTTGATCCCGTGCGAGAGTTTTCGCCGCGTGTCTTCTTAGGGTTCGCGCCTTTCAGACACGCGTCCTTCCCTACGGGCCATCGCGAATTCGTCTCGTGTACACTCTACGCCGCTTGGCGGTAGTAGCAACTCAACATCCCTCCCAATAGTTGCCCGCGGCGAATGTTGCCTAGCGTCGTGTCTCTGAGCCTGACGCCGAGATTCTCCAGCGCGCCCTCAGTTTGATTGTAACCCCAGGTTGCATTCTTTTTTACCATTTGCACAATCAGATGGGCCATCTTCTCCTCGGTGCCTGGTCGGCCCAGGCACCGGGTCTCACGAGCAAAAACGATGAGATACTCCGTGCCGCGAATATGGTTCAGACCTATGCGGACAAGCGGCGGATTTGGGTAATTGACCGCTGTGGCGAGCGCAGATTCCGAGCAGGGCCCACGAAGAACCCGGGCAACAAACTGCCTGAACGGCAAGGCTGCGTCGGGGGGATGGGCTGAGCGCGGATTTCCCAACCTACAATAAACGCAATGAAGGCGCCCTCGCAGAGGCATCATCGGGTTTCGCGAGGGCAACATGCAGGCAAACCGTGGACAGTGACTGATTCTGCTGGAACGCGCAGGTTGATGCATGCTATGTATACGACATCTCTCTACAAAGTCGACAGAAAGATGACGAAACGGTCTCGGAACTCGAAAGCAACCATGACATGACATCTGCACTGCTTTTCGCGGCTTGCGGGCTCGCATCAGCTCCGGCCAACTGGCTACTGTGCCGACCGGACTGGGACCAGGTCGCAGCCTTCGGCATCCAGGACTGGGCGAGCGCGGACGGCGTGACGGCCCCCATGCTGTCCACGCTGATCATGGGCGAGATGCGGACCGGCGTGCTGTCGTCTCCTGCATTCGCCGCACCAAGGGAACTCACGCTTTGGGTGGCCGGTCACAGCCACAAGAAAAAGAACGAAGTGCGTCTTGTGCGCGCGGCATCCGGCGAAGTCCTCCGGCGCGAACCGGCGCCCGGAACGAACGAGGCGCAAAGAATCACGTGGGACCTGACCGGCGTTGCCGGATCCGAGGTCGCCCTCGAAATCGTGGACGGGGACGACGGCTCCGGTTGGGCTTGGATTGCCGTCGGCCGCGTGACCCCCGACGTCGCGCCGATGCCGACAACAGGCGGCGGCCTGCCCAAGGGCTGGTCAGAGCGGCCTTTCGAGGAGACAGGGCTTCGGACGGCATGCGGCATTCCCTACCTGCACCGCCCCGGCTCGCCTACGGGGGGCGAGGGAGGCGTACTGCGCATGTCTGTTCCGCGCGTGCGGGCTCGCTATGCCTACGTGTTCACCGGAGAGCACCGCCCCGACTCGGCCAATCCGGCCTGGGGCGGAGGAGATTCGGCGCAGAACTTCTTCATCGGCGACCGTGCCGGCGACCTCGTTCTATCCTATGCGTCCGGTCGTGAAGACGTAATACCCCTGGTATTCGGCTACACCATGTGGTGGCGGGAACCGTACGGTTTTGCCCCGGCCCCTTTCAGCACCGATAAGGACGCCCGAGCCCTCCTGGACGAAGCCCTGTGCGTAGCGAACGGCGCCGAGGCCTGGAAGGGCGACGGGCTACCCTTTTTTGTGCGCATCGCGCTGCGCAAAGAGCCCGTCGTCGCCATTACGCTCAGGGACGATCCCGCCAAGGCGGGTCACACTCTCCTCCAGGGCGTGACTTTTGGCAACGCGACCGCTTGGGAAGATGCTGAAGGCGTAGAGCCCGTATCAGGCGGCGACATGGAGGCTGCCTTGAGCACGTGGCTTGAGGGGCACACGCTGCGGGGCACGACACCCTATCCAAATGCGCGGCGTCGAGCCGTAGCCGCCCTGGCAGATCTACTCTACACGTATCCGGACGAGGTGGCGCATCGGCGCATCGCCTCCGCGGTACCCAAGTTCGACGGGTCTGCGTGGGACGGGCCCTCCATCCGATTCTACGGTCCGCCCGAGGCTGAGCTGCTGACGCGAACGTTCTACGACAGCGCCCAGGAACTTCTTAGGCGCATCGAGCCCAACGGCATGGTGCATGAGTCGGCCCCCGACGCCCCCAATTTCGGCGGGTTCGGCACATGGAGGCCCGACCTCGCGCCGTTTCATGGGGCCGCCTACACACGCAACCGTTCCATGGCGGTTTTGTCGCTGCTGGGGTTCCAACAGCAATGCGAGGATGTCCTGCGTTTCTTCGACCGGTGGATCATGTATTTCCCGGAGAGCTACCCAGCTCTCCAGATAGATGGAAAACCTGTTCCCGGCCACTCGACGGTGATCGCCAACAAGCCGCACGTCTACTTCGACGAGCTACGGCATGCCGGCTGGCCGACACGGTACACCAGCCGCGATTTCGGGAACCCGGAGAACGACGGGCACGGCTTTCTCATGCTGGGTCATTGGCGTGCGTGGCTGAAAGCGGGCCGGATGCCGGAGTGGGTGCGCGAGCGGTGGCAGCCGCTGCGCGAAGCGGCGGATTACATCCCCTGGTGTCTGGAGAACCCCGAACTGTCTTTCTCACAGCATGGGCTGCTCTACAGCGAAAGCGAAGCCGGAATGAACGCCGTCACGCTGTACTGCAACGTGCCCTGTTATTACGGCCTCCTCGCCTGCGCGGAGATGGCCGAGGCTGTCGGCAAAACGGATGCGGCGGCACGATGGCGCGCGACGGCCGAGGGCATGTACGAAGCCATGGAAACGTACTTCACCGCTCAAGACGAGTCCGGTGATGTCTGGGACCCAGCGAAGGCCGGGTCCTGGGGCTATAGCCAGGGCGTTTTCGCGCCCCTGTTCTTTGGCGCGGACTACTTCGGGTGGGATGCAGCGTCCCTCTTGCCAGGGGACTGGCGTGGCCGCACCCTTCGCAGTTACGAGGCCGCCCTGGAACGCATGCAACCGAAGTATTGCGCGCCCCAGGGCTTCGGGTATGGGCAATGCTACTACGCCCAGATGGCCCTTCTCTTCGACCACATGGCCGAGGCGGACCCCATGCTGCGTTGGCTCGCGCGTTTCTGCTACTCCCCGGGCCTGCCCAATCCCCATCGCGTTCCGGAAGGTGCAACCATTGCCGGGGACTATTCCGTCTGGCGTCGCTGGGGCGACCTAGGCAACCTCTACCAGATGAATGAAGCGACGTACACAGTTCAGGTCATGGTAGGAGTGGACGACATGGACTCACATGTCCTTCGGTTGATGCCGCGCGTCCCTTCCTCTTGGCACGGCCTGGATGTGGTTCGCTATCCAGCCCAAGCTTTGTCGAACGGAACGCCCAAGACCATCCACATGGAGTTCACACTCCGACATAGGCCGCAGAAACAGCGGCTGGCGATGGAACTCGCGGGCGATAGGCCCGTGGACCATTTGCGTCTTCGACTCGGGCCCCTTCCCCAAGGTGCAGGGAATATTGCGGTGTACAGGGACAGGAAGGAAATCCCCTTCGAAAGGGTGGATTCGGGCGATTCGCAGTGGGTCTGGGTCGCGCTCGAGGCATTCAACAGCTCGAAGACTCTGTTTACCGTGGAGTGGGACGGCTGAGAGGCTCGCATTACGAAGGGCGACTGGATGGGGTACGCGAGTGCCGGCTGGGCAAATGGGAGGGACGCGCCTGCTATGGTGTGGATAGAGCGCAACCGAACCAGATCCTCGAGGAATACGCCGCCGACCCCGAGGAATGCATCGTGCGCGCGGTCAACGACACAAAAGACAACGACACGATTGCCTCGATCGTAGGGGCAGCGGTCGGTGGGCTGTACGGGCGGAAAGGGCTGCCCAAGCATTGGATCAACGGTCTCGTGGGCCGCACCCGCACGGACGACGACAGCCACGTACTCGAGCTCCTTGACCAGGCGCGCCACACCTTCGCTCCGTAGGGATCCGCCGTATCCAGACGAACGTCAGAGCAGTTTCCCTTATCCCTTACTCGCGAGGATCGCAGCGCAGCGGCATCAAGGGACCGGAAAGCCCGCAAGGGCTTGGACCCGCTTGGCAGCCGCATCCAAATCGCACGTGAGGAGGACAATCTCAAGGGCGTCCGTAGGCCCCAAGGAGAACCACACCGCACCCTCGTCCGCGTTTACAGGGAGGCTGCGCAGCGTACGCCACTGACCGCCCCCTCGAGGCAACCGGTCTGGGCCTTCAGGCCGGGTGCGTCAACAGCCACGCGAACACGACCCGGGGGAAGGG
>CAZBQH010000385.1:0-1551 GCA_964493915.1 uncultured Nitrospiraceae bacterium
CGAGCCCCCTGCCCTGCAATCACTGGAAGAGGGAATCAGAAACGAGGGATGTCGAAACGTCAGGATACAGGAGGAGGGGCGTCCGATTGAAGTATAGGCTGCATTAACAGGTCTGAGCTGCAAGTCGAGACTCAGGAAAGGCGAGCGATGCCGCGGACCGGCAAGGCTCTCGTCATACGGGGTAAGATTGTCGGCCATGACCGAACCGCCGACATCCATGTCGAGCGGGGCGTGGTGACGGGTGTTTCGCCTGCGGGACGCCGCAGACCCGATATCGGATCGAGCAACTCCTACATCGGACCCACCTTGTTTGACATCCAGGTGCACGGTTACGGCGGGATAGACCTGCAAAGCAACACGCTGTCCGTCGAGGACGTATTCGCACTGAATGCCAGATTGCGGGCGCTTGGCGTGTCCAGCTGGGTCCCCACGTTAGTCACCGGACCGCAGGAACGCCTGGAACATGGCTGCCGTATCATTAGACAAGCGCTCTTGGACCACCGCCTTGCCGCGGCCGTCCCAGGCATTCACCTCGAGGGACCCTACATCTCGCCCGAGGACGGCCCGAGAGGCGCGCACCCAAAGGAGTATGTGCGCCGGCCCGAAATCAAGGCATTTGACCGGCTCCTCGCGGCGGCAGGAGGCAAGATCCTTTACACTACCGTGGCCCCGGAGATTCCAGGGGGAATCAGTTTTATCCGGGCGGTGGTTCGGCGAGACGTTGTCGTAGGGCTAGGCCATCATGCCGCAAGCGCCGAGGTCATTGGACGCGCGGTTGATGCAGGCGCACGGCTGTCAACGCACCTCGGCAACGGTCTGGCTCCATATATCCCCCGGCATGCCAACCCAATCTGGGCGCAATTGGCCGAAGATCGGCTAACCGCGTCGCTCATTGCCGATCTCGAGCATTTGCCGGCGCCCGTTCTTAAGACCTTTGTCCGTGCAAAAGGCCCAGAGCGGGTCGTGCTTACCTCAGACTGCATACATCTCGCGGGCGTCGAAGCGGGCCACTATCGCTTTGCGGGCTCGCCGGTCGAGGTGAAGCCTTCAGGTAGAATCTGCCTCGAAGGGACGGAACTGCTGGCAGGAAGCAGTCTCTCGCTGCTTCAAGGCGTGGTCTACGCCGCCCACGCCACGGATCTCGCCCTCGAACAGGCCTTTGCCTGCGCCACGACGATCCCTTCGCGGCTGCTTGGCCTTCGAAACCGGTCCATACAGCCGAGACCCGGAAGAAAAGCGGACTTTATCGTATTCAACATCGATAAGACGCAGCCGCGATGGAAGGCGCAAATCCAAGCGGTTTTCATCAAGGGCGAACGCACGGCCTAGCTGCGCATATACGGCACAACACCGCGCGCCGGCGCCCTCCTCGAGGGACATGGCGTTCAGGGCTCGCCCAGGGTCAGAGCGCCGCCTTTCTCGCTGACAGGGAAAATGGCGACGCGTTCCGCCCCCCATTTGTTGGGACGGTGAAGCGTCAGCATCAGCTTGCCCTCAAAAGTGCGGAAGAGCATCGCGTGACCGCCGTCGTCGGAGAACAAGGGGACAGGG
>CAZBQH010000386.1:0-30011 GCA_964493915.1 uncultured Nitrospiraceae bacterium
TTGGAAAGGGTGAAGTCGATGACTCGGTAAATGCCGCCAAAAGGCACTGCGGGTTTCGCTCGATTCTCGGTCAATGGGAAAAGGCGCTCGCCTGCGCCGCCTGCCAGAATGACCGCAAGCACGTCCTTCATGGATGCACTCTTTATCGAATCGGTATTCATACTTACGCCTTTCTGCGTCCTATGAATGCGCGGCAGGGTGCACCGTCAGCGCCGTGGATGTGCAGCGGCAGAACCACAAACTCATAGATTCCCGCTTCAAAAGGCCCCAGCCGCAACCCTTCGACGATAAACACGCCGTTGCTCAGGAGAATGTGGTGGGTTTCTTGCGCTGCCTGCTTAAAGGGTGCGACGGAGAGATAGTCGACACCTACGAGTTTCACTCCTTCGTCAACCATGCGCGAGGCGGCATCGGCTTCGATCGCGACATAATCCTCATGAAAGGGCTCGTCCACGGACCACAGCGCGTTGCGGGTCTTGATAAGGATCCTTTGGGGCAACGGTTCACGGCCCAGGTCCGCTGCGTGAATCCTTTGGGCATTTGGCACGTCAATGAGCAGGGCTTGGCCGAAGAAGAGGGCAGGATCGACCTCGTTGAGACGCTTGCCGTCATCCTCGAAATGCCATGGTGCATCCACATGGGTCCCTGTGTGAGTGTTCATTGTAACGATACTGACGTTGCAGGAGTCCCCCCGGGCAATACGTCGCTGAGGACCCATTTCAAAAGGTGCGTCGCCGGGCCAAACGGTCATGCCGGCTTGCAGAGGAATCGTCGCGTCCACCCATTTCGCCACCGTCCCGGTCTCCTTGTTTGGGTATATATCGAAATGAAGCAATCGGGCGAGCCGACTTCTGCTCATGCGCTACAGGCACAAGCGCCTGTTCCTGCTATGGTTATAGACTGACTCCGAAAGCACCGCCCGCATGGCCTTTCCACTCAGCAAAACCGCACCTGTACGACAGGCCCGTTGCCTTTTGCTTCCTTTTTGCGAACAGTCAGTAGTATGCCAGATAATCCCTGGAATGTCAGCTACGGGAAGAAGTCCGTTTGTGAGACCCGGAAAGGTCGATTTCGCGCGCAGCTCAGGTCTTCCAATCGCACGTCACCCGGGCTTTGCGCGGTACGCTGCGTCCACTTTCGATCGTATTAGTCATTTCGTCCTATGCTCTTGGGAAATCTGGTGTTATCCCTTTCCTTTACCTGAGAGACGGCTCAAAGGGGACCTGCAACGACGACCTCTATGACGCAGTTCTCAGGCAGGTTTGACGAGGACCGTGATCCCGTGGCGCCAGTGCATGAAAAGGGTTGTGAACAGGGCCTTTGCGGAGCGAGACAGCAAATTGGGCACGTGCCCGGCCTTTGGGTGGGCGCTGTAGAGGGCGCCGGCAGCTTGGTCGACATGCGGAAAAACCCGGAAGGTTCCAAAACCGGCATCAGCACCGGCACGAATGACGGCCCGGGGCGGCATATCGCGCTCATGAACACCATAGCAACGGACGTTCTCGATGGATTCGCGCGAGCGCGCGTGGCCGACTCCCGGCTCTGAGGCGACGCAGATGCCGCCCGGACGAAGGGCTTCATAGGCCGCTCGCAAGGCGGCCCGCTCATCTTCAGCGTGGTGCAGCGAGTCGAAGAAAACTACGCAGTCGAAGACGCCGCGCAGAGGCAGCGCTTCATAATCGCCCACGACAAAGCGGGCGACGGACATCTCGTCAAGGAGGTCGTTGTCGCGGGCGCAACGGATCATGTCCGGGGAGATGTCCTGGCCGACCACGTTGTAGCCCCTGCGCGCAAAAAAGGCTGTGGTCCAACCGGTCCCGCATCCCATGTCGAGCAACCGGGCAGGGGGCGGAGGCAGCAAGCGCATGACAGCGCCGATGGCCATCAAGTAGCGGGCGCAGTTCTCATCGGAGAAGGGTTTGTGAGCCGCGTGGCGTATTGCGCCTGCGCCTGCTTTGCGCAAGAACGCGATTTCATCCTTCTTCGTCATCTTTAGAGAGCCTTCCATACCGCGCGGCCTTTTCCGCGGGCACAGGTTGCCAAGACTCGCATGCTTGATGCATACTGACTTTCATTATAGAGCTGAGCGGTACGGGAAAACACAGCCATGCTGTTCGAAACGACACGCTTCGGGCCCATCGGCATCGAGCCTGATTCAATCATCACATTCACCCAGCCGATCATCGGCTTCCAGGAGTACCGTCGTTACGTGTTGTTGCCTGGTCCTGAGAACAGCGCCTTGCGGTGGCTCCAGTCGACTGATTCAGGAGAGCTGGCCTTTATCGTCATGAACCCGTTCACGGTTGCACCGGACTACCGGATCGACTTGCAGTCTCAGGAAATGGCCGAATTGGCAGTTACCAGTATCTCGGAATTGGATATTTACACGCTCGTTGTTGTACCGCAAGACCGGACGCAAATACGGACCAACCTCAAAGCACCCATCCTCATCAATCCGAAGCATCGTCTGGGGAAGCAGACCATTCTTGACGGCAGCAACTACCCGATTCAGTATTTCCTTGCGCAAGATCAATCCCAGGAGGCGTCCCATGCTCGTTCTAACGCGTAAGGAGAACGAAAGCATCATGATCGGAGACGATATCGAGGTCACGGTGCTGGATATGAAAGACAACCAAGTAAAAATCGGGATCATCGCACCGCGCGCCGTCGCAGTGCATCGGCGCGAGATCTACCTGGCAATCCAGGCCGAGAACAGCCAGGCCGCTGCAGAAAGTCACCTGGACAATGTGAGCGACTTCATATCACGTTGATGGGGAACGTAATGGATGTAGTGATTGACGGGGAAAGCAACTTCCATTTCGACGGCGAACCGCACGACGTACTCGCCGCAGTTGGCGCGATCAATGATTTTCTCGCCGCGAAGGGGCGGATGCTGGTCGGGATACGCGCCGACGGACGCGATATCGCACCCGATCAACTCGTGGAGGACTTCGGAGACAAGCCGTTGAGCGAGGTAGGGCGCCTCGAGGCCACAACGGCGACTGTTGAGTCGCTTGTAACCCAATCTCTGGCTGATCTCGAGAAGGTATTGCCCGATTTGCCGGAGGCCTGTCACCGGCTGGCGGCGCTTTTTCATGGCGAAACCCCGGACCAAGGTTACGAGCCATTCCTCCAGCTCCTCGATATCTGGGGCCGGATCAAGGAGCGTCAACTCCAAGTGGCCCGGGCCGCCGATATTGATCTGGACGACATCAAGGTCGAGGGCCGCACCCTCGCCCAAATGCACGACGAGCTGAACGCCTTTCTGACTGAAGCCGCTGAGGCGCTCGAGGTGCGGGACTGCATCTTGTTAGGCGATCTCGTCGAGTATGAACTGGCGCCCAGGGCCGAACAGGAGGCGGCGATCGTCGCCGTGCTGCGAACGCAGGCGAAAACTTGAGCCGGCGGAATATGACGGCGCCGCGCATACTGACGTTCAACTTTCATGAGCCTTACCTATGCCTGATGGCTAAGACAGGACTCGATTTCACTGTCGGTTCGTATCTTCGCGCGCCTCTGGCGCGCCCCTGGCAGGTCAACTATCGGCCGATTCCCGCAAATATGACCTTCGTTGCCGAGGCGTCTTGGCGCTCTGATCTTGAAGCAGGCAGGTTTGACGTCGTAATCACTCACAATGAGACGAATGCCGCGGATGTCCTCGCGGCGGCGATGAAGAGCGGCACAGCGATGCTGCATGTCTGTCATAACCGGCGCGCATTCCTCGAGACGACAGTCAGTTCGCACTCCGATCACCCCGTCGAGGATTTCCGACGTCTGCTGGACGCAATCAAAGAACAGGCCGTTTTCGTGTTCGTGTCCGAGTCGAAACGCCGCGACTACGGCATCCCGGGCAAGGTAATCCTGCCGGGCATCGACATCGGGGAATACGGCGGCTACCGTGGGGAGAAGCCCCAGATCCTTCGCGTAGGCAACGTCATGCGCGCCCGAAACCTGATTTTTGACGTAGATTTTCAGGAGCGCGTGTGCGCGGGTCTTCCGAGCCGGGTGATGGGAGCGGATCCGGAGCTTCCGGGCGCTGCGGCCTCCCGGTCGTTTGAAGACCTGCTCGAGACCTTCCGATCGCTGCGCTGTCTGCTCCACGTGACCCGTGAGCAGTGGGAGGACGGGTACAACCTGGCCATGCTCGAGGCGATGGCCTGCGGCATGCCTGTTGTGGCCTTGGCCAACGCCACGTGCCCCCTGACCCACGGCGTGGACGGCTTGGTCTCGGGCGACGCAGAGTCGCTCCGGAGCCATCTCAAGGAGCTCCTGGCTGACCGGGATCTCGCCGCCGCCATCGGCGCAAAGGGACGCGAGACTGTGGCCCGCAGATTTCCCCTGGAGAGGTTCCTTGAGAATTGGCGAGCCGCCATCGAGGAAGCGGCAGAAAGCACGGAACGCAAAAGACCGTCGCGACGCAGGGCATACGCTTTGCCAAGACTGCGGATTCTTCTCGATTACGGGGCATCGGTGCACCGCCCCGGCACGTTTTATGAGGAGGCGTTGCGCAAACACAACGACGTTGTTGCCGTGAGGTGTCCGCCGGAACCGGCTGAAGGGGTCCATGAGGTAGCGCGGCCGATCCGGCCCGGCCCCGACATCATCCTTCCAGCGGGTCACTCCTACGCCGCTGTCCAGAGTCGGCTACCGGCGGATTTCGTTCCCGACCTTTACCTCTGGATGGGTTCGGGCGCCGAAGAGATTCCGGCTGGGCTGGAACAGCTTCGTGTTGCGAAAGCCTGTCTTCTGCTCGACAGCCGAGGCACACTCGATGAACGGGTAGCCTTCGCTCAACACTTCAACTTCGTTTTCCTGACGCAGAAGCGTGATGCGGCGGCGTTCAACCGTAAAGGTGTTTCGAATGCGAGCTGGTTGCCCCCGGCGCTCTCGCCCGGGCTGCATGAGCTGCGTGCAGAGGCAGAGCGGCCGATCGGCGTGAGTTTTCTGGCATCGCCCTGCGAGCGGCCCAGCCGGCGTCGCCAGCACTTGATGGACGCGGTGGCGCGACGTTTTCCGGACAGCCGGACAGGGGTCTATTCGGCCGAGGAAAGGGCCCGTATTTTTGCGCAGTCGCGGATCGCGGTCCATATTTCCCGCAACCGCGCTGTAGACGGGCAGATCTTCGACGTCATGGCCGCTGGGGCAATGCTGATAGCCGATGAAGCAGATGGCCTCGAGGAGCTGTTTCGCGACGGCGAACATCTTGTGGTCTGCCGGAACGACGACGCGCTCCTTGACCTGATCATGCGCTTCCTTACTGATGACGATGCGCGGAGGCGGATCGCGGAGAATGGGCGGCGGCGCGTCTATGAGGTGCACACCTATGACCTGCGGGCGGAGCTGATGTTGACCACAATCCTCGAGGGGTCGGGCCATTTCGGCGGGGCGAGCGGTGAATCGCGCTTCCACTATGGGGGCTATTACCGGAGTCCTCGCACGGACTTGGCCCAGCATGTTCCCGCTGGTGCGCGGCGGGTCCTCGACGTAGGGTGCGGGGGCGGCGAACTGGGCCGCTACCTCAAACAGCAGCGCAACGTAGGCGAGGTGGCCGGGGTCGAGATTAACCGGCGGTCCTGGGAGTTGGCCCGGGAGGTCCTGGACCAAGCCATCCTGGGGGATGTCGAGAAACTGGACTTGCCCTTCGCGGACGGTTATTTTGACTGCATCATTTTCGGGGATGTGCTCGAGCATCTTGTCTGGCCGGGAGAAGTCCTGCGCAAAGCAGCCCGGGTTCTCGCAGCGGACGGCATAATGGTCATAAGCATCCCGAACGTCCGGTTTTACCAGGTTTTCGAGATGCTGGCGAGGGGCCGCTGGAAATACGAAGATGCGGGCATCCTCGACAGAACGCATTTGCGTTTCTTTACCGTTGTTGAGATGCGCGAGTTAGTGCGGGAGGCGGGTCTTGAACTGGTAAAGCTGACGCCCTTGTCCATGGCGAAGCCGGAACAACTGCCGCGCAACGCCGACGGCTCCGTCCAATTCGGCCGCGTCACTTTGCGTGGACTGAGCGATGCGGAATACGCGGACCTGCTTGTTTACCAATATCTCATTGCTGCGGCAAAGCCTTGTGCGGATCCCTTGGAAGCGGCCCGTCGCGCCCTCGAGGAAGGGCGCTATGAAGCGTCCTACCGGCTCGCAGAACAGGCGCAACGCTTTGACGAGGCAGGAGGCAAGGCGTTGAGGGCCAAGGCGGCTGCGAAGCTGGGTTCGCTCGAAGAAGCAGAGAGGTTGTATCGAGACGCGTTGGCTTTGCGCCCGGCAGACGCCGCCGCAAGAGGCGAGCTGGGCATCGTGCTCGTCGCGATGAACTGTCCAGGCGATGCTGCGTCTTTGCTCGAGGAAGCCCTTGAAGCCGCGCCTGACAACGCACACTTCATCGGGGCCTTGGGACTGGCGCGATGGATGGAAGGCAGGCAAGAACAGGCTCTCGAGCAGTTCAAGGCCGCACTCGAACTGGACTTCGACCAGGAAGCCCTCCAAGGCCATCTCATCGAGGCGGCTTCGCAGCTTGATCGTTTGGCCGAGGCCGAGCCGCTCTTGCGGCGCTTCGTCGATTTGCACCCCGGCAACCTGGACTTGGCGTGCCGGCACGCTTTGATTCTGCATCACATGGGCCGGAGCGGGGAAGCGCGAGACCGGCTGGACGCTGTTCTGGTTCTGGCGCCGCGCCACCAGACCGCCCATGAGTTGCTGGCACGGATAGACGGAGATTCTTGATGCCGAAAGGAACGGGACGGTTGCTTGGCCGCACGGGAATGGGTGCGGAAGGCCGTGCATCTTGTCGCACCGATGAGCGCACCGTTCGGTTTCGGCGCCGGGGCAATGGGATAGGCTGTGCATATGAAACCAGCCCGTGAATGGGCCGATGACCTGGCCTCGCTCGAGCCGTGTGATTCGGTGGAACGCATCGAAGGCCGCGGCGGCCGAGCGACCCTCAAGAGCGGCGGCGTTTACCTTCACAGCCGGTACGACCCCGAGGAGGAAGCAGCCCGGCTGATAGATTCCGCTGAGCTGGATCCCTCGCGGCCGGTTCTGGTCGTGGGCATGGGGCTTGGCTATCACGTGGCCGAGCTGATCCGGCGGGGCGCGCCGGTCGCGGCCGTCGAGCCCGATCCTTGCGTAGCGAAACTCGCAATCGACGAACGTTTTGCCGAAGCGACATTTCCGCTTGCTGTCGGCGACGCGGCCGGCCTCGAGCGCGACGCGGCTTTCTGTGCTTTCGCCCGGACCTTTCCCCAACTGCTTGTTCATCCGCCGACCGCGCGGTTGCATCCCGGCTTTGCGGAGAGCGTCGAGCAAGCTCTGAGCCGTACGGCCCTCTCAGGACAGCGGTTGCATATCGCCGTGGTGGGCCCCATGTTTGGAGGTTCTGCGCCCATTGCAGGCCACCTCGAGCGTGCGTTCCGCGGTCTAGGTCATACGACGCTTTTCGTCGACAATACCATCGGCTACAGCCTGTATCAGGCGATGAGCAAATCGGTCAAGAGCAAACAAGCCGCCAACCAGCTTGGCAACCTGCTTGTCCACTGGCTTGGTGAATGGACCTACGCCCAAGTGGCCGCATTCCGCCCCGACCTGTGTTTCGTGCTGGCGCAAGCTCCCGTTAACGTCTCTTTCCCCGGCCGTCTCGCAAAAGAAGGCGTTGTGACGGCTTACTGGTTCGTCGAGAACTGGCGGCATATGGACTACTGGCGCGCGATTGCGCCTGCCTACGACTACTTTTTCCACATCCAGCCGGGGCACTTCGACGCGATGCTCGATGCGATCGGGTGCGTCCATCATGCCTATGTGCAGACGGGGTGCGACCCGGAGGTCCACCGTCCCGTGACGCTGACGGCGGCGGAGCTCGACGAATACGGCTGCGACATCTCTTTCGCGGGGGCGGGATACCCCAACCGGAACAGCTTGTTCGCAGGTTTGACGGACTATCATTTCAAGATATGGGGCGTCGACTGGTCAACAAGAGAACTGAACCGCTTGGTCGTGAATCCGGGCAAACGGTTCAGCGCCGAGACCTTTGCGCGCATTGCGGCAGGCTCGAAAATCAACCTTAACTTGCACGCCAGCACCGCCCATCTCGGCGTGGACCCCGAATGCGACGCCCTGAACCCGCGCGTGTTCGAGATAGCGGCATCCGGCGGGTTCCAGTTGTGCGATCCTTGCGCCGGGCTCGAGGCCCATTTCGATCTGGAGACGGAGCTGCCTGTCTACGATACGCTTGCGGGCCTGCGCGCGCAGATTGACTATTACCTTGCTCATTCGGATGAACGGCGACAGATCGCAGTGCGCGCACGAGAGCGGGCGCTCCGCGACCACACGTACAGGCATCGGGCAGAGCAAATGCTTGGCATGGTTCTCGATGCCCACGGCGGGAGAATCCTGCGCAAGGGTGTCCGTGCGCAGCAAACCATGGCAGAGATGGCCGACCGGGTAGGGCGAGAGACGGCTCTGGGCGCGTACCTGGCCACGCTTCCCCCTGATCTCCCATTCACCCACGAACAGGTCAATCAGTGTCTGGCCGAACGGCACGGCTCACCGAGTGAACCTGAGGCGATCTTCCGGTATCTTGGGGAAGTGCGTACCGCCGCGGAAGGGCTTCTGGAGCAAATCGAGTGATGCGGCTGCTCGTGGTGCAGATCACGCGCTTGGGCGACGTCGTTCAGACCTCGCCGCTCATCCGCTCGCTCAAGCGGACGTATCCTGATGCATCGATTGACATCCTGGTGCGTCACATGGGGCAAGCAGCCGCAGAGCGCCACCCCGACGTCGACGCCGTGCTGGTCTACGACGAGGACGGCATGTTCAACGATTTGCGGGCGGCGGACTCGGAACGCCTGTTGAGGGCCTATGAGACAGCCAAAGGCTATGTGCGCCGGATTCGGGAGCGGGGGTATGCACGGGCCTACAACTGCACGCACAGCATTACGTCGGCGATGCTCCTGAAACTCGCAGGCGTACCCGAAGTCGTCGGCGCTCATATAAGCGACGACGGGCGTTACGTGCTCCGTGGCGGGTGGGTGAACTACTTCTTTGCGAGCATTTTCCACAGACGGTACAACGCGCTGAACCTCTGCGACATCATGCGCCATTTTGGCCCGGTCCAAAGTGAAAGCCGCGAACTTGTTTTTGACGTGAGGGAGGCTGACGCACAATACGCACAGAAGCTGTTGGCAACCAGCGGCCTTGGCCACGGCGTGCCTTACATCTGCCTCCAGCTAGGCGCGAGCCAGGAGAACAAGCGATGGCCTGTGAGCCATTTTGCAGACGTAGCGTCGGAGCTGGCGCAAAGCCATGGGGTGCGGCCGGTTTTGCTGGGGGTCGAATCGGAGGGAGGCCTTGGCGAGGAGTTCGAGCGTTACGCGCCCGGCTTGGCGGCGCCGTTGTTTGGAAAGACAACGATTCCTCAAGCTGCCGCCGTACTCGAACGGTCCAGGGTGTTGATCACGAATGATACAGGGACGATGCATATTGCTGCGGCCGTGGGATGTCCTGTATTGCTGGTCTCGGTGGGATGGGTCCACTTCCGCGAGACGGGCCCCTATGGGGCCGGGCATCTGGCGATCGAACGCCGGCGTCGGTGCTTCCTAGGCGGGTGGGAGTCGATAAGAGAAAGGGACGCCCCCGAGGAGGCCGTCCCGCCTGAGCATGTTGTATGCGCGGCGCAAGGGCTCCTCGATCGGTCTGTGTCGACACGGAGCGAAGGAGGCCACGCCGTCTGCGCCGGCAGGCAAGGGGGAGGGCTGGACTGGAGCGATTACGACCTCTTCCGATCGGACTTCGCGCCCGACGGCTTTCTCGAATGGTATCCTGTCCTCAGACGCTTCTTGACAGAGGAGGATTTTTTGCGGGCGGCATATCGGGCCATGTGGCTCGAACATCTCGGCGCCGGCAACGGGCAGGAGGCCGAAAAGGCATCCGCTGTGCAGTTTTTCGAGCGTTTCGTCATCCCGGAAGGCGCAGCTCTCGAGGACTGGCGGGCTGCGCATCGCCAGGTCTTCGAGGAACTCGCAGGCATGGCCGGGGCGGGCTGCCGCCAGACGGAGGAGCTGCTGGGAATCCTTCGCGGCGCAGGGCGTATGCGGGACGCCCGCGCGCAGGTCTCCAAGCTGATGGCGCTCGACGAACAGATTCGGCTGTTCGGCGAGCTGCATGATGCGGTGAAGCCGCTTGTGCTGATCGGCCGTTTCGAGCGCGACAATCTTGAGGGCGCTGATCCCGTCGTGCTTGCTGAGACTACTTTGGGCATCTACCGGGACCTGCGCACGCGTTCCGAGCTGATGGTAACGAAGCTGGATCAATTAAGCCGCCTCGGGACGGGGCGGATCTGATTCAGACGACATTGACACGGCTTCGGAGACCTTTTGCGCGCGTACTAACGGAAGACTTGTGCACCAGAGTGGTCTTAGCCTGCGGCTTCCCGGTCGCGAATTCTCGGGGGATTGGTCCGGTAGTCCGCCACGCAACGCTCGATGAGCCGGCGCGGGTTGTCGTCGTAAATGATCCGGGAGCCGGTCGGTTTGCGAATTACCAGGAGGAAATCGTTAATATGGTCCGCCACGCCGCCGGTCCCCGTGAGGACGCCAATGGGCCTGCCTTCGTCGTAGGCGATTGCGAACTCGCCCAAGGTGCCCGAGCGCCCGCCCGCAATCACAACGATGTCGCACGACCGTACGCCTACGACTTCCCGTCCCATAAGGCCGCTTCCGGTGTAGATCATCACGTCGATATGGTCGGTCGGACTGCCGTAGCGGTTGACATGCTCTTCGACGCTCATTGCTGGAGACACGCCAACGGTAAGCCCGCCATGCTCCTTGCAGCCGATCACCGCTGCGTGGGGAAGTCCCGGACACCCCCCCGTGACAATGGCGCAGCCCGCGTCCGCAATGGCCCGGCCAAGTTCCTTGCAGCGCTCGAGCATTTCGTCGAGCATTATCCCTCCGGCCGACCCCATCACGCCGATTTTGATACGAGCGATATCCATTGACGCGTTTTCCATGTCGAGTTGCCTTTGCGTGTATTGGGCTTAGCATACAGAACGGCGTTGCGCACCTTCGAACCGATTCCCATTGTGGCGTCCGAAGAACGAGTGGTGCAAGCGAAAGCCCGCAGGGTCCCGCTTGAACGGCAATCAGTATCTGGTTAGGCTACGCGCACTGCGTATGCTGTCGTGTTCGCCAGCTTGACAGATGCATAGGAGGGCAACGCTAAAGACGACATGGGGCATCCACTTGGCCATGATGGGCGTCGCGACACCAGGTGGACGTCCGAGGCCATGCCGGAGGTGTCCGTGATCCGTCTGTACGCATATCTGGCGCGATCCCGAGCGACAGGACGGGCGGTTCGGCGACTATTCAACGCAAACACGGCCGTTTATGACCGTCCTTAGACCAGGAGCAACACTTTGCTGAAGAGAGGTTGTGCGGTATTTTTCTTGTTAGCGCTGTGCACGGTGGTTCTCGCTGCTATAGCGCTTGTGGCAGCCGACCTGAAGTACGAGGCGCTGCGGGCCGCCCCGAGGGTCGCCGAGGATGTCCTTTACACGGGCGACACGCGCGCTGTTCTGGCAGTTGACCCGCAAGTGAACCCGGATCTGCTGACGCGGCTGCTTGTTAACAAGGGCGGGGTCCCAGAGTGGGCGGCGCCGTACGTTGCGCCTTACCGGTTCGCGGGGCTCTGTGATTGGAACCTTCCAAGCGGGACGCTGGGGGTGCGTTTGTTTACAAACAGCCGGCGCTTGGGACCGCTGATTGCGAAGCAGATGAACCGATCCGGCCAGTTCAGCCAGTTTGGCTTAGTCCAGTGGTCGGCGGAGGGCATGACGAGCAAAGAGCGCGGCGTGCTCGTTGTGGAAGGAGCAACGCAACTCGCTATGGACGAGGCCCGCCAGGCGCAGGACCAGTGGGGCCCCGTTGTGCCGCCCGAGCCGATGCGGTTGCAGGGAGGGCATCTGATTGAGGGCTTTGTAGACAACCGGACGGGTGCGGGCTATGCCTTGTTCAACCAGTTCGTGGCGCCCCGGTTGGGTCAGGACAACGAGCGCCTCGTCAAATTCGCGGCAGATGCCTTGCTGACCCTGATGAACGGGCGGATCCATGGCGATTATATCTCGGATAACGAACTGGCGTTCCATATCGCTCTCGAGTGCGGGTCCGACCCGGGTGGGGCGTCTCCCGACGCTATCGAGTTTGTCCTCAAGTCGGCGTCGAACCTTCTGTTTCAGGCCCTGCGCGCTTATGGCGCCGAGCTCGAGGGAGACACGTCAATCCATGGCCTGACCGTCGAGGGGGATTACACAATACACAATGCGGGTCAGCTCATCACGATGTATCTCGAGTAGCGCGCAGGCGCGGCAGTGGGCGTGGCCTATAAGCGGGTACGGCCCTCGAGGGCACGGGCGAGAGTGACGCTGTCGGCATATTCGAGGCCGCTCCCCATGGGAACGCCGTGAGCGATCCGGCTGACGGATACGTGCAACCTGCTGAGCTGACGAGACAGGTAGAGCGCCGTATTCTCGCCTTCGACGGTGGCGTTCGTAGCAAGGATGACCTCGGCGACGTTGCCGGTCTCGACGCGGGCGATAAGTTTGCCGATGGCGAGTTCAGACGGACCGATACCGTCCAGTGGGCTTAACGCCCCATGGAGCACGTGGTACAGGCCGCGATACGAGCCGCCTTTTTCGATCGCCATGACGCCCACAGGTTGTTCAACAACGCAAATAATTGAACGGTCGCGATGCGGATCGGCGCAGATAGGACAGGGGTCCACTTCGGTGAGGCCGCCGCACATCGAGCACGTCTTAATGCGCTCACGGGCCTGGCGGATTGCCTCGCTCAGCTCGACAGCCTCGTCCACTGGAGCGCTGAGAAGGTGGAGAGCGTACCGCTCTGCTGAGCGCTTGCCCACGCCGGGCAGCTTGCGCAAGGCCGCGACAAGGCGCTCGGCGGAAGGCGCCTCAAACAACACGGGCAACGCCGCGGCGGCGGCCTGTTCCAAGCAGCCGGGCCCGTGTTTCATCCCATTCCTGGAGTTTTGCCTGACGGGTAAGGATGTCCAACCGGTCGAGGAATATGACGCCCTCGAGGTGATCGCACTCGTGCTGGATGATGCGGGCGAGCAACTCCGACGCCTCGAATTCCAAGAGCTTTCCCCGAGGGTCGAGGGCCCGGACTTGGATGTGCTGCGCACGGGGTACGTCGGCATAGATCCCCGGCAGGCTCAAGCATCCTTCTTCCCCCATTTGATGGCCGTCTCCTGATAGAATTTCCGGGTTTACGAGGCACATGGGAGAACCGTCGGGTTCATGGACTGTGATGATCCGTTTCTGAAGGCCTACCTGAGGACCAGCAAGGCCCACGCCTTCGTACACGTGCATGGTCTCGATCATGTCCGTCGCCAGTTTTTCGGTCTCGGGGCCAAACGCCTCGTAAGGATCGGATTTCTCCGTAAGCGGATCGTCGGGATACAATACCAAGTTGAGGATTGCCATCCTTTTGTCTCCTTGCGCGTCTATTCTGAAAGACAAGTATGCGAGCGTCTCGATGGGATGCGCAAGCAAGAACGCCGCAAATGTACTTTACAAATTTACTTTAAATTATAACACGTTGCCTGCTGGCCGCAAGCGCAACAATAAGACCGTATGTTCTACCGGCAGCTTTAAGCCCGCTCAGGCTTCGCCTCGCGCGTCATGAGCGACTCGACGGCCTCCCTCGGGTCTGCCCCCTCGAATAACACCTTGTACACCTGATGCGTTATTGGCATATCGACGCCATAGCGATCGGAAAGGGCCTGCGCCGACCACGTCGTTCGTACGCCTTCGGCCACCATCTGGGACCGGTTCACGATCTCTTCAAGTTTCTCGCCAGCGGCCAACCTCTCTCCCACGGCGCGATTCCGCGAATGCCTGCTTTCGCATGTAGCGATGAGGTCGCCCATGCCGCTCAGTCCTGCAAACGTCAGAGGTTCCGCACCCATGGCCGCGCCGAGGCGGGCCATTTCGGCCAGTCCTCGGGTGATGAGCGCCGCCTTGGCGTTGTCGCCGAGGCCGAAACCATCGCAGACCCCGGCCGCAATGGCGACAACGTTCTTAAGGGAGCCGCCCAACTCGACGCCTGTGATGTCCCGGCTCGTGTAAACGCGAAATGCCGGGGTCATAAAGGCATTCTGAACCATTTCCGCAACACCTTCGTCGACGCAACCCGCAACGACCGATGCGGGCAAGTCTTGCGCCACTTCCTCAGCATGGCTGGGCCCGCTCAATGCGACCACCTTGCACGGTCCCGACGCCTCGACGACGACTTCGCTCATGCGCTGAAGGGTGTCTGTCTCGATGCCCTTGGCGACGCTAACCCGGACCGTCTCCGGTCGGAACCGGAACCGCTCGATTGTCTGGCGCATCGCGTGGGATGGGACAGCCAGGACGACAAGCTTCGCGTCTGGGTCACAATCCGGGATGACCTCGACTTCCTCCGGCAGAATCATGCCAGGGAGAAAATGGGGGCTTTGACGCGTGTAGCGCAACTGTTCCGGACCATCCTCGTCACGGCCCCAGAGCCGCACCTTGTGGCCTCGCAACGCAAGCAGGCGCGCAATCGCCAGACCCCAACTGCCTGAACCGACAACCTGAATAAGCATAGGAGGCATTATAGCGGATGGGCGTCCCGGGGACGAATCGGGCAGCCAATCGAGCGCCCGATGGGGATGATGCTATTCGAGGCCGTATTTCCTGATCTTATACTGGAGCGTAGTCCGTTTCAGGCCGAGATGCTCGGCGGTTTTGGTCTTGTTCCAGCGGAACCGCTCGAGGGCCTGCCGGATCATCTCGCTCTCGAGCTGGTCGGTGCGCTCGATAAGCGATACGGTGTCGAGGGGCGGTAGATCAGGCGTGCGGGGCGGCTCGTCGACGTAAAACATGTCCTGCGGGATCTCGTCGCGGGTGATGACGGGTCCCTCGGCGAGGACAACGGCCCGCTCGAGGATGTTTTCGAGTTCGCGGACGTTCCCCCGCCAGGAGTAGCGCATGAACATAGCCATCACGTCGTCGTCGATGGCGTCGATCTGCTTGCCCGTCTCTTCGCTGAACTTACGGAGGAAATGGTCGACCAGCGCAGGAATGTCGTCGCGGCGGTTGCGAAGGGGCTCGACGTGGAGCGAAAACACGTTGAGCCGGTAGAAGAAATCCTCGCGAAACCGTCCTTCTTGCATGGCGCGGTGCAAGTCGCGGTTGGTGGCGGCGACTATGCGGACATCGACGTGCATGGTCGACGTGCCGCCGACGCGCTCGAATTCCCCCTCCTGCAGAACGCGCAGCAATTTGGTTTGGATGCCCGGGTCGATCTCGGCCACCTCGTCAAGAAACAACGTCCCGGTATGCGAGCGCTCGAAACGGCCCATACGCTGGGTCATGGCGCCCGTGAACGCGCCTTTCTCATGGCCGAACAACTCGCTCTCGAGCACGCCAGGCGCCAATGCGGCGCAGTTCAGGGCAAGGAAGGGCCTATCGCGGCGGGGGCTTGCGTTGTGGATCAGACGCGCCACCAGCTCCTTGCCTGTTCCGCTTTCCCCGGTGATCAGGACTGAGCTGCGGCTCGGGCCGATCTTCTGGACCATCCGGAGAAGCTGTTTGGTGTGTTTGCTTGAACCGATGACAAGCCGAGCCGATAGGCCCCCGGCCGTCCCCTTAGGCGGCAGCGCCTCTTCCCGGCGTTCGCGGAGCAGTTTGTCGACTTTCAGCTCGATTTCTGCGAGCCTGAAAGGTTTTGCAATGAAATCACGGGCGCCCATGCGCATAGCCTCGACAGCGATGTCAATCGTTCCAAAGGCTGTTACAACAATTACTTCGGTGTCCGCCGACTTGGCCCTGGCAGCCGAAAGAACGGCCATCCCGTCGCGCCCCGGCATCTTCAGGTCCGTAATGACCACGTCGAAGTCGCCATTCTCGATGAATTTGATTGCCTGGTCGCCGTTGGCCGCGGAGAAGACCTCGAAACCCTTGTCTCTAAAGGCGGCGTCCAACACCTGGCGCATGCTGGCTTTGTCGTCTACGATCAGTAACCGAGCTTTTACGAAAGCAGACACATCTATTCCCCGTTGTCTTTCAATTGGGCGACACCCCGAGTTTACCGCTGGACTGTATCCCCTCAGCGGCGAACCTGTCCTTCTTCATTCCCCGAAAAGTCTTTGGAAATCCTCGAGTCCCTTCTTTTGCGCGCCATTCTGGCCCCCGAAAAGCCCATCGAGCGCGCTGCGCGCCGCGTCCTGTTCTGCCGTTGTATCTTCCACCTCCTCCGTGTCTCTGAACACGAATTCGTCGCAGAAGTTCGCGCCTTCCTTGTCCGCTACCCAGTCGGTGGTAGGAATATAACACTGATTGTGGGCGGTAGGTTCGTAGTAGCGGCAGTTGAGACAGCAATGGAGGTATGCCGAGCAGGTCTCACAACATTCCTTAACCCCCGGAGTTTTGGTCTCGCTAATCCAAGGTGTGCCGCATTTGTGGCAACGCTTCATACAGCCTCCAGTACCTGCGTCCCTTACATCTTCGCATATACGGCCTGAAAAGCGCTAGTCTGGGCAGCGGAAGTCGGCAGTGGAGCATGCGAGATTTGCGGATCAAGGGAAGCTAGAAAGCACGAAAACCTTGTAAGGTAACGGGGAATTACCGGACAGTGGGTAGCACGAAGCTAGGAACAATAAGAAAACATACAATCTTGTGAAGCAAAATCTGAAACTCGAAAAACCGGCTAATTGCCGTGTATCTAGTGTTGACAGGTCATTGATACCACTATATAATGGGGTTCTGTGAAGGGAGCGGCTCGTGTCCCCCTCTTCACGAACACATCCGAACTTCAAAAAGCGGGATATGTCTGGTTTTTGGTCTCATGCCATTGGCGAGGAGAAACGCTTATGTTTGACACAATCCGGAAACGCGATGGATCGGTTGAGCGATTTTGCCCTGAGAAGATTACACGCGCCGTTTTTAAAGCGGCAACGGCTTGCGGCGGCAACGATTTTGCCCGCGCGGAGTCTCTTTGCCGCCAAATTGTGATGCTCGCCGAGGAGCAATACGGCGACCGGATGCCGGATGTGGAAGGCATCCAGGATATTGTCGAAAAGGTGCTTATCGAGCACGGTCATGCGCAGACGGCGAAGGCCTATATCTTGTATCGTGAGAAGCGGGCTGGCGCGCGCAACCTGAACGCGTTGATCGGCGCAACAATTGAGATGTTCACGGACTACCTGACGGGGAAGGACTGGCGCATCCACGAGAACGCCAATACGCAGAAGAGCGTCAATGGCCTGAACAACTACGTCCGCGAGTTCTTTACGAAGAACTACTGGCTCCATGAGGTTTATCCCGCGGAAGTGCGCGAGGTTCATGAAAGCGGGGAGGCGCATATCCACGACCTCGGCTTTCTCGGGCCATACTGTGCAGGCTGGGACCTTCGCCAGCTTCTTATGGAGGGATTCGGCGGAGTGCCGGGCAAAGTCGAAAGTTCGCCAGCTAAACACTTGCGTTCATTCCTTGGCCAGATCGTCAACTCGACGTTTACCACCCAAGGCGAGTCGGCAGGCGCGCAGGCGTGGTCCAGCTTTGACACCTATTGCGCACCGTTTGTCCATTACGACAACCTGACTTACGAGCAGGTGAAGCAGAGCCTTCAAGAATTCATCTTCAATATCAACGTTCCAACCCGCGTGGGTTTCCAGTGCCCCTTTTCGAATCTGACCTTCGACCTAACTGTGCCTCGGACGCTGCGCGATCAGGCGGTGATTGTCGGGGGCCAACTGCAGAACGCTATCTATGGCGATTTCCAGGCGGAGATGGACCTGTTTAATAAGGCCTTTTGCGAGGTCATGATGGCAGGCGACGCGAAGGGCCGCGTTTTCACTTTCCCGATTCCGACCCTTAACGTGACGCAGGATTTCGATTGGGACGCGCCTTCCGTCAACGCGTTTATGCAAACGGCCTGCAAGTACGGCATTCCCTATTTCGCCAACTTCGTCAACTCCGATCTCTCGCCTGAGGACGCGATTTCGATGTGTTGCCGGTTGCGGTTGGACACCTCCGAGTTGCGCCGGCGGGGAGGCGGTCTGTTCGGAAGCAATCCCTTGACCGGTTCGATTGGCGTGTTCACCATCAATCTGCCGCGCATCGGTTATCTGTCGCGGAGCGAGGCCGAGTTCAAGGCCCGTTTACAGCGGTTGGTCCAAGTAGGCCGGACATCGCTCGAGATCAAACGGAAAATCATCGAGGATCAGACGGCCAACGGGTTATACCCTTACTCGGCCAACTATTTGCGCATGGTGAAAGCGCGCACCGGAGAGTATTGGCACAACCACTTCAGTACGATCGGGATTATCGGCATGAACGAGGCCCTTTTGAACTTCATGGGCAAGGACCTCGGCACCGATGAAGGCCAGGCGTTTGCCGTGGACGTCATGCACTTCTTGCGGGGCCTGTTGGTGGACATCCAGAACGAAACAGGGCATGTCTACAACCTCGAAGCGACTCCGGCGGAAGGCGCGGCGTACCGGTTGGCCCGGCTCGACAAAGCCCGGTTCGCAGACATTATTGCCGCTGGGAACGGCACGCCCTACTACACCAATTCTACACAATTGCCGGTAGGTTTCACCGAGGACCTTTTCGAGGCGGTGGAACTGCAGGATGAACTGCAGTCGCTCTATACAGGCGGCACCGTGCTGCATGCCTACCTTGGCGAAAGCCTCGAGGATGTGGAGACCTGCAAACAGCTCATCCGCAAGGTTTTTTCTCAGTGCAAGTTGCCCTACCTGTCGATTACGCCCACCTTCAGCATCTGCCCGACTCATGGCTACTTGCGGGGCGAAGTCTTCACCTGTCCCTATTGCGGTTCCGAGACCGAGGTATGGTCGCGCGTAACGGGCTATCTGCGGCCCGTTGCAAACTTTAACGAGGGCAAGAAGGCCGAATACTTCGACCGCAGAAAGTTCCGCGTGGCGCCCCTCGAAGCTGCGCCGGAGCTGTCATCATGAACATCGGCGGCATCGAGAAGTGTTCGCTTGTCGACTACCCCGGCAAACTGGCCGCCGTGGTCTTCAGCCGCGGGTGCAACCTCAATTGCGCCTATTGCCACAACTACGGGCTGCTCAGTGATGAAGACGAGCCGGCAAACTTATCGATGGACGAAATACTGGCCTGGCTCGAACGCCGGAGGCGTTTTCTGGACGCGGTCGTCGTCAGCGGCGGGGAACCCACGCTCCAGCGGGATCTTCAAGAGTTCATTAAACAAGTGCGGGCGCTCGGCTATCTCGTCAAACTCGATACGAACGGGACCCGGCCCCGCGTTCTGGAAGCGCTCCTGGCTGAGGACATCCTTGATTATGTGGCCATGGACGCCAAAGCTTCCCCCGAAACCTATGCGAGCGTGGTGAGATGCGCGGCCTCGTTCGACGTGGTGCGCAAGAGCATCGCTTTGCTGCTCGAGGGCCGGGTCGCCTGCGAATTCCGCACAACCGTTCTTCCAACGTTTACGCTGGACGACATCGAGGCCATTGCCCGTGAAGTGCAAGGCGCTTCGCTGTACGTCTTACAGCAGTTCCGCAGCGCCTTGACAGACCCGTTGCGCGCGGCGGCATTGAGAGACATGCCTCCTCATCCCGCACAATGGTTCGCGGATGCAGCGCGACGGGCCGCTCCCTTCGTCGAGAGCTGCACGCTCCGCGGCGTCGACGTTCCTCTCGCGGCGCTCGCGGACCCTTCGGCTGCATAAGGGCGGTGACGCCGGACCTCGGCGTGGTACGGCTGTCCTTTAATGTCTACGGTCGGTTTAACCAACTCCAAGCGGTACGGCATTCTCTGTGCGAGGGATAATAGGAACTTCTTTTTTCCCGAAAAGATTGGCGGGGAATACATGGTTTTTGACCGGCCGAATGCAGCGGCACATCAAAAGCTAAGCCATTCCCAAAGCGGCATTTATGACTGCCTGAACATCCAGCGCGTTCACCTTGCCGTCGCGATTCACGTCACAGCTCGACAGCTCGTTCAATCCCAATGCAGCATTGATTACCGTTTGGACATCTACGGCGTCGGCGGCCCCTGAATTGTCGACGTCCTCACACGGCACCGACGTCTGCACCACGACATCATTCCCTCCTTGGAGGACAACGAAGGCGCCCATGCCATCGGTCACGGGAAGGATTTTGTTCTTGATGACATCCGCTCTGCCGACAAAGTCGGGCGTTGGCAGCAACACGTCGTCAAAAACCATGCTAGGCATGCTCCACGTCTTGCCCCTGTCATTGCTGGATACGGCGCGCGGGGTCGTATAATTTACGTACCAATCCTCCTTCGGGCCATAGTCGTAATACTCGATAACTCCTGCACTCAACAACAACTCGATGCGCCCACCAGGCGACGGATAGAAACTTCGGGGCACCACGCGGTGAAATACCTTTTCCGCTTCGAGATCCGACACGGTGTCTTTAATTTCTACCGGTGCATTCCATGAAAACCCGCCATCCTCCGATACAGTTACGTATACTTTTGCCCGATTGGCGCCGCTTTGAGTCAAGAAAGAGGTTTCCCAAGCCAACAGCAGATTTCCATTTGCCTCAGTCATAGTGGTGAATTCATCTAAATGCGAACTAAACAGCTCGCTGGGGAAAGGGGCAGCCGGTTCTGACCATGTAGTGCCTTGATCGTTCGAGCGGCAGACGATTAGGGTATTTGGTTCCGATCGGTATGTATCGCCCACAGAGGCGGCGTGTCCGAAAGCAACGAACTGGCCCTCGCCAACGGCTTCGATTCGAACCGAGCCCCATAGGCCCAATGGGAAACCCTCCGACCAGGTGGCCCCGTTGTCGTGGGAGCAGTATGCCGAAGACTCGCTAAGCTCATTTCCAACACGGTATACATCGCGCTCATAAGTGATCCAATTGCCGTGGCCGTCGGTTACAATCCCTGCGTTGCCCCAGCCGTACGAGCCATCAAGCTCTATACCTGCGCTCCACGCAATCCCGGAGTTTTCCGAGCGGTACAGCACAAGACTTCTGGTTGCGTCCCAGTCCCATATGTATTGGCTGGGCGAGTGTATTTTTTCCGTCACGACAATCCACACCCCGTTGCGTCGGATTTCAAGCGCTTTTGGCCGGTCTGGATAAGGATCGTTTGGCTCGTTGGTGATCTTGCGCGGGTCCGACCAAGTATTCCCATAGTCCTGGGAACTCGAAAGAAACACATCGTGATCCGCTCCGTCCTCATCTTCAATGACTCGGTTCGAAGCCCATGCGGCCACCCATGTACCGTTCTTATCCGTGGCAAGTACGGGGGAAAGGTCGTCTTCAGGCTGATCCCGCAGCGATTCGTAGAAGGGCGCGTAGGGACCGGTGTACGTTTGGCCCAAGTCGGTCGACCGCAGCAGGAGAATATCGTCTCTCCCGTAGTGAATCGAGGGTCCCATCATTCGGCTGGCTGCGAACAGGATGGTCCTGCCGCCGTCAAATACGAAACTGCATCTGCCAACCTCCACCACCTGTCCAAAGTCGCTTGCAAGCCGCCAACCCTGTCCCGATACGTATTGATACGTCTCCAGACGTTCATCACAACTTAGAAGCGCAACGGCTTTGCCGGAAAGGTCGAACTCAACACCCAGGGCACCATCTGCTGGATACGTATGCTCCTCAGTAAGTACCTCCAATTCACTCCAGGTGTCGCCTCCATCGGAGCTCGTTACGCTTATCAGCGACGCCGGCCATGCAAACTCCTCCCCGTATTCCGGCTCGCCGACATACTCTAAAACGGCTAGTAGAACACCTTTCCCTATCGGGCCCGCATAGCGCAACCAACCCACATATCCGTCTAGCTCTGGAAATCCAAAGCTATATGGCTCCCAACGGTCTTCTTCGTTACAAGAGCGCCATTGTTTTTCGGCTTTGATCGATGCGTCGTAAGTCGATACAATCCACACGCCATTTCCGTCGGTGTACAGATCTGGGCCTTGACCAGGCACCGCAAACGACACATCCCAAGTTACGCCGTCATCTTTTGAGTAGATCCCATAGGCCATGTACTTGCCGGAGCCGTTGAACCAACGCGCCATCCAAGTCTCGCCGTCCGATAAAACAACTGGGCCCTTACGAATCCCAGAATCATCTCCGGATAACGGCGCATAATGCGGCACATCTGGAATGGGACGCTCTTGCCATGTTAGCCCGCCATCAATGGACCGAAACACATGGACCTGGTACCTTCGGGGCTCGCTCTCTGTGGATGCCAGCAGGATTCCCGTCCCTGCCTTGGAGAAATGAACGTGGTGCAGCCGGAACTCTTCGTTCCCATCTGACATGATTGGCTCTGCAAACGGCGCCAGCCACCGGACGCCGCCGTCAAACGAATGGGCCAACCGGTTGCGACTGCGACCTGTACCCAACATATACAACATCACCCAGTGTTCATTCTCGACATGGGCAAGGAACGGCAAGTCTTCGTTCGAGGTTGTCTCACGGTCATCGGCCATGTAGGAGTCAATGAGTTCCGGCCGCGTGAACTGCACCTCTGCCAAGCTAAATGCTTGGGCACCGATGGAAAAGGCGACTCCGCAAGCGACAAAGCAACTCACTCTTACTCGCATCGTGCTAGTCGCAAGCATGCCAACGCCTCCTCTCGTCCGACAGAAACCAAAGCTTGCCTATGGACATATCTCTATTCTCAGCAAACCAATCTAATGATGATAGTGCACCTGTTGCTGGTTCTTGTCAAGGCCCATCCTGAGCCATTTGCGGAATTGCTGTTGGTGTGTATTGTCATAGGGTTGCGGCGTGTGCCGATTTGGGGTTTACCCCAGCGCATTCAGGGGAAATGGGGGATCGAATTGCTCCGGGGCACTTTCTTGGGCAAATTCACCCCGGCACGCCCGCGGCAAAAGAAAAAGGCGTAACGCCTCCAAGGTATGTTTGTAGAATAGTTGAGGACAAAACTACAACATACCAAGAAAGGCGTCCGCCGTGGCCATTATACACCAACCCCAATTGTTCTCCTGGAATGACGTCGAAGCGTGTTCGGATCTCCAGCGGCTCCGCATGGTGGTCGAGGCGCTCCCGGACGAACCCCTCATGCAGGCCCTGGAAGCCGAACGCAAGGGACGGCGGGACGAGTATCCCCTGCGTGCGCTGTGGAACAGCCTGTTGGCCGGCCTGGTCTTCCAGCATCCGAGCATCGAGTCGTTGCGGCGCGAACTGCGGCGTAACGGGGAACTGCGGCAAGTCTGCGGCTTCGATGTGTTCGCGGGTGCCGACGCCGTGCCGCCGGCGTGGGTGTACACGCGGTTCCTCAAGAAGCTGGTGCGTCACCTGGACCTCGTGGACGCGATGTTCGAGGAACTGGTGGAGGGGGTGAAGCAGGAACTCTCGGATTCGGGGACCCGGCTGGCCGTGGACTCCAAGGCTCTTCGGAGTTTTGGACGCAAGCCCGGTGAGGACAAGTATGGGCGCCAAGACGGACGGCGCGACACGGACGCCGATTGGGGCACGAAGACCTACAAGGGGGTGCGCGAAGACGGCTCGGTCTGGGAAAAGGTCAAGCGATGGTTCGGCTATAAGGTGCACCTGGTGGTGGACGCGGACTACGAACTCCCCCTGGCCTACACGGTCACCCGCGCCAGCGCCAACGACAGCCCCGAACTGCCCAAGCTCCTCCAGCATCTTGACCAGACCCATCCGGAACTGCTGGAACGGGCCGGGCATCTTTCAGGCGACAAGGCCTACGACGCCGCGGACCACAATGAGGAACTCTGGGAAACCTACCGCATCAAGCCGGTCATCGACGTGCGCAACTGCTGGAACGAACAACCCCATCAACCCCGCCAGTTGTTTCCCGACTGCGTCGATACCGTCTTCTACACCGCCGAAGGCAACGTCCTCTGCCGTTGCCGCGACGAAACCGGCCCCCCGGACGCCCCCGACCCCTTGAGCAACTACGAGCCCATGGCCTTCCAGGGATTCGAGGCCGGGCGCGGATGTCTCAAATATCGTTGCCCCGCCGCAGCGTATCGCGTCGCATGCACCCAACGCGACATGTGCCAGGGATGCCATAACGCCTACGGACGCGTCGTCCGCGTACCGCTCGACGTTGACCGACGCCTGTTCACGCCCCTGGCTCGCGACAGCAAGGCCTGGCGGCGCGAATACAAGAAGCGCACCTCCGTCGAACGTGTCAACAGCCGCATCGACGGCAGCTTCGGATTCGAACGCCACACCATCCGAGGTCTGAACAAGATGCGACTCCGCGTCGGCTTGGCGCTCACCGTCATGCTCGCCCTCGCCCTCAGCGCCGTCCGTGCGGGACATCACGAACTGATGCGGTCGCTCGTCCACCCCCGAGCCGCCTGAACCCCTTTGCAGATCCCCTCGATACTAACCACACACGACAACCCTGTCTTCTCCACGTCCTCGCCCCCGAAAAACCGACGAATCCGGCATTCGCCCACCCCTTCCCTTCGCCAAACCCGAAAACCCAGACCCCAAACCCGGTCGCTCGTCTCAGCCGCGCCTATTTCGCAAATGCCTCCCATCCTATTGTGTATTTCAAATTCTGCAGAATTGGGGTTCTTGATATGTGTCGTGTTTTGGGTTGCTTAAGGGGCCTTCACAAGCCCGAATGGGCCATGGCAGACGACTTGGAAGACAGTTCCCCTCTGCGCGGCGCTCGCGGACCCTTCGGCTGCATAAGGGCGGTGACGCCGGACAAGCCGGGACTGCTCGAGAAACACGGGGCGGCGTGGGCGCCGCCCCGTGGCAATAGTAGGAGCATCTGTTCTGGGCAAACGCAGCCCTTCGCGCGCCCTATTAGGCCGTGCCCCCCTTTTTCTCGCGGATATTTCGTCGCTGACCCCTTCCGTGGCGTCTTGACGAATTGACGGTCCTGGTGGCCAACGGACGGCTGGGCGCTACTCCCACACGGCGTTGATATTTAGGATGAGGGTCAGGTATTGGTTCCCTGCATCGTCCTCAATCTCGACCCGCACCTGGTCGACCGTGGAGGCGGCATCGAAGCCAAACCAACCGCTCATGGCGCCGGACCCCGTATAGAGTGGCGAAGGATGGGCCCAGTAATCGGGCGTCAGGCTGCCGCCCGTCAAGGGACGAACGAAGATCCGAGCGCCTTGTGTTGGCGCCACGGTGTAGTCTACGTGAACGTTCAGTTGCTCGCCGATGGGTACGCGGATGACCCCGTCCGTCCCCGGCGCGGGGTCAAAGCCGACGATCTCGAGGCTGTCTCCCGCCCTGCTCGATGCAAATGCCCCATAAACGCAGACAGGACACCCGGCTACCAATCCAACCAGCGCCAAGGCAAGGCCTACGAGCGCAACCCGTCGCATTCTCTCTTTCATAACATATCCTCCTTCGGCAGCACTGCTGCTCCTTTTTCCCCTTTGACCAAACACAATTAACATTCTACATACAAGACTCATTTCATTAAACCACGAAAGATACGTTCTTCACGATGGATGTGAACTCTAACCAAAATACAAGAAACGCGCCTTTCCGTTACGAGAATATACGGAGAAAGTCTGACTCGAGACTGCCCACCAGAAGGAAGGCGCCTTTTACTGCCTGGATCTTCTCCAGCTCGCTGTGCAGAGCAGGGCGCTTCTCGTGAAACGCCATTTCTCACTATAGCGACCCGACGCGGATGCCAATGCGACGGCTGAGACGCGTGTCGGCCCTTAAGCGCCTACTCTCGGCTGCGACCGGAAATCGGCGTCAAACGCAACTGCCGAGTAAGGGCGAAGGCGCCTGCCACAGTGAGGCAGGCTGCCAGGAGCAGGAGCCCCAGCGCGCCGCTCGACGGAACAGGCACGGGAAAATCGTTCGGATCGAGAGGGTTTCTGCCCTGAGTCACTTCTGTGAAGTCGTCGAAACCGTCGCCATCGGTATCTGGCATGTTTGGATTGGTTGCATAGCCGAATGTGCCGTTGATCTCGTCGTAGTCAGAGATGCCGTCCCCGTCCGTGTCGCTGTCGTTGTCGAAGATTGTCACGACGGCAGGATTGTTGACGTCGGCCAGTGTGCATCCCTGGGGGTTGCTTAGCGTCAGTATGAAGGTCTCGTCGCCTTCGATAGCGCCGTCCTCGTTGATGGTGATTGTGATCGTTTTGGCCACATCGACGGGCCCAAAGGACAGCGTGCCTGAAGCGGCCTGGTAATCGTCGCCTGGGGCCGCCTCGCCGCCTGAGGCCTCGTAATCCACCGAGGCGCTGTTCGCAATGCCGGGGGCGTTGGTCAGGGTGACCGTGAGCACGACGGCGCCGTCTGCCTCGGAGACCATATAGGACGGAGCGTCCAAATCGGCGGCGGGAGTTGGCACGTCGTCGCCCATGTGGGTGTAGCCGAGGTCTGCCAGTGCGCCCAAGTCGACGGACGCATAGGTCCGCCGGACCTGGCGTGGGGCAATCGACGGCTCCATAACGGCGCCGCCTGTTATCTTGCCGCCCGTATCCCAGTGGCTGAGACTGCTGCCGCCTTGCCACGGAGATGGAGCGTAGAGAGGAGGGAGTGCGCCGAAGAGAGCCGCGGCGTTCACTCCGTTGAGGACGAGTCCGCCGTCTTGACCCGTAAGCCAGTCGGTTGAGCCAATGAACTCGGCCGTGTCGTTGTCCCAGGAATCGTTGCTGTTGCCGGTTTCGATGAGCCTGTCGTAGAAGCTGAAAGCCCCATCGCCAACAACGCTTTCACCGTTCTGGTTTGATATGGACAGGAATCCCAACCCATGGGTCATCTCGTGGAGCAGCACGGAGTAGAGGTCGAATTGGCCGAAGCCGGGGGTCGCATCGCCTGTGTACCAGTCGTAGCCGAAATCGAACGTGCAATAGATGTCGTAGTAGGCGAGGGACGGATCTTCGCCCAGGACGATGTGTTCCAGAGCGAATCCCCCTTGAAAGCCGGGTTCCGCGATGAAGAGAGTGCCTGCAGCGGCGAGATAGCCGCCCCCGTCGGTCTGTGATTCCTCGAATACGACGTCGATGGCCGCGCCGGTGTTCTCCTTGAGGACGTCGTTGATGTACGTGAGAACGGATTCGGCCACGGCCCGTCTATCAGGACCGTTTACAGGGTCGTCAAAGCCAACGCCCGTACTTTCGAGGACATCCACGTAAAAGATGTTCCACGTAAGGTTGCCTGATTTGAGGGCAAACGAGGGCGCTCCGGGCCGCACCTCAAAACGTTCAGGGTCTGAGTGGGCGGCAATCACCTGCCCGGCTGAGTTAACGAAGCACGTCTCCTGCGCACGCGCGCCAACTGAGGCGACTGCAATGCAGAGAAAGAACAGAATCATCCCCTGTCCAGCAATGGAATACATTGCGGCATCCTCCCTCGGGCTGCAGCGTCGGGTCCTCCGCAGACTTCTACGCTGGTCCCCGCTGCCCGGAACTACACATTCCTTCCAGATCCCGGAGGCATTATACCATAGCTGTTCGCTTATCCCCTGCGGCTCGGCGAGGCGTCTTCTCGATAGTCAGCTTTTTTTCGAGGTCTTCGTATTGAAAGGTACGATTTGCTGCACCACTTTTTTGCTCGAACACCGCGGGCATTTGACCTTAGCCTTGTCGTGTTCGGTGATGCTCATTTGAACGGTGAAATTCTTGCGGCATTCCTGGCAGTGATAGGAATAGGTCGGCATACTTGGCTCCTCCACGGCAACACTGATCCACAAGCCCTCATGACCGTCTCAATGCTATGCATTATATATAACCTGGCGCCCCGCTTCCGCAAGACCTAGCCGGACACTGGAAGCCCCAAAGCGCCGTTTATCACCAACTGGACGTCAACCGCGTTTATGGAATCATCGTCATTGACGCCGGTCTGCTAGATGCATTGAATGGCTCCCCGCCGACGCGGGACAGCTTGCAGAACGGTCCAGCCAGACCGGCTAAGACGACCGGGATTCGCGGCATGATAGGTACTCCCTACCTCGCAACACAGGCGCCTTAATTGGGAACCTAGCCGAGAATAAGGTAGACCCCCCTGTGAGATCGTGTCAAACACCGGCTGAGAACGAGGCCAGGGATGCGGGCGCTGCCCGGGACGAGGTTGGAGGCGCGGGCGGGAGCTTCAGCTCGATGCGGAGGCCGTGTTCGACGCGTTTGATAGCGAACGCGGTCGCCTCCATGTAGGACATCGGCGCCATCGTGCCGTCTTCGTCGGCAAACACTTTGTCAGGGACTGGTGCGGGTTGCGGGAACGGAAGGCCTGCGACCTCGAGGCAGACTTCGCGGGAGACGGTCGAGGCATTGCCGAAGCTGAGGCGCTCGCCATCCCAGACGATGGCCAGGTCTTCGGGCGTGTCGCTCGCGTCCGTGACGGTCACCGTACAGGGACCCTCATCGGTGGGCCATGTAGCGGATCCAGCGAAGTGCCACAGAACAAAGCTGCCGTTGCGCATCAGGGTCGCAGTTGAGCCGCGTTTGAGGCGATCGAGGGAATCCGGCACGAACGCGTCCGTTCCCCAAAGGTTTTGGACTGCTGGACCATTCTCGATGTCTATGTTCGCGGTGACGCCGCTATTGTTGTCCAAGTGCCAAGCCGTAGGGCGGTCCTCGCTATCGAACCACCAGGTCTGGCGGACGGCGTAAAATGCGACGGCCGGTTGCCCGGCGGCGTCCCACATGCAATACGCGGCGCGTTTTCCGAACAAGGGCGTCCGGGCAAGGTTGTCGCGGGTGACGAGATAGGCCATGCCGTAGCGTTTGTGGTATGCGGGGCCAGCCCAGGGGACGCCGCCCCACATCAATACCTGATGGACCCCGCCGAACAAGGCCGTCGAACGTCGCGCCGTCTCGGCGGGCATGACATTGCGCGGATCGTCGTTGCCGAGGTTGGCGTCACTCGCGGCGCCGACACGAATGGTGAAGTACTGCGCGTCGCCGTAAACCATCTGGTAGAGCGGGACGGGAATTACGTTGTCTTTGCGCTCGAGATCGTCGGGATACTCGCGCCGGAGGCAAATACTGCCTGCATTGATGTCGAGATACATGGTGGTGAGTTCGCAAGCCCATTCGCCCCCCTTGCTCTGTTGCGGCGCGGCTTCATGGAGGGCGAGGTCGCGCTTGAGCCGGTCCTGGACATAGCTGTTCCTTCCGTAGTAACCGTAGCGCTCGACGTAACGGGCAGCAGGGTTGCGGTCGATATCCGTGAGCGGGTCGCGGCGCAGGATGCTGTTGTTGAACAGCGTTCCTCCAACGGCCTGGGAAGAATCGAACATGATTGCGCCGGTTCCCTCTTGCTCGGGTCCGGATTGCTCAAGTACGTCCTCAAGCTGCGCCGCCTGGTAGCCCTCGACAAGCGACGGGCTGACGTAGGCTGAATCCTCCGAGGCTTGGGCCGCGAGCCCGCCCATGCGGATCTGGCCGTGGCCTGTCGTGTCGAAGAGCAGGTCGGGATCGTAATCGGGCGATGGTTTCCCGATGAACGTCGGGTTGGTGTAAAGCACGACCACGTCGTCATTTGCCCTGACGGTGCGGGAAAACTGAGCGAAAGACATGTCGGCGAAGGTGACGTCGTGGAGCGTGCGCGGCGCCTCAGCGAGGGGGTCGATGGGGAGGAGCGGCCACCCTCCTTCGTCAGCGGAACGGGTGAAACTCCAGAGCTGAGGCACGACCTTGCTATCGTAGACATCCTGAAATGCCTGCACCATCGCCGCAACCGCGCCGTAGGGCATAAAGGCGACGCGCCCCTCGCCCTTGCCTCGAACGGCGTGTTCGGGGTACCCGTGGGTGCGTATCAGGCGATCGATGCCGGGACGCGCCTTCCGTTTCGCGTCGAGTGAAATGTACTGAAGCGGGACCATCTCGATGCCGTTGACTTTCTCCCGCTGCACCGTTCCTGTGTCGGAGCTGCGTTCCGCGACCCACTGGCGGTACACGGCAGCCATGTCCATGTACCCGCCTTTGGCGATGGGTACAATGCGATAGACGGGCAGCCGGACGGTCTGGTCCGGCGGGGGGGCGGCGGGCCCCCCCCCCCCCAGCCCGGGGGCCGGC
>CAZBQH010000387.1:0-4639 GCA_964493915.1 uncultured Nitrospiraceae bacterium
CGAGTGGAACCGGGAAATCCTTGAGCTGGCTGCATCTCACATGGACTATCTGAGTGTCCATCACTACATGCAAGGCACATTTGAAGAAGAAATGCAAAACGGAGTGGACTACCCGGAGTTCTTGCACAAGACGGCCGGATTGATCAGGCAAAGCGCCAATCCGGAGGTGAAGATTGCCGTGACCGAGTGGAACCAGCAATCCACCGCCCTGCGAACGGGGCTCTATGCGGGGCTTCTACTGAACGGGTTTGAGAAGTATGGCGACGAGATTGTCATGAGTTGCCCAGCCCTGTTCATCCGGCGGCTTGACGCCACGGCCTGGGACAATGCCTTGATCAACCACAATGCGCATGACGTTTTCGTGGCGCCTAACTATCTTGTGATGAAGCTCTACCGCGATCATTACGCTCCGGTGCGCGTAGCCGCCGAGGCGCCGGTGGAGCTTAGTACTATCGCGACGTCAAATCCTGAAACCGGCGCCGTCGTGTTGAAGGTTGTCAATCCCTCGCTCAGTCGGGAGGTAAGGGCACAGATCGTTGTCGAGGGCCGCCCGTCGCAGCGCTTTGACCTTTGGCGCGTCCATTCGCACGATATCAATGACAGGAATTCCCTTGAAGACCCGGACAGAATCGCGATCTTTCATGATACCACGGGCCCCGATGTCGAATTCCCTGCGCATTCGGTCACAGTGCTGCAGACGCGGCCTCAGTAACTCTCTCAACTGTATGCGACAGCGTTTTACATTGTGTTGAGCAAACCCGGACGGGAGAGGTGATGGCAAGCAAGACGCTCAGGCTTACGCTTCAGAAAGCAGCAATCCTGGTAATTGCTGCAGTTTTGTCGGCACGCGTGGCGGAAGCTCAAGACGGCGCCGGCACAGAGGCCCCAACTATCGAGTCTATCCAGGCGGCGCAGCAGCGTCTCCAATCGGATGCAACGATCCCGCAAGATGTCCGCGATAGGGCCGCTGAGATTTACAGCGAGGCTGTCGAGCAACTGCGGAGCGCACAGGCTGCGGCTCTAAGTGCCGCTTCGTCTGAAGAAACAGCCAGAACCGGCGCCCAACAGATTGGTGCTTTGCAGGCGCAATTGGCTGAGCCGCCTGAGTCGCCGGATACCAGCGGCGCGACGGACATGTCGTTGGTTGAGCTGGACATAAAGGCTGCGGAGGCAGAGACGCAGTTGGCGCTGGCGAAGTCGGCCCTCGAGCAACTCGAAAGAGAGCAAGATGCCCGCACGCAACGCCTCAAGGAGTTGCCCCGACTCCAGATTGACGCTCAGAAGGTTTTGAGCGATGCGGAAACGCAAGGCGCTGCCGCAGCCGCTCCCGGCGACCAGCCCGCGATCACCGAAGCGAAGTCGGCCCTTGCCCGAGCCCGTGCATTGGCCGCGAAGAATCAGCTTCAGGCTTTGGTAAATGAATCCGTCAGCTACAACGTCCGGGGCAGAATACTTTCCCAGCAGATTCTGTTGGCCCAGCGCAACGTTGCGGCCGCGGAGAAGGCGGTCGACGCTTGGCAAGACATTGTGTCGACGCGGCGCACGGAGGAGGCCGAGAAGGCGGCTGCTAAGGCCCAAGAGACACTGCTCCAGAGTGTGAACGTGCCCAAAGCAGTGCAAGACTATGCAAAAGAGCTGGCGCAGGAGAATAGCCGGCTTGCCCAACAACGGGCCGCCCTTTCTGCCAAGACCCAGGCCGTCTCCGTTCGGAGAGACGACGTACAAGAGAAGCTGGACCAGTTGCAGAGTGAGTTCGATAGCGTTCAGAAGCAGATCGCCGCGGCTGGACTCAACACGTCCACCGGCCTTCTCCTGCGCAAGCTGAAGGCGAACCTGCCCGCGATACGGCAGCATGAGCGGAACGTTCGAGAGCGTCAGGAGTTGACTGGCGGAGCTGAAGCGGAAGTGCTCCACCTGCAAGATGAGATAGCGAAGCTTTCAGACGTCGATGGGGTCGTCGAGGACTATCTGGCGGGGATTCCTTCCAGCGCAACCGAGAAGCAGCAGGAGACGCTCGAAGCTCAGCACGAAAAAATGGCCCGCGTTTTGCGCAACCTCTTGTTCGAGAAAAAGGAAGGTTTGTCGGGCCTCCGCGACGAGGAAGACCGCTACCTGCAGCAACTGGTCGCGCTCGACAGCGTGGAACGCAGGCTCATCGAGAACGCACACGAGGTTGGGGACTACGTGGCTGAGCGCATCTTGTGGATCAGAAGCAGCGGCCCCTTGAGCCCGCAGGATGTCCGGCCTGCACTTGCTGCTGCCTCTTGGCTTGCAGGGATGAGTCGTCTAGAGACGGAGGGGGACAGCGCCGCCGAGTTGCTTCCTTGGGAAGAATCCGTCCATGCCTTCTGGCGGGACTTTCTGCATGGTCCGGCGAGTTATTTCGTTGTTGCTTTCGTTCTCGTGATGCTTATTGCGTTGAGAAGGCGGTTGTTGGCGCATCTTAGGGGAGCAGGGGAGGCGGCGTCATCTAAGCACTGCACCTCTTTTGTCTACACCTTTGCGGCCTTAGTTTACACGCTGTTGCTCGCAGTGGTCTTGCCGGCCCTTCTCTTGTTTGCGGGCTGGCGGCTGGGCCAATCGCTCGCCTCGGGTCCTTCGGCGCGGGCTTTCGGCGCAGGATTCACGAGCGCTGCCATAGTTTGTCTCATAGCCGGCGTGCCACGACAGATACTCTTGCGCGGGGGATTGGCGGAGAAACATTTCAACTGGCCCGACACGGCGCGCTATCGGGTGCGAAGGCACCTCACGTGGCTTCTCTTTGTGATTATGCCCAGCGCATTTGTAATAACCGCCCTCGCCAATCAAGAAAATGAGGCGTGGTTCGAGTCGTTCGGACGGGCCGTGTTCATCATCGCTATGGCGGCTCTCGCAGTCTTTGGGCACATCTTGATGCATCCTCGATCCGGGGCATTACAGGGCATTCTGCGCGTCCGGCAATCCGGCGACCGGCGATGGGTGCGCCGCCTGTACTATTTCGCGGCCGCCGGCATACCCGCGGTGTTGGCGGCGATGGCTTGCGCCGGCTATTTCTACACAGCCAGCCGCTTGAGTTGGCGCCTTTTCCTGAGCGTTGCTTTCGCGGTGGTCGTTCTTCTCTGTTATGGGCTTTTCATGCGTTGGCTTATGCTTGCCCGGCGACGTTTGGCCATCGATCAGGCTCGCAAACGCCGCGAGATGTTGAAGGCGAAAGAGGCCGAGGAGGAAACGAGAGAAGAAGAGGCCGAAGAAGGGGTCGACCTGGCCAAGGTGGACGTCCAGACGCAACGGCTTACCCGGAGCGTGGTCGTGTTCACGCTCGTCGTGGGGTTGTGGCTTATCTGGGCGGACGTCCTTCCCGCCTTGGGCGTTTTCAGAAAAGTCGAGCTCTGGTCGACGACGCAGGTTGTCACTGAGGAAATGGCCGGCCCGGATGGCAGCATAACGAAGGAGAAGGTCGAAAAGGTTATGCCCGTTACGCTAGCCCATCTTGGTCTGGCGCTTATCATCGGGGCGATGACGCTCGCGGCCACGCGGAATGTCCCCGGCTTGCTCGAGATTGCTCTCTTGCAGCGCCTTCATTTGCAGAGCGGCGAACGTTATGCCATAGGCACCCTTGCGCGGTATGCGATAGGTCTTGCAGGCGTCATTTGGGCCGCTAGCGCCATAGGCCTGGGCTGGTCGCAGGTGCAGTGGCTTGTAGCAGCCATTGGCTTGGGCGTTGGTTTCGGCCTTCAGGAGATTATCGCCAACTTCATTTCAGGCATTATCCTTCTCTTTGAGCGCCCGATTCGCGTAGGCGACGCCGTCACAATCGGAGGAATCAGCGGGACCGTCTCGCGAATCCGCATCCGCGCTACCTCGATCACCGACTGGGACCGGAAGGAGCTGATCGTTCCTAACAAAGAGTTCATCACGAGCCAATTGGTAAATTGGACCCGGTCCGATGCCATTCTGCGCGTGGTAGTTCCCGTGGGCGTCGCCTATGGGTCCGATACGCAGCTTACGGTGAAAACGCTGCTCAAAGTCGCGGAAGAGAATCCGACAGTTCTCGCTGAGCCGAAACCCGACGTTTTCTTCTTGAAGTTTGGAGACAGCGCGCTCCATTTCGAGTTGCGCGCCTATTGCCCCAGCCTTGACACCTATCTCAAAGCGATCCATGAACTCCATATGGAGGTTGATCGTGCCTTTCGCGAGGCCGGCATCGAGATTGCCTTTCCGCAGCAGGACATTCATGTGCGATCGATTGAGAGCGCTTTGCCCATCATCCCCGCCGGCGTTCCGGGGCAAGCGTCTCAGACCTGAAGATGATTCACAAAAGCTGCGGGAGCAAGATGTGCCCATGGAGAGCCAATCCTCTGCGTTCAGCCGCATCGCTTGAGGGCCGGCAGCTGCTTTTCCTGCAGAAGGGCCTATTGCTCGACACGCAACAGACGCGTCTGGCCGGGCTCGAAGGGGCAGACCATTTCTTCGCCCTGGCCGGTCCAACTGTCCAACAGATCGACGGCCCGCACCGGGCGCTCCCATGCAAGTGGGAAGGCGCCTCGATCCGGCGCTGTGATGGAGACAAGTTGTGCAGCGGCGTGTATCGTGAAGCCAAGCGGGGCGTAACAGTGTACGCCCGCTTCTTCCGCCCACTGCCGCATCAGGGCGCTGTCCA
>CAZBQH010000388.1:0-3580 GCA_964493915.1 uncultured Nitrospiraceae bacterium
CTCGATTCTGGTGGAAGATGCCGATGTGACCTTGCACTATGAGCTCGGGAGCGGCACAAATCTCGGAACGCTCGCCCGAAATGCGCGCAACCACACGGCTGCCGCCGAGGTTGAGGCCGAAGCCGAGCCGGTCAGGCCCATGCTTCCCGAGACGCCAGGGCCCATTTCTGAGGCGCACCGGACTGATACGAAAGAAACTGCCGTGACGAGGTGGAAGCTCGACGAAGCGGTAGAGCATCTCAAGCGTTTAGCCGATAGCTCTCCTGTCAGAAAGGAATTTCTGATACGCAGGTTGCACAGCGAGGGGGCCAAAGTGCGTCTTACGGCGAATGTGGCGCCCCGGGCCAGTATCGACCTCGACGTGGCCCCTTTCGACCTCGAAGGCGTGAGCAAAGAGAATCCTGTCACCGCCGGAGACATGAGCGCGATTTTCATCCGCAGCCTTCTGCGCGAGGCGGTGACTTTTAACGGCCTGCTCTCGTCGGCTACTGCGCTGGTTCGTAGCGAAATAGAGGATCTCGGCGGATGAAGCCGGCATGGCGCCGGGAAACGCCGTCAAAGATGGGCAAAACGCGTTGCTTGGACTCACTCTCTTGCCCTTTGTGATGCTTGGCCTTTCCTCGTGCCTACTGCCGTCGCTTTGCTGTCTGGAAAAGCGTTTCAGCGGCTTCCAGCGTGTTTTACATATCTGGCGAAGTGCCCGGCGACATCCGCCGTCTTGTGGTCGCCCTCATGGGCCATAACGCGGTAGCGTAGGCGGAGCAGTTGGCCCTTAGGCAAGTCGAGTCTGCCGTTTTCCAGCCAATACATGGGAGTTGGCGAAAAGAAGCCGTAGTCGCGGGTGAACCATGGCGCCGGGAACCAGCGATTCTGAGGGTGTTGGAAGATTGCGACGCCCTCGGTAATCCCATCGCGCGTCCCAGAGTAGTCGCACCACGGCGCGGGCACGCCCCATGTCCCTTTCTCGCCTGAGTCTCCCCTGGAATTGACCAAAACGCCTCCCTTGTCCGCGCTGAGTGCGGGCACAACACGGGCGGCGAAGAGCGCGTGGTTGCTTTTCTCGACGACGACGTCAGTCAGCGGTTCGAGGGTGATGTCGAAGTCGATGTAGCGAACCGTTTCACTCGGGGCGGACACGGCGAGCCTGCGCAGGTCGCGGATCACGGGGGCCTGACCTGGCGCCTGCCAGAGGCAGGTGTCGGTGAATACAACGATGGGCCCCTTGTCTTGCACCAGCTTCACGCCTACGGACACGATCTGGCCGCGGTCGTTTTCCTCTTGCCAGAAGTTGAGACCGTTCACGCGGTCGCAGGCGAAGAAGAGCGAGTGATGGTGAGGATAGGGCGCCGAACTCTCTGTGGTGATGCTCTGATTGGTGAGCGGCCCGTTAACGGGCCAGAAATAGGGGTATTTCTGAGCAGGGTCGAATCGATATTCCGTGAATACCTGGTTTTCGACGGCTATTGCAACGCGATGGTCCTGCAACGTGGCAGAGAGGTTCTGGGCGGGAGCCGTGCCCGGGTGCTCGACGTGCGGCTGGCCCAGCATCATGAAATAAAGGCTGGCGGAAAGCATGAAAGGCGTCACGGCGCAATCCTCCCTTGGGAAAAGCGGAAATCAACCTGTCCCGCTCGGGGCGTGCTTCACCCGGCTTTTCTTAGCCGGCAATCTTAACGAGCTCGTCGATGTCGCCAAGGGAGTCGAAGTAGAGGCCCAAGGCGGTGGGAAGGGCCCCTGCGGCAAGCCCGCTTACATTCCACATAACCTCTGCGATATCGTAGCTTGTATCTGGATGGGATCTGATACCCGACTCATTCGAGATGAAATCGGCGATGGCCATTGCGCCGGCAATGGACCGCAGCTCCTGGCCGGGACATCTCTGGATGTCGTGGTGTCCGGCGATGGCGCCGGCAAGCTGGTCGCTCAATTTCCATCTGCGTGCCAGCTTGGCGCCGACGTCGGCGTGATCAGCGCCGAGCGTGCCACGTTCCGCCTGCCACAACGGCATGTTCTTGGCACGGCTGAGGGCAACGATCTGCTGCGACTCATCCGGCAGGTACTCCTCAAGGATAAACTTGCCGATATCGTGGAGTAGCCCGTAGACGAATGGATCCTCTTCCCCGCTTAGGGGAGACAGCGCATCGGCGTCGAACAGGGCCTTCATAGCCAGGCCTGTCGCGATGCTATGACGTAAGAGCGCGGCAGCATCCTTGCGAAAAACCTCGAACACGGTAGCCGTGTACACCATGTTATGGATGACTTTCATCCCGAGGAGCGCCACAGCGTGATCGATGGAAGAAACCGTTTCCCGCAGACCGTAGAAGGCGGAGTTGACCAAACGGAGGGTTTTGAGTGCAATCGAAGGGTCCATGGCGATGACCCGGCTGACTTCTGCCACGGTGACGTCGGGGTCTTTGAGAAGCTCCGTCAGGTTCGCCAGCACGTCAGGCATGCTGGGAAGCGTCACGATTTCGTCAAGGAGGGCGTCGATATGGGAAGGTTCTGTCACGATTGTTGAAGCGGCCGCAATCTGGTCATGCCGAACGTGCGCTCCTGGGCGCACAGAATTTCCACTACCGTTCGGGGTGGCAGTAGATCGACACATTCAGCCAACGGCTTCGCTTCGGCCGCACCTTTTGGCGAAGCCATGACCAACATTGCACCTTTCGGTCTGCGGCGGTCGCCCACGAGCACAACCTTCGCCCATGCCCCGGTGAGCAACGACACGGTCCCTATCACCGCCGGACCTTGTTTTTCCCAGGATATCACGGGGTCAAAAGATGTACTCAGGTTCCAAGATGGGTTCGTAGTTTACGCTGCGGTCCGAGAAGGGGAAGGTCACGACCTCAAACACGCCCGATCCAGTGCGCATGACAGCGCGGGCTGTACCTAATACGGGCGCCACGCCCAGCAAGTAGGCCAGCGGCTTCCCTTCCTTGAGTTTGGCGTCCCACGTAACGGGGATCTCCGCCCATCCAAGCATCACGTTCGAGAGACCGCGCCCGAGCTTTGTCAGCGCCTTTTCAAAACCGGTCGGGCGGGGAAGCTCTTCCTCAAAGTCATAGATTTCATAGGCTTGTGCCAGCGCGGGCATGGTCTGGAGGGCCATCGCGCCCATCAGAACCGTCGCCACCACGGTTACCCACCATTTCCGTTTTGTAGCCACTGGGTATCCTCCTTCTTGGCTGCTGAGTAGAAGGCGCTTCTACTACTCTGAAGTCTAGCAGAGCGTCCCGAGGTTGTCAACATTTAAGCTCACTCTCTTTTCGAGACTCGCAGACCTGTTGAATAGACAGTCACACGGCCGGCAGCAAAACCTCTGAGAGGCGATCCGGCCGTCTCCGGTGCCGGTCGCAAGCTGAAGAAGCTGTGTTGCTTGTTGCCGCGTGCACTGAACAGGCGACGTTTCCGAAGGCAACCATCCTGATTCGGCTGTGGCCCTCGACGCCGCCGCGAAGAGTTGTTTGGCGGTTCAAATCTGACCTCAATCGCCGGATAACTTGGCGGAATTGGGGGCAGGTGGGGATTGGGGTGTTGAAGAGGGCGTTTTTGTGGCCACGATGTGACGATTGGGGTGGTG
>CAZBQH010000389.1:0-13039 GCA_964493915.1 uncultured Nitrospiraceae bacterium
ACTACCGTTGAGGCAAAGCTTCCCCCCGGCGCTGTTGCTACGGTTGCGGACCTGGCTGCGGGCGGGGCGGTCAAGGTCGGTTCCCCTGCGTCTGGACCGGCCTCAAGCTGCGACACTTGCGTGATGGCCGGGTCAGGATTGGGTTTGACTGCTTCGATAAGAGCAGCAGCCATGGCGTCGCCCGATTGATAGCGCAGGTCGGGACGTTTGTTCAGCGATTTGAGCACGACTTGGCTCAAGGTGTCGTTTACAGCGAAGTTAAGCTCGGCCGGTGGTATCGGGGTCGTCCGGATGATGCTCTGTATGATGGCGCCAAACGCTTGACCGGTGAAAGGTTTCTCCCCTGTAAGCATTTCATAGAGGATTACGCCCACTGCGAACAGGTCGGAGCGGCCGTCGACGGGTTGGCCCATACACTGTTCCGGGCTCATGTAATGGGGGGTTCCGATAAGTGCGCCGTCAGCGGTGAGGGTGGAATTCGTGATGTGCGCTATGCCAAAGTCGGCGATCTTGATGGTTCCGTTCTCGAGCATCATGATGTTTGAAGGTTTGATGTCGCGGTGAACAACGCCGTGTTCATGGGCATGGGCCAACGCCCTGCAGATGGTGGCCCCAAGCTCCGCCGCCGTGACAGGATCGATCCGGCGCCTTTCGGTTTGAAACCGGTGGAGGTCCGTCCCGTCCACAAACTCCATGGCGATGTAGGCCACGCCGTTTTGCTCGTCTGCGTCGTAAATTGTAATGATATGGGGGTGGTTGAGGGTGCCGGCGGCGCGCGCCTCGCGCAAGAAGCGCTCGAGCATTTCTTCATGACAACTGTCTGAGCCGAGCAAATCGGTGCGGCTGGTTTTGATCGCGACCCGGCGCCCGATATTCGGATCCCGGCCCTCGTAGACAACGCCCATGGCGCCTTTGCCCAGTTCCCGGACAATCTCGTATCGGCCGAGTTTACGGAGAATTGGGGACTCTGACGCGACTGTTTTGTCTGGATCGTTGTTCATTGCGGTGTTCAAACTCCACGATCCACTCGTGAACCTCTTCTGCATCCGGCGCCGCTGGCGCCAGTCTGAGATAGTCCTTGAGGTGGGCTGCCGCCTCTGCATAGCGGTTTTTGGCCGCACAAGCGAGGGCAAGATTGTAGCGCGCCTTGGCGTAAGCCGGATCGAGCCTGAGAGCTTCGATAAAACTGGCTTCTGCCTCATTATACCGGCCCAGACGTCGCTGTGTTTCACCAACGTCGTTGTAAGAAGTGGCATCGGCAGGGGCCAGGGAGCGGGCTTTCAGAAAGTGAACCAAGGCTTCTTCCATGCGTCCCTGCCGGTAGAATACCCGTCCCAGATTTCGTTGGACCGCTACGGCGCCAGGCTGCAGACGCTCCGCCCGGGTATAAGCGTGCGCTGCCTTATCAAGCGTCCCCTTCCGGCTATAGACAATTCCCAGGTTGAACCATGCCTCGAAAAACTGGGGCGCCAATTCGACCGCCTGCCGGTAAAAGCGGACGCTGTCCTCGACAGATTCGGCTTCGACACCCCGGTTGTAAGCTTCCACGGCTGAGCGGGCGAGGTGCTGGGCGGTTCCGAAGGCGATGTGCTCGAGTATTCCGGAGACTTGCGCCGGTTTGCGGTTCGACAAGGCCACGCCGTGCGCTGCGAGCAGGGGATAAGCGTTATTGACGGGATTCAGAAGGGTAGCCCCTTCAACGTTGTCGAGTTTCCCCAGGACGATGCCGATCAGGGCGCCGGTCCGATCAAAAACAGGCCCGCCGCTCGAGCCGGGGCTGAACGGCAAGTCTGTCTGGATGACATGGATTCCTTTGTGTGCACGCTTTCGATTGGACACCACGCCCGTGACGACAGTCATAGCCAGTTCCCGGGGCGCCGTGATGGCGACCAGCGGCGCGCCATTGGCTAGAAGCGCTGCATCACCGATGCGAACAGCGGCGCACGATGGGACTTCTGTGCGGAACAGAGCCATGTCTTGCTGCTTATCCAGTGCCTCTAACTCTAAGCGGCAGGCGGCGCCGTCCTGAAATACGGCCTCGAAACTCAGGTCTTCGCCGACCAGATGGGCTGCCGTCAGTACAAGGCCCTTTCGACCGACGCACACGCCGCTGCCTTGGACCGTCCGGCCAGGGTGCGCCCGGCAACCTTTCACGACGACGACGGCTGGTTCGGCTTGTTCTGCGATCTCCTCGGGCCTCATGTCCTCCGTCGCGGCGGTGCAGAATTGCGCCACAAACAGCGCTCCCACAATAAGCAAAATGCGCAACCGGCCCATGTGCAGACCTATCCCTGAGTCCATCACGGCTATGATAGGGCGCAAACCGCAAGTGAATCAATTGCGCGCACGAGCCGGAACGGGCTTTCTGAGCCGGGGATACAACCGCCACGCGCCCCCCGTTTTGCGACAGATGTTGCCAAAACTACAGCTCTCGCTCCTCTTTGGTCCAGATTTGCCGGTCAATCAGAGGGATGTACTCTGACCAGGCCTCGCCCCGCTGTCGCGTTTCGTCGGCAATCCGTGCGAAAGCGTCGGCTTGAGCATCGAGATTGTCGCTGTGGCAAAGGATGACCGCCTCGATGGTTTTGGGCAACACAGGCGAGCCGTTCGAGAGCTCACCATGGTGGGACAGGATGCAATGGAGAAGCTGGAGACGCAACGTCTCCGGGAAGCCCTCGATCGTGTCGATGCGTCTGCTGACCTCGTCGCAGCCGATGGCCAGGTGCCCCAGGAGACGGCCGGCGTCCGTGTAATCAACCAACAGACCGTGAGACATTTCTTCCAGCTTGCCGATATCATGGAGCAGGACCGCTGCCAGCAGCAGGTCCCGGTTGGCTTCGGGGAAGATCTCACATGACGTTTCGACAATACGCGCAACTTCGTAGCAATGGCGCAGCAGGCCGCCGGGGTAGGCGTGATGCCACTTTCTGCCCGCGGAAGCGATGCGCATCCGCCCCATGAAATTCTCGTCGTTGAGGAAGGCCTGGACAAGCTTGGCCAAGTAGGGGTCCTGAACCGTGCCCAGGATGGTGCGCAGCTTTTCCTCGACCTCAGGAAGGTCGCTGGGAGTAAGCACGAGGTCGTCTACTGTGAATTCCTCTTGCCGCAGAGGAAGCACCTGATCTACGCGGATTTGAAGCCGATCCTGGTACGATGAAACGACACCCATCACGTTCACAACGTCGCCTATCTTAAACAACCGCGCAACCGAAGGGGCGTTGTTCCATAGGATTCCCCCGATTTCGCCCGTGCGGTCTTTGAAGACCATGCCCAGAAACATGCTGCCGTTCTGCTGGGTGCGCAGGTCGCGGCGGGTCGCCAGAAAATAGTCGTTGACGCGGTCGCCTTCTTGAAGCGTTTCGACGAATTGTTTCTTCATTGAACCTCCTGTGGTGCCAAGGCCGCCAGGGGGCGCCGATAGACGGTAGAGCAGGGTATATCCCGGCAGGTCCGCGTCTGCAAGCCCCATGAGCATCCGCAAAGCGTACCCTGCCTTCCCATGTTCATGCAAACACAGCCGGACACCCAGGGCGCGATGGAAGCCGTCCGGGACTGGCCCAAGCGGCCTGCTACGAGCCGATTTGCACCCGATGCATCGCTGGGTTAGTGTTAGAGGTTGCTGTTCTCTCGGAGGGATCGTTCATGTCCATGCCAACGGCCGCTATGCTCGTAACGCGTTCCATGCAGGCTCATTGCTTTTCCATCGAGCATCAGTACCGCATCGCCCTGGTCGCGCGGTTTCGCCCTGCTTGGGCCGACACGCTGAGCGATGAAACGATGCGCAACATGATTGAAGGAGCACAGATCGCCGTGACGGGTTGGGGGACGCCTACCTTTTCGAGGGAGTTGCTTGACTGCGCGCCGGAGCTGAAGCTCGTCTGCCATTCTGCCGGCTCGATCAAACCCATCCTCGGAAGCCTTGCCGATGAATTCCGGCGTCGGGGCATCCGCGTGTGTTCGGCTGCATCGGCATTGGCGGTCGGGGTGGCCGAGTATGCCTTTGGGCTGATGCTGGTTTCGATGAAGGCCGGTTGGCAGTACCATGCCGCGACCCATCAGGGCCGGTGGAATCAGACCGAGCATATGGATTGGATCCGGGAACCGTTCGGTGCGACCATCGGCATTGTCGGCGCCAGTTTTGTGGGACGCGAAATGATTCGTCTGTGCAGCAGTCTGCGTCTGAAGGCTGTCCTGTTGTACGACCCTTACGTATCGGAGGAAGAAGCGGCCCGGCTCGGCGTGCATAAGACCGACCTTGACGATCTGATGCAGCGCTCCGACGTGGTCTCGCTTCATACCCCCGCTACGGAGGAGACACGCCATCTCATCAACGCCCGCAACCTCGCTTTGCTCAAGGACCATGCTATTCTGATCAACACGGCGCGAGGCTTATGCATCGACGAGGAGGCGTTGGCTGCCGAGCTCAAGACCGGGCGGATACTTGCGTGCCTGGATGTAACCTATCCCAAGGAGCCTCCGGCCCCAGACAGCCCGTTGTACACCTTGGCGAATTGTATTTTGACGCCTCATATCGCAGGGGCGCTCAAGGAGAACACGTATCGTCAGGGCGAGCTGGTCGCACGTCAGATCGCGTCGTTTGTGCAGGGCGAGGCGCTGCCCGGCGAAATCGACCTGAGTCAGCTTGATCACATTGCCTGAGGATCCATTGCGAACGCACGAAAGCCCCTGATATCCTCGCGCTATGCCGCACCTGCATCGCTTCTACATCGACCGCGCCTGCGAAACGGCTGATACGCTTCTGCTTACGGGGGACGAAGCCCATCATGCCCTGCGTGTTGTGCGCGTACGGCCAGGCGACTCCGTTGCGTTGTTTGACGGTTCGGGCCGGGAACTCCTGGGCGTCGCGGGGAGCGCCTCGGAAAACGAACTGCGCATCCATGTACGGGAAGTGCGGTTCGCAGGGCCTCCGCGTCATCGCGTTACCATCGCGCTAGGATGGCTGAAACGCGACAAGTCTGCCGAGTACCTTGTGCGTCATGGGACCGCCATAGGCGTTCACAGACTCCTGTTTTTCCGAGCAGACCATTCCGAAAGGCGTCCCCTGTCCGACTCGAAATGGAAGCGTTTGGCCATCGAAAGCGCTAAGCAGTGCGGCCGTCTTCGGCTGCCAATCTTTGATGTGGCCGAGGACCTTGAAAAGGCGCTGGACCAGGTGGATGGGCGTTTGCTGGTGGCCACCCGGGAGATTGCGCCCGTTCCGTTTCGCGAAGCGGTCCAGGGGGACGCCGTCGCCTTGCTCGTGGGACCTGAAGGCGATTGGACGCGCAGGGAACTCGATGTAGCGCTGAGCAAAGGTGCGACGCCCGTATCTCTGGGGCCCGCCACGTATCGCGCTGAAGTGGCGGCGTTTCTTGCGGCCTCACTGGTCCTCTACGAGCTCGGTGGCCTTGCTGAGTGAGCCTGCGGCTCATGGGCGGGCATGCATTGCGTCCCGTCTCGCCGATGCGCTAATCTGATATGTAGCAACCGGGTGAAGGAAAGGAGAGACCATGGCTGAAGACACCGTCTTTGCGAAGATTGCACGGGGCGAGATCCCTTCGGAGGAGGTGTATTCGGACGATGAGTTTTACGCGTTCCGCGACATTCATCCCGCAGCGCCTACCCATATCTTGCTCGTGCCGCGCAAGGCGGTGCCGAAGGTCACCGACGCCACGGAGGAGGACGTAGTGCTTCTTGGCAAGCTGATCCTTACGGCGAATAAGATTGCCCAGAAGGAGGGCCTTGCCGCCAAGGGCTTCCGCTACGTGATCAACTGCGGCGAATGGGGAGGTCAAACAGTCTTCCACCTTCACCTCCATATCCTTGGGGGCCGTCCCATGGATTGGCCGCCCGGCTGATGGGAGACATACGATGCTTCACACGGATCCCGAGCATGGCTTAACACCTGGAATCGACAGCGCTACCCAGCTTTGCGCCGTGATAGGCAATCCCGTGCTCCATTCGCTGTCGCCCGCCATGCACAATGCAGCCTTCGCCGAAACCAGGCTGAACTACGTTTATCTGGCCTTCCGCGTCGAGGACGCAGGGGCTTGCTTAGCGGGCATGCGGGCCATGTCGGGATTCCGCGGCTTGAGCGTGACAATTCCACACAAAATGGCCGTGATCGAACATCTCGACGAACTGGATCCCATGGCTAAGAAAGTGGGATCTGTTAACACCGTCACCCACGAACACGGCAGGCTAATCGGTTCGAGCACGGACGGCCCCGGGACGCTGCGTGCTTTTGCGGACGCTGGTGTCTCTCTCGACGACCGACGGGTTCTCTTTGTCGGTTCGGGCGGTGCCGTACGTGCTGTAGCTTTCGCCGTGGCAGAGCTGACACAGTGCGAGGAGATCACCATTCTCGGGCGTACGCCTGCCCGGGTGGCCATGCTGGTCAACGACTTGCGCGCCAAGACCCCGGCAACCATCAATAGCGGCCGTCTGCCGGAACACTTGGCCGAGGCTATGACCGCCCACGACGTGGTGATTAACGGAACGCCTGTCGGCATGCACCCGCACGAAGATGAAACGCCCATACCGCGGGAAACGCTGCGGGCGGGCCAGATTATCTTAGACATGGTTTACCGGCCTTACAAGACGCGCCTGGTCAGGGAGGCAGAAGACGCGGGCTGCACGACCATCCTGGGCCTCGAGATGCTCGTGAACCAGGCTGCCCTTCAGTTCGAGGCATGGACGGGGCGCCCCGCCCCCTATGCAGTCATGCGCAATGCCCTCGTGGATGCCTTGGGCCGGGGCTAAGCCCGTCGGCATCGACCATAGGCCGGATGGATGCCGGATCTTGCATAGGCTGCTCGCTTCATCTTTCTTTGATCCCCCATGGCAGCGCAGTCTATCATTGGCCCTTCGCGAACGAATACATGGGCTGAAAGCCAAGATCTAATCGAGGAGTTTTGTGCGTGGACCTGCTGTGCGAACGCTCCACGCTGCGGGGCGCGGTAGACATCCCCGGGTCAAAATCCCACACCATTCGCGCGGTGGCTATAGCCGCCTTGGCGCATGGCTGCAGCGTTATCCACAGACCTCTGGATTCGGCGGATACACGTGCCGCCGTAAACGCATATCAGGCGCTGGGGGCGCAGGTCGCAACGCAGGGCGATGAGTGGCATATCACGGGAACCGGCGGCAAGCTTGAGGCGCCTGACAACGTTATCGATGTGGGAAATTCCGGCACCACCATGTGCCTGGCCCTTGGGTCGGCGAGCCTTCTGCCCCAAGGTCTGGCGGTTCTTACAGGGGACGTCCAGGTAAGGCGGAGGCCGTGTGGGCCGCTGGCCGCTTCTCTCAATGAACTGGGCGCGAATGTACGTTCGACGCGGGACAACGGCACCCCGCCTCTCGTTGTCGAGGGCTGGCTGCGAGGCGGTGAAACGACGATCGAGGCTGTGACAAGTCAGTATCTCAGCAGCCTGCTTCTTGCTGCCCCTCTTGCCGGGAACGACACAACCATTGCGGCGCCGTTGCTCAATGAGCGGCCCTACGTCAGTATGACCCTCGATTGGCTGGCACGCCAAGGCGTTCGCGTCGCCTACGAAGACTACAAAAGGTTTCAAATACAGGGCGGGCAGGCCTATCAGCCCGTCGATCGGGGCATTCCGGGCGATTTCTCGTCGGCCACGTTTTTCCTGGCGGCGGGCGCCTTGGGCGACAACGACATTCTGTTGCGCGGCCTCGACATGAATGATACCCAAGGCGATCGGGCCGTTGTCGATTACCTGCGCCTGATGGGTGCATCCATTGCTGAGGAGCCCGAGGGCCTACGCGTGAAATCCGGCGCGCTTCATGGTTGCGAGATCGACCTGAACGCGACCCCGGACGCTCTACCCATGATGGCTGTTCTGGCCTGTTTCGCCGACGGTACGACGCGGCTCGTCAACATCCCGCAAGCGCGCTACAAAGAAACAGACCGCATTTCCGTGATGCGAACAGAACTCGAACGTCTGGGGGCGCGCATTCGTGAATTGCCTGACGGCTTGGTCATCGAGGAGAGCGCTCTGCAAGGAGCGACGGTGGACGGTAACGGGGATCATCGCGTCATTATGGCGCTGGCGATTGCCGGTACGCAGATCCCTGGGCGCACCGTGGTTAGAGATTGCGGGGCCGTAAGCGTTACATTCCCGACTTTTTTCAAAACCCTGCAAGGTTTGGGCGCCAACGTTCGGGTCTTGTCTGCGGAATCTCAAGCGTAAGTTGGTAAACGCCTGAGAATAAGGCCTGCCTTGCTTCTGGATCGGACCAACTTTTGGAGAACGAGAGGAGTGCCGAGCAATGATGGGATGCACTTACGGAACGTTGTTTCAGACAACGGTGGGGGGAGGCTCTTACCAGGAAGGCTTGACGGTTCACTTGCAGGGTGTGCCTCCGGGGCTCTATTTCACGGAGGCAGACATCTACGCGGCGCTTCTGACCCGGAAACCTGGTCAGAGTGAATTGTCGTCTCCCCGGCGGGAGCCTGACGTGCCTGTTATTTACAGCGGCGTGAATGCTGCTGACACCATGCCGGGCTTCAAGAACAAAGGTTATACGAACGGTACCCCGCTAGTCATCCTTATCCCGAACCTTGACCGCCACTTTGAACATATCGAGCAGTATCAGGTGACGAATCGCACGCCCCGTCCGGGGCATGCGTCCTACGCTTCCTACCAGAAATACGGCGAGTGGGACGACTCGATTGGGGCGGGCTTTTTCAGCGGCAGATATACCTCGACGATCGTCGCAGCGGGGGCAGTGGCTCGTCACATCCTGAAACAGCACGGCATCGAGATTGTCGCGTATGTCAAGGAGGCGGCAGGCGTCCGCGCGGCCGATCTGTCGTTCGAGCAGGCGCGGGAAAAGGTGAATGCCTTCAAGGACATGCGCCGGCAGTTAGACCCCATCTATAAGTGGGTCTTTGAATCGGGGCGTTTCAATCCCGGCATGCGTTTCCTCGAGAAGATGGCAGTCCTGGCTGAACTCGAGAGGGATCTGATCAAGATTCGTGAACAGGCTGCACCCGTGGACTCCCAAGTCATTCGCTCCCAGTACGGCGTCCACCCAACCCTGAACTGCCCGGACGTTGAAGCGGCCTTTGCCATGGAAGAACGCATCCTCGCCATCCGGGACGAGGGCGATTCGAGCGGCGGGCTGGTCGAGGTGATGGCGAAGGGTCTTCCCACGGGCATGGGCGAGCCGGTGTTCCGCAAACTGGACGGGGAACTGGCGCGTATGATGAGCATCGGAACCATCAAGGCGGTCGAAATTGGTGCGGGCTACCGCGTGAAAGACATGCGGGGCAGCGTGTCCAACGATCCAATCCGTGTGAAGAACGGGCAGGTGGTGTTCGAGTCGAACAATGCCGGAGGCATAACCGGGGGTCTCTCAACCGGACAGGATCTGGTTGTGCGTTTGGCGGTCAAGCCGACGCCAACCATCGCGAAAGATCAGAAGACGATCGACAAGGTGTCCCTCGAGAACAAAATGCTGAGCGCAGTGACGCGGCGCGACCCGACCATTGTTGCGCGGGTGTGGCCGGTGGCCGAGGCTTTCACGGCTCTCATTCTGCTGGATCAATACATGATGCATCGCGCCTACAGGGCCCTTTGGGCAGAAGACTAGGCCTCCGTCCGGCGCCGGTCTAAGCGACGGGCCAGTGCCTGTGGCGGGGGAAAGGCGATCGACTCCTGCCCAGCGTCCCACTCACTGTATGTATCTGACTATTCCATTCGTTTGCGGTCCGGGCGGCAGGGTGCTATGCTCAAACCGTAGAACGTCGGGGGAAAGGTTGTTCTTTTGAGCGGCAACTTGTGGGTGTCGCTGTCCGATCGGGTAGAGCCGAGGCCGATCGTCGCAACCACGGCGGACAACAGGACGGAGGGGCTATGCGCGTGCAGGTTTTTACGGGCAAACTGAGTGTCGAGTCTTTGCGGCAGATGTCGGACCATATCAACACGTGGTTGGAAGACGAGCAAGTCGAGCCCAAGTTCATCAAACAGAGCTTCGGTTACGGCCAGCATCATGAGGTAAGTAGCCAGGAGCCCTTTTTGGTCATCTCGGTGTGGTACTAGGACGGGCATCGGGCGGGAGGCTGGCGGGGCGCGCTTTCTTCTGGGCCATGGCGCCGAGCGGCGAGGCCCGGGCTCAGTGTTTCTACTGCCCCATTCTTGGAGAACAGGGGCAAAGCGTGATAAGCTCTCCCGGGGCGTTTGACGCAACAGCCGGAGGCGGGCTGGTCAGGTGGGGTCAACAGATAGTGAAAGGGATGGTGGGTTCATGGTCCTCACCAAATTCATCAGCAAGTCATGTATAGTCCCGGAAATGCAGGCCCAAACAAAAGCCGAGGCCATCAAGGAATTGACCTATCTCCTCTTTGACAAGAGACGGATGACGAATGTGGGAGCGGCCCTTGACCAAATCATGGCTCGTGAAAGCACCGAAAGCACCGGCATTGGCAACGGCATTGCTGTTCCCCATGCGCGCGTGACCGGTATGAAGTCCTTGGCCTGCGCTGTGGGCCGCATTTCGGAAGGGCTTGATTTTGCGGCCGTAGACCGTAGACCTGTCCACCTTGTCTTCCTTATTTGCTACCCGCCGACCGACCAGACTACTTACCTTAATTTCATTGCGACTGTCGCGAAGCTGCTTGGCGATCCCGAACGTCGGGAAGGAATGCTCAAAGCTGAATCGGCCGAAGAGATGTTGAAGGTTCTTGAGGAGGCGTCGGTCTCGTTCACTGAAATGCACGAAAAGCCGGCGAAGAAAGTGAAGGCGGACCCAAGCATCGACCAGGTGCCCAACGCCCACGTTGATTTGATCCTCTTGGCCCGGCTCCAGCTTTGCCAGGAGATGCTCGATACGGCACGGACGGGAAAGGCTCAAATTCTGCAACGTATGGAGAACATACGCAGCCTGCTGACGCCGCGCGTGCTTAAGCACTATGACCGTCTGATGAAAAACCGGCCCCCCGCGCTGGTCCCCGTCGAGGGAGATACGTGCCAAGGGTGTTTCATGAAGCTTCCCTCAAAGTTTGTTCAAGAAGTCCGTCTTGACACGGAGCATATCCACACCTGTATGAATTGCAGCCGTTTCATCTACGTTGTGTAGGGCCCGGTTGGCTCTGCGGCACCAAGGGAGTGCATGAATGTCTGGCGAATACCTTGCGTTGGCCCGTCGAATACCTTTCTTCAACGGTCTGAGCTCCGAAGAGATTGCCAAGATCTTCTCGAAGGGGCTGACAATGCGGGTGGAAAAAGGGAACACGGTCTTCTACAAAGGCACAAGCGGGAACGCCATGTTTGTCGTACTGGGCGGAAAGGTGAGCCTGTTTGATGGAGAGAAACATATTGCCGATCTTTCGACAGGCGACATGTTTGGAGAGATGGCGCTGATCAGCAAGGCGCCGCGGAGCGCCACCGCAGTTGCTGCAGAAGAGTCGAACCTGTTTGTACTTAATGAGAGCGTTTTCGAGCGGTTGATGACGAAACGGGCGGCGATCCGGATCCTTCTGAACATTGTCGGCACGCTGAGCGAGCGGTTGCGGATTGCCAACATGCGCCTCGTAGAACTCGACCAGGAGCGGATCTGAGGCCGGTGTCTACCGTGCGCCGTCCCGGTCCTTTTCGCCTTAATGACTGCCCCGGGACACCCCAAATTGCGGCGGTCTGCACTTTTTGCTAGACTTTTGCTTCTGCTCTGTGGATATTCTGCGGACTCCTGTTACTAACCTAATTGAAATCACGTATGCCGATGCGTGAAAAGCGACGTATGAGGAGAGAGCAATGCCAATCCGACCGCATGGGGGAGAGCTTGTCGACCGTTTTCTTCTGGGTAGTTCCCTGGACGGTGCGAGAGAGAAAGCGAAGTCGCTTCCCAGGATCGTTGTCGACGCCTATACGGCCTTCGACATCGACGGGATTGGCAAAGGCGTTTTCAGTCCTCTCACAGGCTTTATGAATGAGGAGGAGACGCGCAACGTTCTTGATTCGATGCACCTGCGCAAAGGGATCCCCTGGACCATCCCGATTCTGCTGGCCCGGGAGCGGAAGGAGGCGGACCGTCTCGAGCTTGGGTGCGAGGTGGCCATCGAGGACGACATGGGCAATCTTGTGGCCATCCTTCACCTTAGGGAAAAGTTCTCGATCGACCACGCGGAAGTTGCGCAAAAGGTGTATGGGACAACCGACAAGTCGCATCCGGGCGTTGCCTACACCATGGGACTCGGCCCCATCTTTCTTGCGGGTGAAATCGACGTGCTTAAGGCCCGCACCATCGAATTCGAAGAGTACAATCTGGCCCCTGAGAAGACCCGGGAAGCGTTTAATGTGTACGGTTGGAAACGGATTGTGGCGTTCCAGACCCGCAATCCGATTCACCGTGCGCATGAGTACCTGACCAAGTGTGCCCTCGAGATTTGCGACGGTTTGCTTATTCATCCGCTTATGGGCACGACCAAGAGCGATGATATTCCCGGCGCCGTACGCATGAAATGCTACCAGGCCTTGCTTGAGCACTACTACCCAAGCGATCACGTCATGCTTTCGCTTATGCCGGTTAATATGCGCTATGCCGGACCCAAAGAGGCTGTCATGCATGCAATTATCCGCAAAAACTATGGGTGTACCCATTTCATTGTCGGGCGGGACCACGCCGGCGTGGGGGACTTTTACGGCACCTACGATGCACACTACATCTTCGACGAGTTTGATCAGGAAGAGATCGGCATCACGCCACTCTTTTTCGAGCATGCGTTTTACTCGAAGCGCACTCAGAGCATGGCGACCAAGAAGACCTGTCCTGGCGCAAGCGAAGACCATATCTTCCTCAGCGGCACGAAGGTGCGTCAGATGTTGAAGGAAGGCGAAATGCCGCCGCCTGAATTCACGCGGCCCGAAGTGGCTAAAATCCTGATTGACTGGGCCAGGGAAGTCAACCGTGCCTAGAAAAACGGCCAAAAGGGTCCTGGTCATCGGTTTGGACTGTGCAACGCCCCAGTTTGTTTTCGGGCCTGCCGCTTTCGATCTGCCCAACCTGGCGGCCCTACGCA
>CAZBQH010000390.1:0-14443 GCA_964493915.1 uncultured Nitrospiraceae bacterium
CCCTTCCGAAGCGGGCGCCCAGACGTGCGACGATTGGCTTCGGGATCTGCTTCGCGCAAAGAAGACCGTCACCATGGTCTCGGAGATGCCCTACATTGCCCTCGATTGGTTTGAGCGCAAAGCCCGTGCATTGGGTTTCGCGGCGACGCATAGCGCGTTCTCGGTGCAGAAGTTTAAGACGCCCCCGCTTATTGAAGGCGGAATTGTCATCTACGAGGCCTGGGGCAAGACGGAGGCGAAGGTCGCCAATGGGAGTGTTGATTTCGGGCTTGAAATCACCCAGACCGGCAGCGCTATCCGCAACTATGGCCTGGCTACCCTCGATGAAGTTCTGTCTTCCGAGACGGGCATCTGGGTCAATCCCCGCATTAAAGAGAACGAGGGGAAGTATGATCTCGCACGGATGTTCTTGCTTAATCTGTACGGTTCGGTGTTCGCAGAGAACAAAGTACTCCTCTCGTTCAATGTGAAAAGAAAAGCCCTGGGTGTTGTAATGGACTATCTCCGCAAATACCAGCTCTATGGCGACGAGCCGAGCATTAGTGAAGGCGAGAACTACCTCGAGCTTAGCGTCCAACTCGATACGACGAACAAGGACCTTCCTCTCGCTAAGGCGCGCTACGATTTGGCCAAACTTGGCGCTACAGCCATCGAGACCATCCCGTTGGACTCGTCGATTCCTGGTCTGGATGTAGTCACATTCTAGAAAGTGAGCGTGTGCTCAGGGATGAGAAACGCTCGAAAATGATCCGGTTTATATGTCCCCAGGGTCGGCGCCGTTTTCGAGACGCCGGACGAAAATACGGGGCGGCGCGCTGGCGGCAAGAGTGGCGGAAAACAGGCCAAGCGGGCGAGAGCATCCTGGGGCGAAGCAACCAGAACCCAGACTGAGGCGTCACCCCGTGACAGGGCGGAGCACATAGACGATGCAGCTTTGGCTTGCATTGTTCAGAGGGATTATGCCGTTCTCCGGAGCAATGGTGCGGGTCTCGAGGATTGCTCCATCGGGTCCAAGTTGATCGATCTCCAATTGCTGCGCCGGCTGGCCTGCAAGGTTTCTCCAATCCACTTCGCACTGTGTTTCCGGGTCAAGCACGACGGTCCAATGGCCCCCGTCGAAACGCGTCGCCGCAGCGGCCCCGTCGAGCGTGAAGGCGCCGACGCTGCGCATCGAGCAGGTTGACGCGCGTTGGAAACCGTCGGTCTGAATATGCGCGACAGGTTCGCCATCAACCATGAGTCGCGTTTCAAGAAAACCGGGTGCGCTGGCATAATAACCCAAGGGCGCCAAAGCGGCCTTCACGCTGCTCTGTTCATAGACGTAAGGGGTGTCGCCGAAGTTGATCACGACCTCCGCGCCATTCGAGAACGCCGTTCGCTGGACCATGGCGTCATCCGTGAGAAAGGCGTGAGCGACGAGCTGCTCGCCGAAGACCTTTTCGTGGAAATGGCAGGTTGTGTGGTACGTTTCGAGAAAGCGGCGCTGTCCTTCAGGTTTCCACCACCCATAGCCCTGGATTTGGCTTTCCTTGTTTGAGGCCCAAAGCAGCGGCACGGTGCCGTAAAGGAGATTAAAGAGGTCCTTGCGCGCGGAGATGTCCGGTGCGACGTCGTACATAAAGCCGGCGGCGTCGCCCCAGTACCAGGTAGTCACGGCGCAATCGTGGTAAACCAGTTCCCACAGGGGAATGCGCGTGTCGACGCCCATCCCGTATTTGAGGTACTCCGGCGTCAACTGGCTGCGGTCGGTGGGCTTGCGTAGCATCCCCGCGTTCCAGCCGTCCGGCGTCGAGATCCACCAGAAAGGCCCGCTTGTAGCACCCTCGAGATAGTCAACCAGGTCAATGGCCCAGTCGTTGCCGTGCTCGGTGCCCATGACCGCTCTGAACGAGTTGAAGTACTCGAGGGTTTCGCGTTTGTAACGCATATCCTGGCGGCGATCGAACGTATGGTCCGGATGATAGTCCTCGAAGAGAGTCATAGCGACGGCAACGTCCATGAAGCGGCCGTTGAACTTGAGTGTCTCGAAGCGTTGAGGCACGTAACTCCGGAGCGCGCGCATGGCCAAGGCGGACGAGCGGAAATAATACTGCAGCGTTTCAGTGGACCAGCCCTTCTGCGGGTCTGCGCCGGGGCTCGTGCGGTAGGATGCTTCTTCGACGTCGTCTTTCTGGAATCCCGTCTCGCCGGGCAGAATGTCGCCTATGCTGTCGTATTCGGTCGTGACGTAGCCCATGTCGTTCAGTTCGGCGAGATCTTGACCTGGTTCGAGGCCGATGTGGGCATTGGCGATGACGGCGTGCGTGACGCCCATCGGCCTGGCTTGTCGGACAAAGTCGTAAGGGTTGGGGCCTGACATCCAGATGATCGCCGACCCGCGTAAATGCGCGACGTCCGGCTTCCGCCGGATCTTCTCCGCGAGCGTAACGAAGCGCCCTTCTCCGCGGGCGATCTCTCGATACATGGCTGCGAGCGCCACGTAGCCGCCTTCGGGCGAGAAACGCCAGCTCACTTGGCGCGGATAGCGGAAAGTCTGCATCGACGGCAGCCAGTTCACCTCGGGCCAGTGGCGTCCGCCCCCGGCAGGTTTGAGTGTGACTGCTGCGTCGAAAGGGGTCTCGACGTAAACCATCATGCCGTCGCCGCGGTCCTCGTCAATGACGCCGATCCAGGGCATGTCCATGCATTGGGTGTTGCCGTAGACCATAAGCGTCCGGCCGCCGTAGGTCTTGTCGTCGAGGGGAAGGTAAACGCCGCAGGAGCGGTCGCAGAACACAATCTTGCCGTGATCGAGATCCGCCGTAAGGGGCGGCGGGAAGCTCAGACCGTTGAAGGCCCCTGCCAAATCGCTGCCCGCGCCCACATTTGCTACATCTTCGGAGGGGCTTGCCGTGCCGGTTTGCGTTGCATCGTACTGCGCCGCCTCGATAAGAAACGAGACGATCCCGCCGGGCTTGAGGCTGATGGTCACGTGGAAAGGCGTGGTTAGAGCTCGATCATGCAGCTCGAGTGTGAGGCTCTTATTGCCTTCTTGCCGTGCGCTCTTGAGGGCAGGACCCTCGGGGGCCAAGTGCGCTTGCCAAACGCGGCGGCTTCGCTTGTCAAGGACGGCGAACCGGTTTTCCTTGGTGTCCAGCGTCAACTCGAGTGTTTCGTCGGACAGGGTCATGCGGTCGGGCAGATTGGGCGTAGGGGCCATGGTCGAGGTCTCCTGAGCGGCGGCGGGACGGTGTTGCGTAACTCCAGTGAATGCGGCGCATGCCGCCAGAACAATCGAGACGACCCCCTTGTTTGTGTTCAGTCTCATAGAAATGGGTCGACTCCTTTCTTGCCCTTGTCTTGCTTTCTGCGGGTGATTATAGCGGACGTGGCACGGCGACCCAACCGGATTTCGCGGCAGGGAACTGTCTTCCGTATAATCAAGCTTCGACTCAGACATGTACGCAGCCGCCAAGAGCAAAACAGGAGCGCCGTGTTCAAGAAGAAACGCATCGCAATGGGGGGGGTGGTCCTGGTTTTACTGTTGGTGGGCATGCGTTACGGGTGGTTGTTGGCGCTGGGCGCCGGCGGCGCGCTGGTCCTCGCCTTGGCGGGGCTTTCCATGTACCATTACGTGCAGGCTCATCGCGGTCTGAAAAGCTTGCGCGCCCATCGTGAAAAGCACGGGTATGCGAAGTTGATCGCCCAAGCCGAGGCGCTTTATCAAGGCGGCGGCAACCTGACGTTTGTTGTTCTGGGCGACACGCGCAACCGCAGGCGCACGGCTGCGGCTCTCTATGAGCAAGCCGGGACCGAGCGGCCTGTCGCGATCTTTCATACGGGCGACATCGTGCGCCACGGGACAGCCCGCGAGTATGTGAAGAACCATATCGCGCTTCTTCATCTGACGGGGCCCGCGCCCATGTTTTGCGTGCCGGGGAACCATGAGCGGGGTGCGCGGCGCGACTTCGCCGGTTTTCTTGCACTCTACGGCGACGGGCGGTTCTCGTTCACCGTGGGGCCGTGCCACTTCCTCGGGTTCAATAACAGCAAACGGATGCGCGTAGACGCAGGCGACCTTGCCTTCGTGGACGGCGAACTCGCCAAGGCAACGGCGGCCCGAAAATTCGTCTTCTTCCATATCCCGCCGCGGTTCTTCGAGGACACGTTTGTCGATGACGGCCACCGGCGGGGCTTCAAAACCAATGCGCAGGAACTGCACCAGATCCTCGTGCGTCATGGCGTCGAGGAAGTGTTCATGGCCCATATCCATGGCTATGCGAGCACCGTCGTCGACGGCGTGAGGTACACCTTAACAGCCGGCGGCGGGGCGCCGTTGAGCAAGCGCGTCCGCGGCGAGGACCCGGCATATCATTACCTTGTGCGGCGGGTGACAACCGAAGGGGTGGACCGGGAGCTTGTCCGTATGAGCTCGAGCGGGTGGGTTCGCGCCGAGGGTTAGAGCCTCGGGCGTTTTTGCCCTGACCGTCCAAAAAGAGAACACGCCACAACGGCGGGTTGCGGCGCACTCTCGGAGGATAAGACTTGGAACACCGAGGCGGAACGTAGGGATGACCGCTCGCCTCCTCTGCCAGCCTTTGCGACGTCCTTGTCGCTTGCCTCAGCATCCTTGCTTCGGCTTGTAGTGCAGTCATCGGCAGTTCCGGCGAGAAACTTGAGCGGTTTGATTCCTATCTGACGCATCTTCCCTTGCTTGCTCAAAAACGAGTTGTTAGAATCCGCTTGGTAAGAGGGTGATGTTGGATGCGAACACTTGTACTTGGCGCCAAGGGGCAGCTTGGGAAGGACTTGGTCGCTGTTTTTCGCAGGGCCGGCCAGATCGAGGGTTTCGATCTTCCCGAACTCGACATATCGAGTGCGCTGCTTGTCCGCGCCTTGGTCCACGATTTCAAACCGGACTTAGTCCTCAACGCCGCGGCCTATACGGACGTAGAAGGCGCTGAGGACGACCCAGAGGCGGCGTTCGCGGCCAATGAACGGGGCGCGCGCAATGTGGCCGAAGCGGCGTCCGAATGCGGCGCGTCTGTCGTGTACTATAGTACGGATTTTATATTTGACGGCATAAAAGGGTCGCCTTACGAACCCGACGAAGCCATTGCGCCCCTCGGGGTCTATGCCCAATCGAAGGCGGCTGGCGAAGTTGCCACGCGCGAGGCGAACGCGCGCGACTACATCATCCGGACAGCATGGCTTTACGGGCCAGGGGGCAACAATTTCGTTGAGAAAATCCTTTACCTGGCGAAGTCCCAGCCGAGTCTCAAGGTGGTGGAAGACGAGGTGGGATCGCCGACGCATACCGAAGACCTTGCCGCAGCGACGGCGGCCCTCGTGAAGACAGAGCAGTTCGGCGTTTATCACGCGGTTAATGCGGGGGCCTGTTCGCGCTACGACTTTGCGCGAGAGATCCTCAGACTTGCGAAGATCGATACGCCGATCGCCCCGTGCCGTGCAGCGGAATTCCCGAGCAAAGCGCCGCGGCCTCGCTATTCGGTCTTGTCCAGCGCGAAACTCGAGGCCTGTTGCGGATACCGTATGCGCCCTTGGGTCGAGGCGCTCAAACGCTACATGTCCAGGAGGACGCATTGACCGTGGAACGGATCATGGTCACAGGGGGGGCGGGATTTATCGGATCCAACTTCGTTCGCTATCTGTTGCGGACGTACCCAGGCTGCTATGTGGTCGTCTACGATAAGCTGACCTACGCCGGCAACCTGGACAATCTTAAGGATCTCGAACCGTCCCGTTACACCTTTGTTCAGGGCGACATTGCCGATCCGGATGCGCTGGGGGCTGCTCTGGAAGGGTGCGACGCCGTCGTCAACTTTGCCGCCGACAGTCACGTAGACCGCAGCATCCTGGGAGCGACGGATTTCATCGCGACGAACGTGACAGGCGTCTATCATATTGTCGAGACGGCCCGCAAGCTGGGCTTGAAACGGGTGTTGCTCGTGTCGACCGACGAGGTGTACGGCAGCATTGACGTGGGATCGTTCACGGAAAGCGCTGCGCCGCGGCCCGGAAACCCTTACTCGGCCAGCAAGGCAGGCGGCGAACTTATTGCTCTGGCCCACCATAACACGTTTGGCACGCCTATCATCATCACGCGCGGGTCCAACACCTACGGGCCCTACCAGTATCCAGAGAAGGTCCTGCCTCTCTTCGTTACCAATGCGTTGGACGGCGAGCCGGTGCCTCTCTACCGCGGCGGTGAACACAATGTGCGCGACTGGCTTTACGTGGACGACCATTGCAGCGGGATCGACTGCGCCCTGCGCAAAGGCAATCCCGGCGAGATCTACAACATCGCCGGCGGCAATGAACGCGAGAACCTGGTTTTGACCCGGAAAATCCTCGATCTTGTGGGAAAAGGCGAAGACTTGATACGTCTGGTAGCGGACCGGCCCGGCCACGACCGGCGGTACGCGATCGACGCGTCAAAGCTGAAGGCCTTGGGCTGGGCGCCGGCTATGGACTGGGACCAGGGCATCGCCAACACTGTGCGTTGGTACCAGGACAATGAATGGTGGTGGCGCAAGATTAAGACCGGCGAGTTTCTCACGTATTATAAGCGTCAGTACGACGGCCGCTGAATCGGGTCCCGTCCCTCAACGTGTTTGCGACATGCGCGCTTTGCTGCGCGACGTGCATCCGGGCGTCCTTGCCGCAGCTCAGGTTAGCGTACGCACGGAATCCCGTTCGATGAGAAGGGGCGAGGTCATTTTGTGAAGATAGCCCGCCAAGGAGTTTGACTCGAGAGCGCTGAAGACGATTTCTGCGGCGGCCTCCCCGACCTGTGCGGGCCAGGTCGCGACGGTCGTGAGGGGGGGGCCCATCACGGCGGAGAGCTGGCTGTTGTCGAACCCCACGACGGACAAATCGTCCGGGATACGCAGCGCCAAGTCATACGCAGCTTTGTAAGCGCCCATCGCAACGATGTCGTTGAAGCACAGCAGAGCGGTAGGCCGCTCCGAGCCCCGCGTGAGGACGCGCGTCGCCGCTTCGAAGCCGCCCGCAAAAGTGGCGCCCGCCCGAGCAATCATTGATTCATCGCAAGACAGACCGTGGCTGATCAAGCTCTCCATAAACCCGAGCGTGCGGTGTCTGGCAAAGGACGAGGTCTCAGGGCCCGCGAGATCGACAATCCGCCGATGGCCGCGGTCGATAAGGTAGTCCGTGGCCTCTTTGCTTGCCCGGTGGTCGTCGAAGTCTACGGCGTGGGTCTCGAGGTCTGGCAGTTTGCCGATGCAGACGACCGTCTTGCCGGCCTTGATGAGCGCCCGGATGTGTTCGTGCGGCTTGCCCTCCTGTACGGGCGCCACCACATAGGCCCTGAGATTGTACGTCTCAAGGGCGCGGATTGCCTCTACTTCGCTCTCGTAACCCTCGTCTGTCGTGTGTTGGATGGTGAAATAACCCCGCTCAGCAAGCACTTCTTGCAGACGGGTTATCAACTCGCTGTTGAAGGGGTTGCGGATGTTGCCCAGGACCACGCCGATCATCTTGCTGAAACGCTCGGAGAGTGTGGGGGCGATGAGGTGTTGGTGATAGTTTTCCTTCTGCAAAACCTGCCGGACCCGCTCCCGAGTGGTTTCGCTGACCCAAAGTTTATCGTGTAGGACAGCAGACACCGTAGCGCGCGACACACCGCTGAGCCGTGCAATGTCTCGAAGAGTAACGCGCGCCATAGTAAATGGATCCTCCATTGGTTCAGCCAAGTCCCGAATGCTGCAAGAAATAGCAAATGCGGTGGTCCCATGTCAAACCGTCCACTTTACATATGTTGAGTTAGCAATAAATGGCTGTGGACTCATAACTCTAGACCGACTCACGGGGTAACAACCAGTTGAATAGCCCATAATATGTGAGACCGGCACAGGCATCTTTTTTCGCATTATATTGGATATCTCTTTCCTTATTTAGAGCCGTTCGCTAAGCACGATTAAGGTCTCTTGTACTTTTCGCTTGACGAAATATGCTATACGTTTGTATAATCTCGCTCAGATAATGTTACTGGCCCAAGGACCGCTGCGACTAAAGAAAGGCAGGGCAGCATCGACATCTCTTCGACCCCCCAGTTCCTATTCGAGCGTCCCGCGACGGACGCCCAGCACCTATGAACAGGCCGCCCTTGGTCAGCGCCGAGGCGGCGGTGAAACTACATGAAGGAGGAAATCATGCGTAAACAGGGCTTCACGCTTATCGAATTGTTGGTGGTGATTGCGATTATCGGCATCCTCGCGTCCATTCTGCTTCCTGCACTGTCGCGGGCGCGAGAGGCTGCGCGTCGCGCATCCTGCGCGAACAACCTGAAACAGTTCGGCCTTATCTTCAAGATGTACACCAGTGAAGAGAAGGCTGGGAAATTCCCGCCCATGATCAAAATGCGTCCTTGGGGCTACAGCACATGGAACGCCTTTGACTCCAAGACGTTGTATCCCGAGTACTGGACCGATCCGGCGCTGGTGATGTGTCCATCAGATCCTCATGGCGACTTCCACGGCAATGCCTATGCCATTGGCCCGGACATCCCGGCGCAGGTCGAGGAGATTACGAAACGAGGTAAAGACCTGGGCATTGATGTTTTGCCGTGCGTCCACAGCAAACTGTCTATGCCCATTTCTTACAACTATACGGGGTATGCCATCGAATCCTGCTCGCAGTGGCTCAACCTCTACTCGAACTTCCTGGCGATGGTTCCAAACTGGCCGCCGGCGCCTGGCAAGCCAGAATGGATAGACGCTCTAGACCAGGCCACGATGTTTAACATGCACGAAGACTGCAATTATGCCGTGGGCTGGTACCATATCGGCGGCGTCAGACCGGGCGAGGACGACGTGTCGTCCGCGATCATGCCCTGGACATCGGACAAGATGGCAGGCCACCTTGACGACGACGGCGTCACGCCGTTGCCCACCTCATACAAACGCTTGCGGGAGGGCATCGAGCGCTTCTACATTACGGACATCAACAACCCCGCTGCGGGGGCCAAGGCGCAGTCTGCATTGCCGGTGATGTGGGACGCGTGGGGCACTTCCGAAGGCTGGGGCTTTACGGACGGGCAGCTTCGCTTCAACCATGTCCCGGGCGGCTCGAACGTGCTGTACATGGACGGTCATGTTGAATTCGTCCGTCTCAATGAGAAGTTCCCAATCCTGGCTAAGCTGCCAACAGCCTCCCTCGGCGGCTGGGTCATCACCCCGGGAGCCAACAACCTCATGTGGTGGTTGACGACCTTCAGCGGCATGGGCTGAGCCGCGGCACCGCAGAGGCGCCGGAGAGCGGCGGCGATAGCGCACCTTTCTCCTAACATCGAGCTGTAGAGCATAGGACAGGGGGAAGATAGGGCGGGTCTTCCCCCTTTTTTGCGCCCTTGAAGGGGCCTTTATCGCACTCATGCCGTTCGCTCCTCCGGACTGGGTGCATTCAGCTCGGTTGCACGCGGAGATTCGCTCAAGCAGTGTCTGAGCCTTTCGTGTTTGACAGTCTGGCGGGCAGTGCGATAGGCTGAGTATTGCTTACGACCCAGGAGGCAGGTAGGTATGAAGCATATCGCGTTCGCCGCCACAGTGCTGATGGCGATTGGTTTACTTGCGGGCTGCAACACGCTCGGCAGGCAACCGAAACTCAGGGATGCGTCGATGTCGCCCGCCCTTGTGAAGCCGGGCGACACGGGGTTTATCACCGTCAAGTTAAACGACAAGCGAGATGTCGTCGCCCGTATCGAGGGAGTCGTCAGGGGCTACGAGCGGATGAAGCTGGACCTGCACGATGACGGTGCCGACGGAGACAAAAAGGCCGGCGACGGGGTCTGGACACTTCAGGTTGACGTGCCTTACGAAGCGCCGCCGGGACAGTTCCTTGTCGAGTTGACCGCTTACAACGACAAAGGCGAACCGGTGTTGGTCAAGAATGAGAAGGGCAACGTGGTACCTTTGATGGACACGTGCGAGGTCGTTATAGCGCTTCCTCCGGAGCCGCCCGCAGAGGCTGCGCCGCCTCCGCAGTAGAGAGGTTTGGCTCCATGCTGTACATGCTGGCCATAGCAATCGCGGTCGCTCCCGTTGCGCCGCGCTCACTCCCTGATGTGGTGCTGCTGTCCGTGGACACACTCCGTGCGGACCATTTGGGGTGCTATGGTTATGATAAGCCTACTTCGCCTGCACTGGACCAGCTTGCAGAGCAGGCATTGGTTTTCACCGATTGCGTGTGTGAGGCGCCGCTCACGGCGCCGTCCTTTGGTTCCATGCTGAGCTCACGTTATCCGCGCATGACGGGCTTGACGCGGAACGGTTTGTCGATGCCTGTCTCAGTCCCAATTGTGCCTGAGATCTTCCAGAAGGCTGGCTATCAGACCTTCTGCGTGCAAAGCAACTGGACCCTGAAAGCGAAACTCTGCGCCCTGGATCGCGGTTTTGACGTGTATGAAGACGGATTCCACCAGCGGCGATGGGTGTTCATGAAATCCGAGCGGTATGCCAACGACGTGAGCGACATCGCGATTCGCCTTTGGAAGGAACGCGATCCTGAGAAGCCGGTGTTCATGTGGGTCCATTACTCCGACCCGCACGCGCCCTATCGTTTCCACCGCAAATACAATCCCTGGGGCGTCAAGCCGGGGAAGCTGGATAAGAGGGACGAAGTACGGGCGCAGTACGATTCCGAGATTGCCTACACAGACGAACAGATCAGCCGGCTGCTTGAAGTCCTGCCCGCAGATGCCGTGATTCTGTTTGTGGCGGATCATGGCGAGAGTCTCTATGAGCACGACTATCTGGGCCATGGCCGCCGAATCTACCAGGCGGGCTTGCAGATCCCTCTCATGATCCGCGCGTCCGGCGTCGAGTCCGGGCGAACGAACGTGCCTGCACGGGGCGTGGACATCGGTCCTACTCTGCTCGGCCTCGCGGGCTTTGCACCGCTGCCCGGCATGCTCGGCGTGGATCTGATCGCTTCGCCTCCTGAGCCGGACCGCATCCGCGTCGTCGAAACCTACGGGGGTGCAGTACCTAATCTCCCGGGCGCCCATGCTCTCATGGCTTCGCGGCCCCCGCAACGGCAAGGCGCGTTGGCCGAGGGATGGAAACTCATTCTGAACGGGGAAGAGCGGGAGGTTTTTTATCTGCCCGAGGACCCGATGGAGGGGAAGAACCTGGCGGAAAGGGAGCCCGGGCATGCGGCGGCCCTTGATAGGCTTATCAGGGAATGGGTCGAGGCGACGCCGACGGGCGAGGCGGGGACGGCCGAGCTCTCGAGCGAAGACGTGCAGGCGCTAGAAAACCTCGGCTACCTTTAGGGCGCTTCGTTTGAGGTACGGGATGGGGTCCACGGCGCGGCCGTTTTTGCGCACCTCGAAATGCAAGTGGGGTCCCGTTGATCGTCCTGAGGAGCCAACGAGCGCGATAGCGGAATCTGGGGCGACAGTCTGTCCTTTCCGGGCGAGGTTGCGCTCATTGTGGCCATAAACCGTCTCGAGCCCGTCCGAATGGCGTAAAATCACGACCTTTCCGTAACCGGGCTGCCATCCGCTGAAAACGACTAGGCCCTTCTTCAGCGCGTAGATCGGAGCACCCGGCTGTGCAGCGAGATCGACGCCGTTATGATGCTGCATTTGCCCGTTGAAGGGGTCGTGGCGCATGCCAAACCCGGAAGTCAGCCGGGCGGGGCCCTCGACAACGAGATTCCAGGGACTGGGTACATCTATGGCCGGTGGCGGGCCAGTTTCAATCCCCGGGCCGGCTCTGACCGCTTTCTCGAGCGCCGCCAGAGACCGCTCGACGTCCTCAGACCTGGTCTTGACTATGCCTAGGGTTTCGAGAATACCGCGCACAGTTTTCGGTAATTGCTTAAGAGGACCGCCGAGCGCCTCGGTCTGCGTCGTTGATTCGACGGCAGGGCCTTTGGGCGTCGCTTCTGCGTGGAGACGCAGCAGTTCCGTGTGGACGGACAAGGCGTCTCGGGCTGCCTCGGCGCCCGCGAAACGCCACGCGGCGACGGACCCTGCGGGCACGGGATTGCTGCAGCGGAGGGACGCGGCGGAGGAGGCGGGGGGTTCGGGCGTCCGCTCGCTCTCAGCCGTTTCTGCAACCCTGGTTGGAGTGCTAGCCGATCCTGTTGAGGCAGTCAGAACGGACAAATCCAGCTTCTGATCGACCCAGATCACGTCAGGGTCCTCGATTCTGTTGGCCTCTGCCACTTTCGCCACTGCGGCGTAGAGTTCTCGCGTTGAGGGATTCACGCCGGAGCTGCGTAAGTGTTCAAGGCAGATTCCTGAGAGGGTCTCGTTGCGCCGCACAGCATGATACGCCCGGTCTACCTGCGGCGCCTTTGTCACATGCGTCAGGATCTCGTCAAACGAGGCGCTTGTCCTTTGATCGTGTGCAGTGGGAATCGAAGAGATTCCTTTCGCCTTTTGGGCTGCGATCGGGTCGAGTCTCATAACGTTCCCCGTCGTTTATACGTGGTGCTTGGAGGGGAGCAAAGTCCGTGCCATCTACGCCGCAGCGTTCAGCGGCACTGCGTTGCGGGGCTTTGTCTGACCAGGAGATTCGGGCAGAGCATCTGGGAGAGGAAGATATTTCCTTAGAAGAGGCGGGATTTGCCGGGAATTGCGCCGCCCTGTTCCATGCCTGAACATACGCGAGCAAGGACGTCTACTGTCCTAAGCGATCGAGACGGTTTCGCATCCATGGTCTGCGGAGGCGCGCCTCTGGCCGAACCTGGTCACTGGTTTGACTGCGTTAATCGGCGACAGGTTCTTACGCGTCGAGCAACTCTCTGACCGATGCAAGCAGGGCGCTTGCCTGATAGGGTTTGGGCACGAAGCGGACATAGGGGCCCGCCAGAGACTGGCTGTTGATGTCGCCTGCTGCATAACCGCTGGACACAATGCAACGCACGTTTGGGTTTATCTCCCGGATGCGGTTGAAGGCGTCCACGCCGCCCATCCCAGGCATGATGAGGTCGAGTATGACGACCGCCACCTCCTTTTGACGCGCGCGATACACGGATACGGCCTGTTCGCCGTTGTTGGCCTCGATGACTTTGTAGCCCGCCATGGTGAGCGCCTCATGCAACAAGGCGCGGATCAGTTGCTCGTCGTCGACCACCAGGACTGTCTCCGAGCCGGAGGGCAAGGCCTCCGTTTGCAGGCCGTTGCTGCTTGACCGCTGCGCCGGCTGCCCGGTCGCAGGGAGATAGATGTCGAACTGCGCGCCATTGCCGGGTTCGGACAGCACCTGAAGCGCGCCTCTGTGAACATCCACGATCCCGTAGACTACCGACAGCCCGAGGCCGTATCCGCTTCCCTGTTCCTTGGTCGAGAAAAAGGGTTCGAAGATGTGCTGGCTTACTTCCGCTGGTATTCCACACCCGTTGTCGCGGACCGTTATGCAGACATGAGGACCAGCTGCCTTGAGTCCCAGTTGCTTCATCGCGGCCTCGTCTATCTCGACGTTTTTAAGCAGAATGTGGATCTCGCCCGATTCACCTACGGCGTCGCGCGAATTGATGCACAGGTTCATGAGCAGTTGCTGCATCTGGCTGGAGTCTGCGCTGACCGTATGTAAATGGGGGTCGCTCTCCATGGTCACAAGAATGTTGGGTTTCAGGGTGCGAGACAGGAGCGCCAAGGTCTCGCGAGCTACGGACGTGAGATCGACGCTTTGGATTTTGTGTTTCCCTCCTTTCGCAAAAGCAAGAAGTTGGTGAATCAGCTCCGAAGCGCGGTTAGATGATTGCTCGATAGCCTCCACATAATGCCGGAACGGCGAGTCGGGCTCGAGTTGCTGGCGCATAAGAGAGGCGAAGCCGAGGATTCCGCTGAGAATGTTGTTGAAATCGTGCGCGACGCCCCCCGCTAAGCGGCCCACGCTCTCGAGTTTCTGCGATTCGAGCAGCTTGGCCTGAAGCGCCTCGCGTTCCGTAATGTCGACGGCAACAATCGCTGCCGCCAACAGCTTGCCGTCTTCACCAAAAACGGGGGACACTGTCATGTTGCAGACGCGCCGTTTGCCGTCGGTCCGGTGGACGTTCAGATTCCGGAACTCGATTGCCACGCCTTTGTCGATAACTGTCTGGCGTACCGTCTCGTAGAAACGGACCGGTTCCTCAAAAACGGCTTCGCAGGCCTTGGCGAGTGTCAGGTTCTCGATTTCCTCCCTGGTAAGTCCGATGAGTTGCTCCATGCGGCGATTATACTCGAGGGGGGCGTCGCCGTCGGGTATCACAATGGCAAATCCGACGTCGGCATTGCGCAGCGCCCCGGCAAGCAGGTTGCGCGAGGCGACCAGCTCCTGTTCCGCCTTTTTCCGAGCCTCGATGTCGTGCACAATGATGCTGACCCCAACAAGGCGCCCGTTTTCCTCGACGACGGGGGAAACGGAGACGGCGGCCGGAAACAACCTGCCTGCACGGGTTCGTCCGGTGACCTCGAGATCATGGATCG
>CAZBQH010000391.1:0-4425 GCA_964493915.1 uncultured Nitrospiraceae bacterium
GGGACCCTGCCCCATTACCAGATTATCTTAACGCGGGACAAAGGTCTGGACGAAATGGAAGTGCTTGTCGAGGTCACGGCCGAGGTGTTCGGCGACACCGTAGGCGCTCTCGAGAACCTCCAGGGTCAGCTTACCCAGGCTCTCGAGCACACGATCGGGATCCGTTGCACAATCCGGCTTGTCGAGCCTCAGACCATCGAACGGAGTCAAGGCAAAGCTATACGCGTCGTCGACAAGCGGCACATCTAAGCGAATATAAAATGCCAAGGTCAGATTCAACGTGCATTAGAAGGGAATACCTGCCGACGGCGCCTGGGTGCCCCCATCAAGCGCGCCTCAGACGGAGAAAGGGACGCCATGAAGATCAAGCAACTGTCGCTGTTCCTCGAGAACAAGCCGGCGCATCTGCTGGCCCCATGCCAAGCCTTGGCTGACGCGGGGGTCAATATCCTCACGCTCGCCCTCGCCGACACCCAGCAGTTCGGCATTCTCCGGATCATCGTACGCGAGTGGGAACGCGCGAAAGAAGTTCTCGAGGATGCCGGATGCGTCGTCAAAGTCAGCGACGTGCTGGCCATCGAGGTGCCCGATCGCCCAGGCGGCCTCGCCGAATTGTTGCAGCTCATCGAGGAAATCGGCGCAAACATCGAGTATATGTACGCGTTCACCTTCGGCCGCGAAGACAAGGCCATCATGATCTTTCGTTTCGAAGACCCCGAAACCGTACTTGACCAGCTTAGGAAGCGAGCGGTCGGACTCGTCGAGAGCGTCTCTCTTTTCACCCGCTGCGGAGAACAATAGGCGCAAGGTCGAATGCCTCAACCCGGAGACCCTCATGAGGTGCACATGAGCGTGGTCCTGTCACAGCGAACGCAGGGGACCTTAGAGTCGGAGCCCCGATAAAGGCGCCGCCGCTGCTCGCCGAAAAGCCAAAGCCTCGATAAGAGGATTCGCCGTAGCCTGTCCCCGCGTCTCTTCCTGGGCATACATGGCGTAGAGCTGTCTGAAGGCCTCCCTGAAGCTACGCTGCTCCGCATAGGCGCGCGCGGCCCGGCCCATGTCGCGACGCCGTTCCTCGTTGCTTACAAGGTCCCGCATCGCTGCGCACAGCGCCTGATGGTCGCCTGCTGGGACAACGAGGCCCGTCTCGCCGGGGATCAGATTCTCCCGGGGACCTCCGGCATTGCTTACAATAACAGGGATCCCGGAGGCTTGCGCCTCGAGTACGACGTTGCCGAAGGTGTCCGTACTGCTCGGGAACACGAAAACGTCGCTCGAGGCGTAGAGCCGTGCCAGCTCCTCGCCTTCCACATAGCCCGTGAACAGGGCCGGCACCGTGCTCAACGCCGCCTCCATCTCCCTCCGGTAAGGCCCGTCGCCCGTGATAACCAGCCGCGCACGTACTGCCGACCGGCAAAGCTCCTGGTAGGCCCTGGACAACACGTCGAGGTCCTTTTCACGCGACACCCGCCCTACGTAAAGGAGCACCACAGCGCCTTGCTCGAAGCTGTAACGTTCCTGAAAGTAGCTGCTCCGCTTTTCCGGGTGAAAACGCTCCGTGTCAACGCCTCGCGGATAGACCCGAATCCGGTCTCGCGGAACGCCTTTCGCCTCGAGTTCCTCCCGCGTGGCCGACGAAGGGACGTACACCGCGTCCAGTTGGCTGTAGAACCATGCCATATAGCGCCAAGCCAAGTCCTCCACGTAGCTGTCGTCGGTAAGCACGCCTGCGTACTGAGGCAAAGAGGTGTGATAGGTCCCGCTGACAGGCAGTTTAAGGATGCGCGCAATCCCAAGCCCGGCAAGACCCACCGGGCCTGGCGTAGCCACATGCAGCGATGTAAAACCTTCCTCATAACAGTGATTCAGCATCTGGAGAAAGGGCGGGCACAGAAGTCGTAGCTCGGGATACTCAGGCAATTGGACGGCGCCAACCGACAGAAACTGGTGGACGCCCCGCTGAAACGGGCCGCGCTCCTCCGTACACGTGACGATTGTATAGTCCTCATTGAGCGCTTGGGCCGTTGCCAGTCCCTGCCGCAGTGTCTTTGCTACCCCATTCACCTCGTCAAATGTGTCTGTAAAGTGGGCAATGCGCAACTGCGGCTGATCCGGGTCGCCGCGCCGCCTGCCGTCCAGGAAATGGTTGCGGACGCGCTCGCCAAAGACTCGCTCTTTCGCATAGAGCGAGAACGACACAAAATAGGGAGCGAGCATAGTGTAGAGGGCGCCTGCCGCTCCTAACGCATTGAACATGCCGAGCAAACGGGCGTTAAGGACCCGGTCAAGCACCTGCCTCCCCGAATGGACAAGAACCCTGTCTGCCACCGCGTTGACGAAATCAAACCACTTGTCGTCCATGTCCACGGGGTGGTTCGCACCGTCCTGCAAGATAGCCATGAGCTGCGGATTGGCGCGGATATGTTGCTCTGCCTCGCGTCGGCACAGCTCGAACAAGCCAGAAGGAGCGTTGCGCATGCGTCCCCGTCGGCGGCCGCCAAGAAAGAGTTGGAATCGGGCAACCCACGGTTCTGCCAGATATTCATCCCGGGTCTGAAGCGCCCTGTCGAGAAAACGTAGGAATACGTCGCGATTGACGTGCCGCTCGAGTCCAAGCTTGGTCTTGTAGAACTGGTAGGCAATGCCGTAAATGCTCCGGGCAAGCGATCGCGGCGTTGCAGGATCCCAGTGCACCCGGGCGGCGCCGTTTTCCACCCCGCTCCAGAACGCCTCGAGATTCTCGGCCCCCGGGACCTCCGTGTAGACCTTCGCCAAGTTCAGGGAACTGTGGTCGTCTGATCCTCCTGTGAAACGTTTGATCCACGGTTCCTGGAAATCCGGGACGATGCCATGTTTGTCAACCAATTGACCTACGAGGGCGGGGCTCAAACTGTTTGCGACGTCATAAAGCGCGGCGTTTATGGCCGGTCCGCGATCGCCATTCCATTCCCAGTACTTGAAAAGCAAAACGAGCTTCTCGACGTGCTCTTCAGAGAGCCGGTCGTTGACCGAATAGAGGGGATGGGCGCAAGCATGGGGAATCTCTTTTCCTTCTAAGTAGGCTACAAGGTCGTAAATGTTCTCACGGGCCTCGGACAAGTCACGGTGTTCTGGTTCCGAAATATCGTATGCAACGACATGGATTTTGCACTGGTCTTCAGGGAAATACGTGGTGTACTCGCAACTGATGAAGGTATTAGGAAACTCGACGATCTCGAGACACCCGTCAATGACGTTGTGATCTGTGATTGTTACAGCCGTCATCCCACGGCTTCGCGCAATCCGGTAAAGCGCTTCCGGCTCCGTGAAGCTCTCTGGGCAACCGAGTTTCTGCATAATCCACAGGGAAGGACGTTTCGAATACTTCGAGTGACAGTGGAGGTCGATTCTCATCGCACTTGCTCCTTATCTTGCCAAATTGTGGCCGCCTTCAGAGCAAGAATACCTCCCAAACGTTTGCAGGAAACGAGAAACGCGTTAGGTTTTCGTTACAAAAAGTGGGAAATACGCCAGCAAAGCAAGCACGATTAACCAAGAAATCTATCCACGCACACTGCCTTCTGAGAAACCAGAAACGAGCCGCTTGGCGCCTCTGCTGCGTTCCGCTGTGCTGGGCCTCAGTCCACCCCCTCCACATCAAAGAAGCCTGCTACCCCGAACGGCTCGACGCCCGCCAGGAGAATCACAAAAGACCATTCGCCCTCGTACCTGTCCATCAACCCGTCCGCGTCTTCGTCCTCGCCCTCGCCGTCTAGCGCCAGGACGACGCACAATCCCGTGCCGCAGCCTCCCGACAATAAGACCAGGTGGCCGTCGTCCCCAAGGAGTCCGCCTACGTCCACAACGCTCGGGGGAATTGGCTGAACCCATTCGGGCAACTCGATGCATGAGTAATCAATCACGACTTGGCCTTTAACGGCGTGGTCCTCAGGCCAGTTGAGACTTGTGTCTTGCGCCAACGTGATCGACAACGGGCAGGCCTCCACGATCTGCATCTGGTCGTCGCTGCGCCCCCTCCAGATACCTGCGTAGTCGCCTGTCGCATCAAATGGAGGCAAAGGAAACTCCGGGCTGCACTGCTCCTGACCCATGTTCAGGACGCCCACAACCATTAACACCAGAAGACCCATCGCACTCTTACGCATTCTTTCCTCCTTATGAGCATTGCATTGCGTCCGGCCCAACGGCTCATGTTCAGCCGCAACCTGGGCCTCGTCCAACTCGACACCCCGTCAACCAAAGCCTATAGCAATACAGCCCGCCGGCCTGAACGTCACGCACACCGCCGTTTCGCTCGCGCCAACGGCTTGCCTTACTCACACCGCGCATCTCCCCAACCCACTACCAACACGCTCTTCGTTCGCACTGACGCCGTAAGGCGTTTCCCCAAGAACGCCCTTACGGGCGCACTACCAACACGCTCTT
>CAZBQH010000392.1:0-26737 GCA_964493915.1 uncultured Nitrospiraceae bacterium
CCGTCGCCGTCCGTATCCGGATTCTCGGGATCCGTACCCAACGCGGTCTCCTCGTCATTAGACAGGCCGTCCCCATCAGGGTCGTTCGGATCGGCGCCCAGGGTCATGGTGGCCCAGGTCGACACAGGCCCGCCAATCTGGTTGACGCCATTGCCTGCGTTCCACCACAGCTCGCTGAGCGCTCCCCCGTCCGTGTCGAGCAGCATAGCCATGTAGCCCATCTGCATGCCCACATAGGGCGTCGGAGGATTCGGGTCAAAATCAGACCATTTGATGGCCAGCTCGACCTCGTACATGTTCCCACTGGCGTCGGTATGGCCCGCAAACTGGCTGTTCGGGAACGAGTCGGGGTAGCCTATCTCGTCTGGCGGTCCCCAATGCTGCCAGTAAGCGGCCGTATTCGGGTCGCTGGCCTGGCCGGGCGCCACGTCGTGGATGTTCACGCCGCCGGGTTCGTCGTTCATCATCGAGTCGTCATGGAGATACTGGTGGTCTGTACAGAGCTGAATGCAGTCTGTGCCGTTCAGCGCCTGACCCTGGTCGGCCAAGTACTCGACTGCCGTGTCTGTTACACGCGCTGCGCAATAGAACCACGTGTCGTCCCATGCAAACCAGAAGATACCCGAGATATCCGTGTCGTCCTGAACATAGTTCAGCCGCGTGCCGCGCATGGACGCCATCGAGATGTTGTTCAGGTAGAGCGGATAATCGGGGTACTCGCCCGCTTCGATATATCCGTTAATATTGGGCGCCGTCGACACTTTCCATGCGGTGTAGGCGTTGCTCGTCGAGACCATCGAGCAATCCGCGGTATCCTGGGCTGCGGGGACAAACGCGTCGTCCGTGCCCAAGTACACCCAGTCAATCACGAACTCAAATCCTTCAAACTGTTCCGGACCGTCCTGCGGCAGGTCCAAGCGGAATTGCGAGAGGGTCGTGCCGCCTTGGCCGCCGCCATCGTCCTCGACCGTGGCGTTCACCAAATCAATCATGTAAATGTTCGACCCTTCCACCAGATCGAAGCGGATGCCCGCATGCCCCGCTTCCGTAAAGAGGTAGACCATACCAGTGGCGTCCGCCACCGGGATGCCAGTGCCGTCCATCGAGAACCGAAGGTACTGGTGATCGGCCAATGCCTGGTTGAAACGGACCCCGGCGTGCGGATCGCCGAGGCCGTTGGGGATGTAGCTGAGTTTGCCCCCACTGACGTCTTTCCAAGATAACTCGACATTGTTCCAGGACCACCAACCTTCCGTATTGCAGTCGAAGGTCCAGAGAGCCTCGGCGTACGCCCCAAGGGACGCACACATCACACTTGCCGCTAACAACAATACCAACTTTCTACTCATCGCGATTGCCTCCTCATGTTCCACACTCTTTGCAACCCAAGAAAACCTTCGCAGCAGCACAAAGCCGCGTAAGACGCCTCAAGCCCCCTGGATTCCTCATGAAACACAACCACACTCACCCTTGGCAGCACCAAAACAACTACCTTCAGTTTATGCCTTAAGCATTCTGGTGTCAAGCACTTTTTTCTGAATGCGATCAATTGTGGGCCATTTGCAGCCGCTTTGCGGAAATGCCGGATTCACACTCCTAAGAAGTCACGTAAGTGAAAGAATTCCAATGGATTACAATGGACTCTCTGGGCAGATGCCGTCATGGCCGGGCCGGACGACAGCACAAGCGCAGACAGATCATGAGCGTGCTGCACCCGGCCTTTAAGGCGGCTTAATCGTCGGGACCGGGCGTCCAGCCGTCGTAAGGGCCGGTCGAGAAGCCGAGAATGTCGTTGAAGTTGGGCAGGGCCGGCTCCGTATGCAGGATGCGCCACGGCCCTTCAGCCTGGGTGAACGTCAACCAGATCTCGCCCGGATCTTGGCGGGGGAAATGGGCAGGCTTGCCCGCAAATCGCCCGCCGGGATCGCTAACGGCGATTCCCTCGAACCGGCAATAGAGGAGCACGCGCACCGTGCCGTCTGCAGGGTAGGCGCCGAAATCCCACTTGCGGACCTGGCGCGCCATGCCCGTGGCTTGGTAGCGTTGGAAGAACCACTTGTAGGCGCGGCGGGCGTACGGATAACCCCAGCCTTGCGCATCTTCATAATCGGTCGCGTAGAGTTCGAGAACCGCTTCCAGGTCTTCGTTGCTAAAAGCCCGCTCCCATGTCTCGATCCGGTCGAGGATGGCCGTGGCAACGGGCACTTGGGTGTCGTCAAGCCCCTCGGCGGGCGACGGGCTCTCGTATAAGTTCCGAGAGCCGGCATCGCTCTCGACGGACCGGCTTCGCCCATAGCTGAGCAAAGGGGTGACGACGGCCTCCTCCTCGACGCGGCTCTCGACGACGCTCAAAGCCAGACACTCCCCATAGCCAACCGTCCCTTCGTAAGGTTCTTCCTCGTTTGTCAGAGCCGTGACGGCATACGCGATGGCGGCCTCGGGATCGACTTGTTCGTCCACCCAGCGGCGCTGGTCCACATCGGGCGCGACCAAGGTGAAGTCCTGTTCCGGCAGCACGCGCCTATAGATGCGATAAGTCACGTCGCCCTCGCGAAACGGCCAGGTCAGCGTGACGTTCCTGTCGCTCCGGCTGGCCTCAAAGCCTCGAACAGGCTTCGGCACGTTGGGCACGCGGAAGCTTTGCTGCTCCATGCTGTTTTCCCGAGTGTTCATGATGTAGACGCCCCGCGCTGCCCGGCAGATGAAGGCCGTGCCCGCGCCGTCCGGCCGGTACCGCCTATCGAGCAAGGCGGTCCACTCCTCGGCAGTTGCAGCCGTCCCTGGGCCCGCGACCATCTCGAACCCGGCGAGCGCCTCGCTGGCCGCAAAGGATGATACGATAGGAATCCAATAGTGGCGGCCGCTGTTCAGGACGAGCTCAGGGATTTGGACGGGGTCCTCGACGCCGTACGCCCCCCTTATCAACAAACCCTCGCCATAGAGGGCGTCGATGTCCCGGAGGTTGACGAAGAACTCGAGGGGCGTCCGCGACGGCGTGAGCTTATACGCGACAGCGGCTTTCTTGCGGACAAAGTCCGCCGGCGCGACGAATCCCCGTTCGATTAACTCGACGAGCACCGGATAAATGGACTCGTCCCAGAACCGGCGGTTCTGACCGAACCATAAGTCGTCGCCACTCTGAAACGCGTAGACGCACGCGCCTGCCATGGCGCCGTTGAGCACCATGGCGCGGTAGAAAAAAGGCGGCATGCTTGCCGGGTCAGGATTGTAGCCAAAGACGCCCGGCGCTTTGAATCGGGCGTCGGTGTACCACGAAGAAGAGGCCGCCACCCCCCATTGGCCTGCGCCCCCTTCCAGCCATAGGCCCATGAGGGCCGTCTCGCTGGCAATATAGTGGTGGGCTTCCCGCAAGTCGCTCAAGGGAACGATATGAGGCGCACACTCGCGAAAAGTCTCGTACAATGGGCGGCAGCCTGCATTCGACATCAAGCGAGGCCAGGTCAGGCCGCCGAGGTTGATCACGACGAGTCGGCCATATTGAGCTACGGCGCGAATGGCGTCGCTTAGCCAGCGCGCTTCCGCAGGAACGCCCAAGCTGTCAATCGCAAAGGGCGGGTAGTCGTCAAACAGCAGGCCGCCGGCTTGCACACCCTTGATGCAGGCGAATTCACTCACGAGGGCCTCGATCTGGTTGACGGGATAAAGCCGGCCGGCGCCGCCGCCGGCAATCTGCACGACAATCGGTATATCCGCTTCTTGGAGTGCTGCCGCCAATTGACGGCAGCGCTCGTGTCGCAGCACCAAATCGCCGCCGGGCAGCGTAACCACAAGGGCAGAGTACGGCCTGAGCTGGTCCGGCAAGGTATCCCAACATTGGGCAATGCGCCCAGCGTATTCCTGCACGTCCACCGCCGCCAGCCCGGAGGTGTCGAATAGAAAGAGCGGGTGATCGGGTCCGATGTCAAGGGTAGGGCGGGGATAAGCCGCCGCGGACGCGATCATGGGGGCGAAGACAAACAAGAACCCCGCAAAGCTGGTCAAACGTAAGTACATACTGCCGATTCGCGTTCTCCTCTGGCGGCTGATTGTAGGCCCATCGCGTGTATAGTCACAATACCCGCTGTTGGTATTCCCGAAAAGGGTCGTTGGGTTGCGTGAAACGGCCCCTACGAAGCACTTCGTTGAATCTGCGCCTCCGGCTCGCCTATAGTATCCACGCTTTCGATCGGAGGAGGATTCATCGCATGACCTATCAAGTCCCCCCAAGACCAACAAATGCCGAGCTCGCCATTCTGAACGTACTGTGGCGTCGCCGCCCCGCAACCGTGCGCGAGATTCACGAGGCCCTCGACGCCCAGCGGAAAACCGGTTATACGACGGTCTTGAAGTTGCTCCAAATCATGACCCAAAAAGGCTTGGTACGCCGAGACGAGTCGCGCCAAACACACCTTTACGAGGCCAGCCTGACTGAGGAGGAGACCCAGCGCCAGCTTGTCCGCGACCTTTTGGATCGCGCCTTCGGCGGTTCGGCCGAAAAGCTCGTTATGCAGGCCCTCGAGGTGAAAAAGACGCCCGCTGACGACATGGCAGCGATCAGGCGGCTCTTGCAATAACGAAGAACGGAAAGGAAACATCCCTACACTGGGTCTATGACGTGCGCCTTGTCAACGTGGTTGCTGCGGCCGCCGATATCTGGTCGCTGTCCCAGTTTGTTCATTTAATGCAGAAAGGAATGCACCCATGGTGAATGCGATCATCCTCGCCAATGTGAAGCGCAACGCCATCAACGAAACAGCACAAGCCTTGCTCGAGATCGACGGCGTAACGGAGGTCTATTCCGTAGCCGGCGACTGGGATCTCGTCGTTATTGTCCGGGTGCAAACAAACGAACAACTAGCGGACATCGTCACAAACCATATGCTCAAATTGGACGCCCTCCTCAAGACAACTACCCTTATCGGCTTCCGGGCATACAGCAACTACGACCTGGACCGCATGTTCACCCTCGGTTTCGAGTGAGGGGATCCTTACGGATTGAGACAGTCCTCGGGAACGGCGCCGCTCAGCAGGTCGCTCAGATTCCTCGCGGCGCGACGTTGCAGCTCGATCATGGCGCTCTCACTGTAAAAGGCGTAGTGACCGGTGCTGATCACGCGGGGATGGTTCAGCAAGGGGCGCAGCCGAACCGGGGGAGGTTCTGTCGAGTAAACGTCAATGCCGGCACTGTGGATGCGGTCTTGCTCGAGGGCCTCGAGGAGGGCGGCCTCATCGACTACGGCGCCGCGCGCGGTGTTAATCAGAATCGGACGGCGCTTCATGTGGGCGAAGGCGGCGCGATCGATAAGATGGGTCGTCTCGTCCGTGAGATTGCAGTGCAGCGTGACGACGTCGCTCGACTCGAGCAGGGCCGGAAGGGCTGTTTTCTCCGCGCCCATCGCCTCGAACTGCGCATCCGGAATGTACGGGTCCGAGGCGACAATGCGGCGGAAAAGGGGCTGAGCCTTACGCGCGAGGGCGCTGCCGATCTGGCCCAGCCCGACAATTCCCAACGTGGCAAGACGCAACTCGACAAGGTCGGGCCGCGGCGCATGGCCGTACGTCTCGCTGAAAAGCGCTTCCCCCAGAGGCAAGGCCCGGGCGCATGCAAGAATCAGGGCGAGGGCGTGGTCCGACACGCTGTGGCGGGCATAGCCCTGCACGTTCGCCACCCGAACGCCCCGCGCCGTTGCGGCGGCAAGGTCGATATTGTCGTAGCCCACGCCGTAGCGGACGACCGCCTCGACGCCGGGGACCGCGTCAAGAAACGGGCCGTCGATCTCCGTCCAACGGACCAACAACCCCGCAGCGCCTTGCGAAAAGGCGATGCGGCCGTCGCGGTCGTGCCGCTCCCCCTCGAAGATGTCGACTGTGCAGCCCGCCTCCGCCAAGATCTCCCGTTCGCAGTCGTACGAGGTGTAGCCACGGTCCAGAATGACCACGCGTTTGCCCTTGCGTTGCTGCACGTCGCCGCCTCCTTCGCCTCGAGCCATACTGAAAACCGGCATTGTGGCGCAGCGCCAGGGAAGGGTCAAGCGTCCGCCGCGTTGCGCGTGGCGAGCCGGGCCGATATGATGACATGTCGGTTAGGTTATGAGACGACGACCGGCGACCTGACAAGGAAGGAGCGCCCGAATGATAACGTTTACTGCACGTGTGAAAGCCCTGCCCGGCAAAGAAGCCGAGGCCGCTGAACGGATGAAGGAGATGGTCGACGCCGTCAAGGCCAATGAGCCCGGCGCGCTCGCTTACATCTGTCACGCAGCGCCCGGCAAGCCCGGCGAGTTCCTTTTTTACGAGGTCTATGCTGACGAACCTGCGCGGGAACAACACGGTGCTACGCCGCATTTCAAGCAACTCATCAGCCTCATGGGGACCGTGCTCGACGCCGAGTACGGCGCTCAGGCCGAAGACCTCGAACGTATCGCGGGGTTCTGGCGCGCGTGACAGAACCAGGGTCTTGGGAAGCCCTTTGCAATGCGTGAGAGCCCGTGGAGGCCTCGCTTGTTGCGACAAAGCACCAATATCGAGAAAATCAGTTTCGGCCTAAACAGTGGAAATGCCCGCCATCTGTTCCAGGGCGAGCATCAGTGCATGGGTCCCGAGCCGCCCGTGACCTTGGGCTTTGGCAGCTACATACAGCTCGTGCACCAAGGCGAGCCCGGGCAATGCCAAGCCCAAGCGCTTCGCCTCATCCAGGGCAATGCCCATATCCTTGATAAAATGCTCGACGAAAAACCCCGGCTCAAAGTTACGCTTGAGGACGCGGGGCGCGAGGTTGTCGAGGGTCCAGCAGCCTGCCGCGCCTTTGGTAATCGATGCCAGCATGCGCTCGAGGTCAAGGCCGGCCCGGGCGCCGTATAGAAGGCTCTCGCAGACACCAACCATGGTTCCGGCGATCACAATCTGGTTGCACATCTTTGTGTGCTGACCGCTGCCGGGCCCGCCTTGGTGCACGATATTCTGTCCCATTGCCTCGAACAAGGGCATGACCGCGTCCACTGCATCCTTTTCACCGCCGATCATGATGGAAAGCGTGCCGTTGCGTGCGCCTACGTCGCCGCCTGACACAGGCGCGTCGATAGCAATTGCCCCCTTGTTCCTTGCATACGCCGCAATTTCCGCGGCCAGTTTCGGCTGCGACGTGGTCATGTCCACAAAAATGGCGCCCGCCCTGGCCTCAGAGAGCAGGCCGTCGGCGCCCAGGTAAACTTCGCGGACGTCTGCTGGATAACCTACAATCGTGAACACGATGTCCGACGCCTCTGCAACAGCCTTGGGCGAATGGGCCCATTGTGCGCCCGTGTCGAGAAGCGCTTCCGCTTTGGCGCGGGTCCGGTTATATACAGTGACCTGATAGCCCTTCTCGAGCACGTGCCGGCACATAGGAGCACCCATAACGCCCGTCCCAACCCAGCCAACCCGTGTTTCTTGAGGTGAAACAGTCTTCCAGTTCGTGTTCAGTAAATCCATGGCGCCTTCTTGGAAATGGGGACAGCAACGCGTTGCTCGATGACAGCAGAACGCCTCAGAACCATAAACCTCAGCCCGCTCCGCCTGATAGCTGCTTACTGTCCCTGTTCATTGAGGACTTTACGGACCTCGGTCTCAAGGTCCTGCAAGCGGACCGGTTTCGTCAGGACTTTTGCAATGCGGTATTTATCGGTGTCGATCGCGTTTTCCTCATAGTAGCCCGTAACGATAATGACGGGAAGAGCCGGATGCTGCTTGCGGATAAGAGCGATAGCCTCCATGCCCTTCATGCGAGGCATCTCGAGGTCCATGGTCACTATGTCGTAGGTATGAGCTGAACACTTGTCCACGGCGACTTGGCCATCCTCTGCCACGTCGACCTCGAAATCCGCGAACTCAAACCAACGGCGAATTGCGTCTCGTATGATGGTTTCATCGTCAACGATCAGGATTCGTGGTTTTACCAATAAAGGCATCCCCCCTTAGGCTGTAGCGGACAATCCCGAAACCTGCGACAAGAACACGCGCCTCCTTACCTTGCAAGACATTCACAACCTCTTGACAACACCGCGATGCGCTGCAAATCCTGTTGCTTTGCACCTAAGCCCAATAAGCTCATTGCGTCCAGAATAGCTGTAACCCATGTGCGGTCATGCCGGACTCTTTGACAGAACCTATGCATAGCATAACAGACGCGCAGGCCCTTTCCAAGGAAACTGCGTAGAACGGATCTTGTAAGCGGGCACGGAGCAACGACTTGCATGTCTCACTCGCCCCCGGTTTGATTCATTCTGACCGGCTATGCTATAAACACCGGGTTATTCCTGAACCCGAGATCGCGCCGGTTTCCCGGTACGTCGCCCATCTCGTTTAGACCATGAAAATACCCTTATTGCTCCTAACAAATGACGACGGCATCCAAGCGCCCGGCCTTGCCATCCTCGCTTCGGCACTCGCAGAAGTGGGCGACGTCTGGGTGTACGCCCCCGATCGCGAACAGAGCGCTGTAGGACACGGGGTATCGCTCCACCGGCCGCTGCGTGTCAAAGAGGTCAAAAAACAGTGGTTCATGGTAGACGGTACGCCGACGGACTGCGTCATGCTGGCGGTGCGCGACTTGCTTAAGCGGCGTCCGGATCTCGTTTTTTCCGGCATTAACCCTGGGGCGAACATGGGCGATGATGTAACCTATTCTGGAACGGTGGCCGGCGCTTACGAAGGGATGCTGCTCCGGATTCCTTCTCTTGCCGTGTCCGTCGTAAGCTATCAGCCCCGGCACGTGGACTCCGCCGCAAAGGTGGCCCGGCTGATGGCTGAATTCGTGTTGGAACACCCCATGCCGCCTAATACCATGTACAATATCAACGTGCCCGACGCACCCTACGAAGAGCTTAAGGGCCTGTCGTGGACGCGGATGGGCCAGCGGGATTACCAGGACGAAATCATTCAACGGCGGGACCCGCGGGGCTTGCTCTACTACTGGATTGGGGGGGCCGAGCCAAGCCATGTGCCGGAACAAGGGACTGACTTCGAAGCGGTCGACCAAAACCGGGTCAGCGTAACACCTCTTCATCGCGACTTAACCAACTATCTCGAGCTGGAACGGCTCGGACAACATGGAATTGACCTGTGAAAGAAGCAATCATCGCCTTCTTCGTCGATCACTTCTCGCTGCCTGTGGCGACTGTTCTCCTGGCTACTTTGCCCATCCTTGAGCTGAGGGGCTCGCTGCCCGTGGCCGTCCTGGCCGGGATGCCCGTTTGGAAGGCCTATGTCTTGTCCGTGGCAGGCAACATGATCCCCATTCCTTTCATCATTTGGTTTCTCGAACCAGCAACAGACTTCCTCAGGCGATGGCGTCTGGGCGATCGTTTCGTGGAATGGCTCTTTGCCCGGACGCGGCGCAAGGGGAAAAACATACAGCGGTACGAAGTCTTGGGCCTGGTTATGTTTGTGGCGATTCCCCTGCCGGTTACAGGGGCGTGGACGGGTTCTGTGGCAGGCCATATCTTCGGCCTGAAAAAGCATCGGACATTGGCGGCTTGTTTTGCCGGGGTTTGCATTGCGGGCGTCATCATGACGACTTTGTCAGTCTTCGCAAGGGGGGTGTTTCTGCGGTGGTTTGCGCCGGAAGGGGGTCTTCCCCCCGTCGACGCGGTGGCAGCATGGCTAGGTGCACAGGCCTAGTCCTGCAGGAGCGAGGTTTCTATGTGCGGAATTGTGGGTTACATTGGCGACAAGAACGCGGTCGAGATCATTATGTCCGGGCTGCATCGCCTCGAGTATCGCGGCTATGACTCGGCGGGGATTGCAGTCGTTGCAAACGGCCGCTTGGACAGCGTGAAGAGCTTGGGCAAGCTCGTCGCTATGGACAAGAAACTCGAGGAACGGCCCCTTGCGGGGACCTTGGGCATTGGCCATACCCGTTGGGCAACGCATGGCGCGCCCAGCGAGGTGAATTCACATCCCCACTTCGACGGTCCTTGCGAGATCGCCGTCGTTCATAATGGCATCATCGAGAATTTCCAGGCCCTCCGCGCCCAACTCGAGGCCGAGGGCGTCGCATTTCGCAGCCAGACTGACACCGAGACCATTGCCCACCTCGTGCGCAAGTATTACAGGGGGAACCTGTTCACCGCCGTAAAACGGGCGCTTCAAGATGTCGAGGGCGCCTATGCAATCGGCGTGATCTCGAAGAACGACCCCGACACGCTCATAGCGGCACGTCACGGCAGCCCGCTAATCGTCGGGCTCGGCCGCGGCGAGGCCTTCATCGCCAGCGACGTTCCCGCCATCATGAAGTACACGCGCGAAGTGCTCTACATTGACAACGGGCAGGTCGTCCAGATCCGCCGCGACGGTTACACCATCCATGATATTGAAGGGACCCCGGTTCAACTCGAGGTAAAGACGGTCGACTGGGACGACGCCGCCGCCGAGAAAGAGGGTTTCCCGCATTTCATGCTCAAGGAGATCAATCAACAGCCCGACGTGATCCGGAATACCTTGCGAGGCCGCGTCGAGGAAGGTTCCGATCAAGTCATCCTCCGCGACATGAACATCTCCGAACAGGCTCTCAGGAATTGCCAGAAGATCGTCATCGTTGCATGCGGGACCGCCTGGCACGCGGGGATGGTCGGGAAATATCTCATCGAGAAGTTCGCCAAGGTGCCTGTGGAACTAGACCAGGCCTCGGAATACCGGTACCGCAACCCGATTGTACCGCCGAATACAATTATGATCCCCGTCTCGCAATCTGGGGAGACGGCCGACACCCTCGAGGCGATCCGGATTGCGAAGAGTCTGGGTGCGCGCGTCGCGTCGATTGTGAATGTCGTGGGGTCGAGCGTGGCGCGCGAATCGCACGGCGTGATTTACCAACAGGCGGGCCCGGAGATTGGGGTCGCCTCGACCAAGGCTTACACGTCTCAATGTACGGCCTTCGCGCTGTTCACCATCTGGCTCGCCGAGACCCGAGGCGTCATGACGAAAGATGAGGCCCGCCAGATGATTTCGGAGTTGCGCGCCATCCCGGACAAGATTAAGTGGATTCTTGACAACCAAGACACCATCATTTCGTGCGCTAGCGATCCCAAGTATCGCGACGCGGAAAGCGCTCTGTACCTTGGCCGGTCGTACAACTTTCCCAGCGCCCTCGAAGGCGCCTTAAAGCTGAAGGAAATCAGTTACATCCACGCCGAAGGTTACGCCGCCGGCGAGATGAAGCACGGCCCTATCGCGCTCGTCACCGAGCAGCTCCCGGTCGTGTGCGTCTCTGTCCAAGGCGACACCTACGACAAGATGGTGTCGAACATCCAAGAGATCCGAGCGCGCAACGGGATCGTGCTCTCCGTGGCCACTTCCGGCGACGAAAACGTCAAAGCCCACAGCCAAGACGTCATCTACGTACCCGAATGCTTCGAGCCTTTCAGCCCGATCATCGTGGCCGTTCCGCTGCAGCTTCTAGCGTACTACATTGCAGCGAACCGCAGGTGCGACGTGGACCAGCCCCGCAATCTGGCCAAAAGCGTCACGGTCGAGTAGACAGCGCCAGGGTCTGCTCCGGTTGTCTGGTAGTCGCTTCGATGGCGACCCAGTTCCACCCGCCGTCAACCTTTTCGGTCACTCGGACGCGTTTGAGGCTGGCAAGCCACGGAATTTGCAGGATCGCGGCGATCGGGTCTTCTTCGCCCATGGCCATCAGCATTCCCGCAGCCTCTCGGAGCTGTTCCATGTCAAACTCGGCAACGGTCCGGTTCGCCTCGCCACGGATTATACGGCTGCCTGCATCGGTGAGCGCTTGCTCGAGGGCGCCTCGATCCGTGGACACGAAAAGGCAGCCGCTGGATGCGGCGTAATGGACAGGTTCTACGACTTTCCGCGTATAAACGGGGACGCCTTCGCATATCGCGGGGGGGTCGTGGGAGGGGGGCAGCATGGCGCCAAGGAGGTCCAGGGCGGCCTCTTCGTCTTTCACAGCCGCCAACGCTATGAAGCCGAGTCCCTCCTGAGGCGACCCGGTCAGAGCGAAGGCGATTTCCTGCCCCAGCAGATCTTTAGATCGCGCCAAGGCAAAGGCCATATCGGGATCGTTCATAGGCCCTGTGATCTCTGCAAGAAATTCGGTGAACAGGGTCAGTCGCGATCCCGTGAGCGCGTAACTCACCGTGACGACTGCATCGTCAGGAAGAACCTGCGGGCCCAGCAAAGCCCTCGGCTTCCCGTCACGTACCACGTTCGATACCCCTTGGGCAGGGCAGGGCCGCCCTATGCGCCCATGTATGCGGCCGTTCTTCGCCGACAGCGTTGCCATTGCGACAGCGCCGGATGCAGGGCCTGGGTCCAAAACAAGGTCCAGTGCTGCCGCCATGACCGGATGCATCTTTCCCCGTATCTGCCGGCGCCAGTCCTTTAGGAGAGATGCCCGGATCAGGACTGCCGCTTGGTCTGGGTCTGCGGCCGGTTGACAGAGTTTGCTGTAGGGGATTGGCAATGGGCGATGCCGGCGGCGCGCAATTCCTTTGAGCAGGGACACTGAGTTGGCGACGGCCACGTAGTCCGGCGTCATCAGATAGGACAGCTTTCCCTCTGGATTCTCGACGATAACCGTCCCATTCTCGACAACCTTGCCGCTAGCTCCTGGGACAAATCTAAGCACGTCGAGGTCCAGAAGAGCGACACGATTCCGGCAGGCAAAGACTACGGCAAAAGACACGCTGTCCCCGTCTTGGCCTCCGGGGCCCACATCGACATAGCACGCCGCTGGGGCCCGCTCGTCAATTTCATAGAGGGCAATCAGGTCTGAATACGTTCCGCCCGTACCCGGCACAGCCTGTTCAGCCGCCGGCGGGTAAAGGGATGCAACCGCTTCATAGAGTGCGGCGGGCGGCGGCGCGGCGAAGACCAGCTCCGCCTCGTCCGGGAAGAGCTCGAGCAGCCTTCCGATAGGCGAAGCGGGAGCGGGTGGACGCTGCTTCTTCTCCTCCTTCTGGCATGCGCCCAGCACCATGGCCAAGAGGGGTATGGCGAAGGCCGTGATCAGGAGGGCGCACAAACAGCGAATCCTTACGCGCATCTATGTCAAGCCTGCTGCCCGATACACGACCTTGTCTGTAACCACATAGTGAAGCGGCACATCATGGTTCTCGCGAGGTATCGAGGCGGTCATCTGTTCGGAAAACGCGAGGCCGATGGCAATCCCGGTAAAATGCGCCAAAAAACGGTCGTAATAGCCGCCGCCATAGCCGATCCGCCAGCCGTCCCGGGTAAACACAATCCCAGGCACCAATGCGACGGCGTCCTTCGGCGGCAAAACGGGTCTGCGCCATTGATGCGCAGGCTCGAGGATCTCGAAAGCGCCCACGGCCAGTTCATCGAGTCCATCGAGGCGCGACCACATGATGCTGCGGTTGCGCTCTGCGATGGGCACGAGCACTTCCTTGCCTTGCTCAAGGAGCGACGCAATGAGCGGCTGCGTGTCGACCTCGTTATCTTTAGCTGCTACGTAGGTTAGGATGCTTTGGGCGCACGCGAAAGGGGGCAGGTTATGAAGCCTTTGAATGATGGCGGCGCTCTTTGCGCGGACCTCCTCAGGATCAAGCGCTCTGCGGCGTTCCAGAAACTGTCTGCGCAGGATTCTCTTCTCAATTTTGGCATCCATCATTGTTCCAGACCGCTGTTAGTAGACCATGAAGACGCACAGGGATTCCAGCGCGTCACGTCCTCAGAAGCTGAAGAAACTGCCGGGATCAGGCAACTTTTGCTTCCCAAGCCGCCAGGATCAGCGGTCCATTTGCTCTCGATAAGCGGTATTTGCGGGTCTATGCGGCGACTTTGCCCGTTGGCACACGCGTTGCTCCTTTTTGCGCGTCCCTTTTGTGGGATGACTCCGGAGGCGGGGCCCGGCTCAGGGAAGGCGCTCACAAGCGCACCCGCCGGTCCTCATGAAAACCGCGCGTCGGGGCGTTGGCATAACGTTTGGAGATCGAGGGAGATGCTCAAGGGACTCTATTCGGCGGCTACCGCTCTGGTGGCTCTTGACCAGCGGCAAGAAGTGCTGGCAAACAATATCGCCAATCTATCCTCCCCCGGCTTTAAGCGGCAGAACGTCCTTCTCGAGGGATTTTATCAGACGCTTGAAAAGGCGTTGAGTCCTGCAATGTATGGGACGCAGCGGGGACCTGGCGGGGGCGTTCGCGTCGAGAACACCTTTACCGATTTCAGCAGGGGGTCTATCACCCATACGGGGGATCCGCTGAACATTGCCCTCGACGGCCCAGGTTTCATAGCAGTGAATACGGCTCGCGGCGAGCGCTACACGCGCGACGGCGCCTTGTCCATTGACGCCGAGGGAAGGCTGGTTGCCGTTGGGGGCCTGCCGGTGCAGAGCCAGGGCGGCGGCAACATCGTGGTCACCGGGTCGCAAGTCCGCATTGCCAATGACGGCACGGTCTTTTCGGACGGCGACGAGGTCGGCCGGGTTCGGCTTGTCGAGTTTGAGGACCCGGCGGTTCTGCAACGGGCGGGCGCCAATCTGTACGTTGCGCCGGATGCGGCCCAGGCGGAAATGACTGAGGCAAGCGAGACCAGCGTGGCGCCGGAGTCGCTCGAGATGGGCAACGCAGAAGCGGCGGCCGAGATGGTGCACATGATCCTCGGCCTTCGAGCGTATGCGGCCAATCAACGGGTTATCACGTCCTTCGATGATACCTTGGGGCGTTTGATCGACCAGGTAGGCATGCCCATCTAGGATAGGCAGCATGGGAGTAGCTTGTTCATGATTCGAGCGTTGTTCACAGCCGCCACCGGTATGGTGGGCCAGCAGCTCAATATTGACACCATTGCGAACAATCTGGCCAACGTCAACACGACCGGTTTCAAGAAAAGCCGCGTCCATTTTCAGGACCTGCTCTATGAAACGTTGCAGGCAGCCGGGACCCAAACAACGGCCGGCTCGACCATCCCCGTCGGGATCCAGGTGGGCCACGGGGTCCGGCCTTCTGCAATTGCCAAGATCTTCACGCCCGGGAACATGATTCAAACCGGGCGGGACCTCGACCTCAGCATCGAGGGCGATGGATATTTCCAGGTTGAACTCCCCGACGGGACAGTGGCCTATGGACGGGACGGCTCGTTCTCGATCGACCAGGACGGGAGCATCGTTACTTCCGACGGTTATCCGCTGACACCTGCTATTTCCGTCCCCTCCGACTATATTCAGCTCACAGTGGGATCCGACGGCGTCGTGTCGGCTTTGGTGCAAGGAGAGGCCACTCCGCAGAACGTGGGAACCATCGAGCTGGCCCGGTTCGTCAATCCGGCGGGGCTCGATGCCCGCTTGGGCAGAAACCTCCTGCTCGAAACCGATGCTTCGGGCACGCCTACGACAGGTCAGCCCGGTCTCGACGGCATTGGCACGCTTGAGCAGGGTTTTCTCGAGAACTCGAATGTCCAGGTCGTCGAGGAAATCCTCCAATTGATCATCGCTCAACGCGCCTATGAGGCCAACTCGAAAGTGATCCAGACCTCCGACGAAATGCTGCAGCTTGCAAACAATGTAAGGCGATAGACGATGCGTAGCGCGCACCTGCTGACAGCCGTTCTGCTGCTTCCTGTCGCGGCATGGGCGGGGTCCGTGACGCTGAAGGCGAACCCGTACGTGAAAGGTCCGACCATCTGCCTCGGGGACATAGCCGAAATCAACGCGGAGAATGCAGAACGGCTCAGCCGCATCGAGTTGGGTCCTGCAGCGCTTCCCGGAAGTGTAAAGCGGCTTGATGCGGCAGTGGTGACGGCTCGTATCGAGCATGCCGGCCTTGCCTTGGATGCGCTCGAACTCGAGGGTGCAGATGCCATCCACGTAACCACGCTCCATCTCGAGGTAAGCGGACGAATGCTGGCCGAAGACTTGCGCGCCCACATTCTCGCAACGATGCCGTGGGACCCAAAGGACACGCTAGTTGAAGTCGATCCGCCCTCGGGCGATTTCGTCCTGCCTGATGGCGACGTATCGATCCGGTGGCATCCAAGCAGTCAGTTCAACTATCTTGGCAGCGGCGTGTTCCGCGGCGAACTGTGCGTCGATGGGCAGACGCAGAAAACCGTGCTGTGCCGTGCACACATCGAAACGTACGGAGACGTGGTTGTCGCAGTTGTAGACATTCCACGCGGCGAGCCTATCCGGCCAGCCGACCTTGCCCTCGAGAAGAAACCACGCAGCAGCCTGCGCGGAGCCCCGTTTGGCGAACCATCCGGCCTCGATGGGTATGTCGCTGGGTCCACACTTTACCCAGGGCAGGTTATAACCAGGCAACAGGTAAAGCCGCGGCGCATTATCAAACGCAACCAGATAGTCGCCATCGAACTGAGACGCGGCGGGCTCGTTGTACGTAGTCGCGCCAAAGCCAAGAACGACGCCTGTGAAGGCGACGTGCTCAGATGCCAGAACTTGGAATCGAAAGAGGAGTTCGAGGGGATTGTCCAGAAGGACGGGCTCGTCGCGCTCGAATAGGGAGGGCGCCATGCGCATTTTAATCGCTGGTTTGTGTGCCGTTCTGCTTGCCGCCGGGGCCGGCGCCGATTCGCTGTTTTCCGCCAAGGCTGCGCGCAAAGGAAGTCTGATCGCCAATAAACAACTCGAGCTCGAGGTAGGCTACATTATCACGGTGCTCGTGCAGGAAACGATCGATGCCTCGACGGAGGCCAGTACAGACACCAAGAAGGAATCCGAGGTCGAGGCTGAGGCCGATGCCGCAAATAATCCTTTCCTCATCGCCGATACGGCGGGCGGGCTTAATATCCTGTCCAAGGAAACGCTGCCCAACTGGAGTATCGAAGTGGACAATGAACACCGGGCACGAGGAGAGACCCGGCGGGCCAACAAGCTGATTACCACGGTGTCCTGTCAGGTCACGGAGGTGCTGGATAACGGTAATGTGTGCATCGAGGGCAGCAAACGCATGACCGTTAACCGCGAGGAGTCCTTTCTCACAATCAAGGGGATCATCAGGTCGCGAGATGTTACGGCTTCAAACACCGTGCGCTCGAATCAAATCGCAGACCTCGCCCTCGACCTGAAAGGCAAAGGACCGCTCTGGAACAATCAGCGCCGAGGGATTTTCACGAAGATCCTGGACTGGCTCTCGCCGTTCTAAGGCGAATAGTCTTGTCGCGCCTGCACCGCCCTCACGGGCGCACACGAGGTGAAGACATGGTTTGGATAATGCGGAGACTGGCGCTTCTTACGGCAGGCGCTCTTCTGGGACTGTCCGCGGCGGCCTCCTGGGCTGCACGCGTGCAGGATCTTTGCGAGTTGCAAGGCGCCCGCGGCAATGCCCTCGCCGGGGTAGGTCTTGTTGCCGGGCTTGCCGGCACCGGCGACAAGAGCCTCGAAGCCATCCGCGCACAAGAGCGCATGCTGAACCGTTTGGACATCGATGTGACCAGTTCCCAAGGCGTCAAGTCAGACAACGCCGCCGTTGTCGTCGTACGTGCCGTCTTGCCCGCCTTTGCCAAAGAGGGCACGCGAATCGACGTGCAGGTCAGTTCCATTTTCGACGCCGAGAGCCTCGAAGGAGGGACGTTGCTCGACACGTACCTCTATGGAGAGGATGATCAGGTCTATGCCGTTGGGCAAGGCCCTGTCTCGGTCGGTGGATTCAACGTATCGGGCGGAGGCGGATCCGGCGTCCGCAGGAATCACGTGACAGCCGGCGTCATCCCTATGGGCGCGTATGTCGAACGCGAAGCCCCTTCGCGCATTACGGACGGCGAGCGCATTTCTCTCTTGCTCAAGCGGCCTGATTTCGGCGCCGCAAGCAACATCCAGGACGCAATCAACGAGGTCTACGGCCCAGGCGTCGCGACGGCTCTCGGGGCAGGGACGATCAATGTGGTCGTACCCGAAACCGAACGCGGCGCCTTGGTGTCGTTTATCGCCGCTGTGCAAGACCTCTCTGTCAACGTCGACCAGCCGGCCCGCGTGGTCGTCAATGAACGGACGGGCACGATCGTCGTCGGCGGCGACGTTACGATTGGGCCTTGCCAGGTTGCTCACGGCAACCTGACCATCAAAGTAGCCAAAGAAGTCAAGGTGGACCAGCCCCCGCCGCTAAGTCCGGGCGAGACAGTTGTTGTGCCCGTCACCCAAATCGAGGCAAAGACTGAAGACGCCTATCTGATGCCTGTCGAAGGGGCCTCGGCGAGCGAGATTGCCGACGCCTTGAACGCGCTGAAGGTCACGCCGCGCGACATGATCGCCATTTTCCAGGCGTTGCGTGAGGCGGGCGCGCTCAATGCCGACCTCGAGATTATGTGATGCTGTACGTGAATCCCGCCACCACGCAAGGCGCTGCTTCGGTTAATCAGGAAGTGAAACAGCGAAACGCCCTCCGCGAACTCGAGCGTCTTTTCGCCTACATGCTGCTTCAGGAGATGCGCCGGACCGTCCCTGAAGACAACCTGCTGGGAAGCGGCCTGGCCACGCAAATGCAATCCGACATGCTTGATGACGCATTGAGCGGCGCCATTGCTGAAAGCGGCCAGTTAGGCCTTGCAAAGCTCATAGAAGACCAGATCCAAGCGGCGGCCGTTCAGAGACAGATCGGACGCTCCCTTCCCTGATCGTCCGCAAATCCTGTCATTGTCCTCAAGAATTGGCTCGGTTTGCCGATGATCACATCGAGCACAGGAACAATCCGATGGATAAGGTACTCCGGGCGTTGCACGATGCGCTCGAGGACGAACTCGAGCGACAGGAAATCATCCGAGCAGTGTGCATAGCGCAGAACAAGGCCCTGCGGGCCCGTAACGTGGACCAGTTGCGCACGCAGGCCGAAGCGCTCGATGCGCTGATTGCCGAGAGCCTGCATGCACACCAGACCCGCTTGAGGCTGGCAGACTCCCTATTCCCCGGCAGAGGGACGCCCGCAATGCTGACAGAACTTGCCGGGGCGGCGCCCGAACCGTGGCGGTCGCGGTTGAGCGAACTGCAGGAGCGGATGCAGGCAGTGTTTTCAGACATCCGGGACCTCGTTCGGTTGAATGGAGGAATTCTGCGGCGTGCCTTGCAATCTGTCAACAGGGACCTGGCGACGCTGACGGCGGCCGGTCCAGGGTATGCGGCAGGCGGTTATGGATGGCGCGGCCTGTGCCAGCAGCCTGTCCAACGCAGTCCGCGTGCTATCGACGCAAAGGGATGAACCGTTATGGGCATGCGCATTACCCAACAGATCCTCGTACAGCGCGCTCTTGCCAGTCTTCGGAACCAGACCGCGCGAATCGCACATTTGCAGGAGCAGTTGGCGACAGGCCAGCGTGTTATGAAACCCTCCGACGATCCCCTGGACGCACGCAGGGCGATGAACCTGAGGACGACCATCGGCCGGAATGAGCAGTATCTCGCCACTATGCAAGACACGAGCCCTGTGTTGACTGAGACGGCCATGTCTATTGAGAATGTTGTCGAGAGTTTGCAGCGCGTACGCGAGCTGACGCTTCAGGGGGCCAGCGGGACCAACACGACTTCACAGACCGCTAGCATGGCCAACGAGGTCAACCAGCTTCTCGAGGCGATCCTCGCCGCGGCCAATCACCAGACGAACAGTCGGTACATCTTCGGCGGCACAAACACCTTGACCCCCCCTTTCGCGGCTACGCGCGACGCCAATGACGAGGTGGTGTCGGTGTCCTATCAAGGGAACAGCCAGCGTTTTGAGGTCGCCGTCGGCGACGGTATTCGTACCTCCATCGGCGAGACGGGCGATACGGTGTTTCAAGGGACGCAGGACATTCTGCAGTTGGTCATGAACATCCGCGACAGCCTTCGAAACGGCGACCAGGCCGATCTCCAGAACACGCGCCTTCCCGAGCTTGACGCCGCTCAGAACCAGCTCTTACGCGCCCTTGCGCGGATCGGCGGCGTCCAGAATCGCCTCGAGCGTTCCGAACAGGACCTCGAGGACTTCAACCAACAGCTCGAGACGGTGCTGTCGGACTCCGTAGATGCCGACTTTGTTGAAGTGACTATCAACCTGAACACCCAGAACAACGCGTACCTTGCAGCACTTAATGCGACAAGCCGCGTCCTGCAGCCCAGCCTGATGGACTATCTCAGCTAATGCGCGCCGGGGCGCTGCGGGGGCCGCCCGGGCTTCGAGCTTGCCGCAAAACGCATCGCGAGTGCTATACTCCCAGCCATGGACAGCAGCAACGCTTGGGCCAGTGAGAAACCGGCCGTCTCGATTGTGATCCCGGTATACAACGAAGAGGAAAGCCTGCCGGAGCTCCGCGACGAGCTCATGCCTGTACTCGACTCACTGGGTGAACCGTTCGAGGTACTTTTTGTCGACGACGGCAGCCGCGACAAGTCGCCTGAAATTCTTCGGCGCTTCTACGAAGAAGACCCGCGGGTCCGCGTGATCCGTTTCGCACGCAATTTTGGCCAACAGATGGCCAACACCGCAGCACTGCATCATGCCCGGGGCCGTGCCGTCATCATTATGGAGGCAGACCTCCAAACGCCCGCCAAGTACATCCCGCACCTGTTGGCAAAACTCCGTGAAGGCTATGACATCGTCTATGGAAAACGCGAATCGGGGAGGGTTCCCCTTTACCGGCGGATCGGCACGATTGCCGCCAATTATCTGATTAACGTAACAACGGGCGTAAGACTCCCCGACGCAGCAAGCGGTTTCGTGGCGCTTGACGAGCGGCTTGTGCAGACCGTCAACCGGTACAACGAGCGTTCGCGCTATCTCAGCGGTTTGTTTGCGTGGCTTTCCTACGGGCGCTGTTCCTGGGTGCCCGTGGCGCGGCGCGAACGTCAGCACGGCCGATCAAAATACAACGTGGTGCAGTTGGTCCGCCTCGTGTTAAACCTTATCACGAGTTGGTCCACCCGGCCCCTGCACCTCGCTCTGGGAGCAGGGGCGTTTGTAATGGGAATCGGGGGACTGGTGGGATTGTACTGGCTGTACTTGGTTGCGACGCATGGTTGGAGCGCGGGAGGGCTCGTCCTCCTGGCCGCTGCACTCATTCTGCTTGCAGGCGTGCAACTGCTCGCTATGGGCATCATCGGCGACTACATCGGCAAGATCTACAACGAGGTACGCGAGCGCCCGCAGTATGTCATTGCGGACATCTACCAGCGTGAGAAGGAGCACGATGCATGATCATCGACGCCCACGCCCATGTCGCGCCCCACAAAGAAGACCTGGGCGCCAGGCAGGATGCCTCCGTCGAGACATTCCTTGCGGAATTCGACGCCTCGCCGTTGGACCGCGTGATCCTGCTCCCCATCGAACCCTACATCTCGACGGAGTTCGCAGCGCAAGCAGCATCTCACCGCCCCCGAAAAATCTTCATACTGGGCTCCGTTGATCCCCATCGCGGCACCGAAGCCGTCCGCCGCTTTGACTGGATGAGGACGGAGTTGCAGGTACGGGGGCTCAAGCTGCATCCGCGCCGGCAGCGCATTGACATGAATCTGTTGCCTGTCCTGCAGGAATTGACAAGCTGTGCGGCTCGCTACGATCTCCCCGTTTTGATCGATTCCTTTCCCTACGGCAAAACGGTGACCACGGATAGCACACTGGAACTGATTGCCGCCCTCGGGGAAAGAGTCCCCGAAGCCAAAATCATCATCGCCCACATGGGCGGGCTGAGAGTGCTCGAAGCATTGAATGTCGCGCGGACAAACTATACGATGTTTTTTGACATCTCGCTCATTTACTCTGTCTATCGCGGCAGCCACATCGAGCAGGACATTTTCTACGCCATACGGCGGCTGGGCGCGGATCGCTGCCTTTACGGGTCCGATTACCCCGACGCAGGCCTCACCCAAGCCTATGAAGACATGCGGAAGGCATTGGACCAACGCGGATTCGGCGGCGCGGATCTCGATCAGATATTTGGCAAAACGGCAGCAGAACTCTTCTGTGTGGCCTAAGGAGACTCGACCGTGAAAAGATGGGTTCTTATTCTCAGCAGTGTCGTTCTCAGCGCATGCCAGCGTACCCCCGGCGAGGTTGTGGACAAGGTCCTCACGGACTTCGGCGTTCGTGAGAAGCCCGAGGGCTACGAAACCGCGTCGGACCATGTCTTCAATCGCCTTTCGGCGGTCGGGTCCGCGGAGCTGAAAAGGATGAATCAGGAAGGACGTCACGGCGAAGTCAAGTTTCAGGACGAAGGGGGTCTCTCGGGGAAATATTACAAGGAAATTAAGGTCTACGAGGCCTTCCATCCTCTCGAGGCGACATCGGTCAGCCGGACGACTCAGAATGAGCGAGGGTTCGTAGGCTACATCGAGTACGACTATCGCATTTACCAGAGTCCCCGCACCACGAACCGCACAGAAGCGGAGCAGATGAACGCCTCGATCCGCACCACCATCACCGGCCGCGAGACCTGCCGCTACGACTTTAACGCAAGCGGCGCATGGAACGGCGCCGCCGGCGAGCTCGTCAAACGGTGAGTCCCATAGGTCCCTGAAACGTCTTAAGCGCCGCGCAGCTCCCCGAGCACTTTCATCTTCGCGGCGATAAGCTGGGGATGCGTAAGATTCATGAGCCGTTGCAGTTTGTGGACAAGGTAGTCTTCGTGGGCGTCAAGCGCCCCGTCTGTATAAATGACGCGCCATACCTCCTCAATGATCCGCGTTTTTTCCTCGACAGTACAATGAGCATTGATCTCGTTTGTATACTGCCAGAGGTCATAAGTTTGGCGTCGACGTCTCTGGGATTCTACGATCAGTTCCTCAGCTTCCTCCTGAGACAAGTCGAAACGTCTGCGCAGAAGCTCTATGATTCGACCGCATTCCTCAGGCGAGAACTCGTTGTCCGCGCCCGCAACCTCGAGAAGGACTACGCAGGTCGCGAGACGGACCCGTTCAGGATTGGGCTCGGCCCCGGGCTCCTCAACCGCCGTTCCCAAAAGGTCTCGCAGACGTCTGAACATCATGCCCAATCTCCCCTCCTGTGACCGATCGCAGCCGTAATCAACCTTCTTTTTCCGTTCCCCTTTCCAAGGATACGGATTCAGGTGGACGGAGTAAAGGCGCGGCTCGAGCGCACTTTGCAGGACATCCGCCTCGTCCGGTTCACAGCATCATCTACTCGTGCGATCAGGACAAGTTATCCTGCCGGTGAAGCGGCATAGTCCATCGCCGGCTTCTGGCCCCCCCCGAAGGCGTTGTGCCTATTGTTTTGGGTCCCGCAATGGAACCCAGGAAAGCGGGAATAGAATCAATCTCCTGAGCGACAAGGACTTAAAGACCCTTTCAGTTGTGCCCAAATCTCTGGTATACTGGAGCGAAACCACAAGATATAGTGTGCTTGTGAAAACAAGGTTAACGGGTTGTGAACGGATTTCGGCGCAGGGTCCATTTCGTGGGCGTGGGCGGCATCGGCATGAGCGGGTTGGCGGAGATCCTCCTCAACCTCGGCTATGAGGTGTCGGGCTCGGACCTGCGCACCTCCGAAATCACACAGCGCCTCGAGGCCTATGGTCTCCGGTTTTCCGAGGGCCACGATCCGGTGAACTTGGGCGACGCAGAGATTGTCGTCATGTCGGCAGCGGTCAGGGAAGACAATGTCGAGGTAGCTGCGGCACGGATGAAGCGGATCCCCGTGATCCATCGCAGCGAGTTGCTGGCCGACCTGATGCGGCTCAAACTGAATGCGGTCGCCGTCGGCGGCACCCACGGCAAAACCACGACAACCTCGATGGTCAGCGCCATCCTCGATCGGGCCAATATCGGGGCGACCAGCATTGTCGGAGGCATTCTTCATCGCAGCGGCACAAACGCGTGCTGGGGAACAGGGGACTATCTGGTCGCCGAGGCGGACGAGCATGACGGCTCGTTTCTGCGTCTCCATCCGACCATTGCCGTAGTGACCAATATCGACGCCGAGCATCTCGAGTACTACGGCACCATTGACCGCATCAAGCGCGCCTTCACGGATTTCTGCAACAGCGTTCCTTTCTACGGCTACTCGATTGTCTGTTGGGATGACATGCATACGCGCGAGATCCTGGACGAGATCGAGAGCGTATGCGTCACCTATGGCTTGGAAAAGGGCGCCTCGCTCGTGGCAAGCCATGTCGCTATGAACGAGGTGAATGAGGCGGATTCGACGGCCGCCCGGATCGCCAAGCTTCGTACGCGCGTAGACGTGACGAGCCTTGACGACCGGCTGAATGCGACAGGATTTCTCGGCACGCTTGAACTGAACGCACTCGGCCGGCACAACGTGCGGAACGCCCTGGCGGCATGTGCCGTGGGCCTGTGTCTGGGCATGCGGTTCCAGCATATCGCCGAAGGTCTCAAAATGTACGGAGGCGTGCAGCGGCGCCTGCAAGTCTGCGGCGAGCACGGCGGCGTAGCAGTTGTCGAGGACTATGCCCACCATCCCACGGAGATCGCCAGCACGCTCGAGGCGGTGCGCTGGGTCAAACCGCTCCGCGTGACAGTAGTGTTCCAACCCCACCTCTACAGCCGGACCAAGTTTTTCTACGAGGAGTTTGCAAAGGTCCTCAGTACGGTCGACCGTGCGGTCGTTACGGACATCTACCCCTCGCGTGAGGCGCCCATGCCCGGGGTCGACTCGAGCTTGATCGTGGATGCAGCCCGCGAGGCAGGGGCGAACCATGTCGAACTGGTCTGCGACATGCATGCCGTGCCCGCGTTGCTGGCCCAAGACGCCAGAGAAGGCGATCTTGTGCTCATCCTCGGGGCAGGCGACATCAACCGCATTGCCGGCCCGCTCCTCGCGGCATTGAGGGCGAGAACATGAGCAGAAAGCGGCGAAAGGCCCCACGGCTCAGGGGCAAACGCCTCCCGCTGCCCCGGCATATAGGATCGATCCTGGAGACCCTGCTCGGGCTGGGCACGCTGTTTGCCATGGCCTACGGTTTCTACCTATTCGCTGTGCATTCTGATTTCTGTCTCATCAAAACGATCACCGTCGAGGGCTTCGACGTGCTCGAACCGGAGCAGATCGTCGCTCAATCCTCCGTGACGGACACGGACAACATTCTCTTTGTCGACCCGGATGCCATTCGCGAGAAAGTCGAGGCGTTGCCCTATGTGAAGACCTGCAAAGTGACGCGGATCTTTCCAGACCGTTTGCTGATCGCGATCGATGAGCGGCAAGCCGTGGCGACGCTTCAGGTTCACAACAGGCTCTACGAGATTGATGGCGAGGGGGTGGTTCTGCGCAAACTGAGCCCCTATGACATCCGCCCGGCGCCGTTCATCACAAACGTGCCAGACGTCGATCTCGTAAGCGAGGGCCAACTACTCGATCAGCGCCCGTTAAAGGACGCCCTCGCAGTGTGGGCGGCTTTCCGCAAGACAGACATGGCCGGCGACGTGCGCGTAGCGGAGATCGCTGCGTTCCACGAAAACGACATCCGGATGTACTGCGAGGATTTGGCCTTCGAGATCCGATGGGGGCGGGGCGACTTCGAGAGCGAAGCGGCGCGTCTCGACACGTTGTGGCGCCGTAAGGATAAACACCTCGATTTCCGGGAGTACATCGACTTGCGGTTTGGCAACGACCTTGCCTGCCGTTAGGGAGGGTTGTGGCGAGGAGGCCGGGTTTCTTTTCCAAGGGGAGAACGAAAGATGAGCATCGCGATGTCGGACGAATTCACTTCATTTGATCAGCGAGCCGTGATCAAAGTATGCGGCGTGGGCGGGGGCGGCGGCAATGCAGTCGCGCGGATGATCGAGGCCGGTCTCAGCGATGTCGAGTTTATCGCCATCAATACAGACGCCCAAGCCCTGAAACAGTCGCCGGCAGGCACTCGCCTGCAGATCGGGGCGGAGATCACGGGGGGCCTCGGGTCGGGCGCCCGCCCCGACATCGGCGAGAAAGCCGCTATGGAAGACCAGGAGCGCATCGGCGAGGTGCTTGGCGGCGCCGACATGGTGTTCCTGACGGCAGGTTTGGGAGGCGGCACCGGAACGGGAGCCGGGCCCATTGTGGCCCAGCTTGCCAAGAAGGGTGACGCGCTTGTGGTGGCTATTGTGACCCTTCCTTTCGCTTTCGAAGGCGCGGAGCGCATGGAAAACGCCCTTAAAGGGCTTCATGGACTCGAGAAGTTCGTTGACACGCTCATCATCGTGCCCAATGAGCGCCTGGCTGCCCTTTGCCAGGGCGCCGTCACCTTTCTGAATGCCTTCCGGATGGCCGACGAGGTGCTTCACAACGGGGTACGAGCCATATCGGAGCTGATCACGGTCCCCGGGCTGATCAACGTCGACTTCGCCGACGTCCGAACGATCATGGTCAACAAGGGCCGCGCGCTCATGGGAATCGGACGCGCCGAAGGCGAGGATCGCGCTGTTCAAGCGGCCAAAGAGGCTATCGTGTGTCCTTTGCTCGAGCAGTCCAATATCGAGGGCGCCAAAGGGGTCATCGTGAATGTGAAAGGCGGATGCGACATTGGGATGCGCGAGATCCAGATGGCGTTGACCACCGTCAAGGACGCAGCACATCCGCAGGCAAACATCATTTTCGGTGCGGTTGTCGATGAAGAGGAACGCCCCGAGCTTCAGGTCACGGTTATTGCTGCGGGCTTTCATTCCGCCGAGAAGCTCAAGGCGGACCATGAGGTACGGCGCCCGGTGCCGCTACATGCGGTCCAAACGGCCGAGCCGCCGAAGCAGGATCCGCTCCCTCCACAGAAAGCGGCGAAAACGACTGCGAAAACGGAAGAGCCCGGCGTTCAGTATCTTTTCCCCGAGACCGAGCAGGACGGTGCC
>CAZBQH010000393.1:0-15261 GCA_964493915.1 uncultured Nitrospiraceae bacterium
GCATGATGTAGATCACGAGCACTTCGGACGGGGTCAAAGCCCATTGGTGGTCGCTAACGCTTTGGCGGGCAGGATCCGCCAAAGCGTTAGCGACCACCAATGCGCAGAGCATCGCAACGGCATTGGCGTAGATGCTGAGAGTCGTTACCTCGCCTGAGTACCAGATTTCCTCGGCGAGGGCAAGCCACATCGCGTTCAACGGGATCAACAGCAACCCGATGATGACTGACCGGTACGAAACTCCCGTCAAACGTTGTCCCCTCTTCTTCGGCGGCCATGCTTCGGTTCGCTGGTCGCGCTGTCGTCCCAAAGGGTACCTATCGTAGCGGGCCGCTGCAACCCGGCGCCTGCCTAGAACCTACTGATGACAGCCTGGAGAACGGCGCCGTAAAAGTCGTAGACCTTCACTTCCATGAGGGCGCCGTAGGTAAACCAGAACGTGCCAACGATGAAGTCCCCGAGTATCAGCCCTACCCCAAAACGCTGGACAGACCGGTATGCAGTTACGCCCCCGTACTTGAGCGAGAGCGTTTTGATCAGCCAGGCCACGAGAATGCAGAACCAGATGCGTTCCATTGTCAACGAAGCGGAAATCGCATAGCCGACGGGGTGAAAAGGCCACCACGCAAGATTCAGCCGCATAGCGGCCAAGCCGAGGGCGGTGAAAACGCCGACGCCAATTGCCACAAGCGGTCCGCTCGACGGTTCCGGGGGCGTGCTCAGCACGACCCGCACGTTTTCCCAGGCCTCGGCGCCGAAAAAGTCGGGAAGTCCGCTCGAACGGGCCGTGATGCCGTATTTGTTGAACGCCCAGACAAGCGTTGCGAAAGTCCAGAGGGTCCCCCAGATGACGGCAACCCACATCGCAACGAATATGCGAGACGGGCGCATCTTCATGCGCTCGCCGATTTTGAAGCTCTCCATTCCTGTGGGCATGGGATGTGTTCGCATGCAGCGGTTAAAGAAAGCAAGGAAGCCGAACATGACCAAATCAACAGGATTGGTTCGTTTCATGTGAATAGGGCCGAGCAAGTCCATGACCTGCCGGTGCGCCCCCACGGGATACACGTCGTGCGAGGCGGGCCCCAGTTCGACCCGCATCCGGGTGATCCCCACCGACAGCAAGTAATAAAAGAAAAAGAATAGCACAGTAACGAGTGGGGTCATACCCGCATATGAGCAGAAACCAAAAAGAAACAGCGCGCCTGCCAGGAGAAGTGCAACAGCCAAATAGGGTTCGCGCCGGTCCCACGGGGTAGCGCCCTCGACGGGCCGCCCCATCAGCAGCAGCGCAGTGCGCTTCAACTGACGGCGGCTGATCCATAATGCGATAAGCGCAATCGCATAGAATCCGCCTACAGCCTGTTCCTGAGCGTAAGGGAAACCACCTCCCATGCCCAGCAAACCCAAGTGACTTGCCAGAATCCGTTGGGCCTTCCAGTAGATGAAGAAAAACCAACAGGAGAATGCCAGATCCAAGGGAATGAAGAACGAGAGCCCGACAACGCATGGAAATAGCGTGATCCACGCGATGCCCATATCAGTCCACGGCCGCTGTGTAAAAAGGGTCTGGATGTCCCAAAGCTTAATGACCTGAATCTTTGGAAACATGGGGTACAGGACATTGAGGCCGTTGGCTATCTGGATCCCCCCCGCGATCGCGAGAGCGATCCAGAACGCACGGCTTCGGATGAGGCTGCGCGCCTCGTTCGCAAGAATCATGGGAACCTGGATGAGAGGATAAGCAAGCTTCTCGTGTTCGGTCCATTGTTTGCGAAAGACCAGATTGAGGCCCCACATGACGGCGCACAGAGCCGCTACGAAGGCGAACCACCATGCAAGCGGTCCTAACCACGGGACAAGGTTCCTGCAACGAAAGATCGATTCCTCGCCCAAATAGGCGCTCTCGAGGGCCGTCCAGTCATTTATGATCAACCAAGGCGGCACATGGCGGAGAATCTCGCCGTAGAGTCCTTCGACGGCGTTATGATAGCGCAAGTGCGAAATAGCCGGGACCAGCACCGGCAACATGTCGTGCCCCCCGAGCGACGTTGCAACGGCCAGCATGACATAAACGACCAGCAATTCAGAAGCGCTTAAAGCCCAGTCCCGCCGCAACCAGGCAAGTGCGGCGTTGCCGGCGGTCAGGATGCAGAGTATCGTCACGACGTTCGCGTAGATACTCAGGGTCGAGGTCGCGCCCGAGTACCAGATCTGCTCGGCCAAAGCCAGCCACACGGCATTCAGAGGGATGAGCACGAACCCGATGATGACTGATCGATAGGATACGCCCACTGCCTGCGTTGTCCCCTAGGATAGGTAACCGACTCGTTTTGCGCCGGCCCACCATCCGCAAGCGTACTGATTCACGGCAGCAGCCGCAAATGGCGGCAACGGCGGCCCAGGGCTTACAGGCGGCGCGAGCTAAGCATGCATCCGGCTGGGGGTGCGGCTGGGCGCTCAAGCCGGCCTTTTGATAGGACTGTCGCGGCCAGCCCGAAAAGGGCTACCATCCCTCTTCGATCTGGCGTGCTTCGAGCAACCGCAGCCTATCTCGGTATTCGGCTGCCTTCTCGAACTCCATCTTGTCTGCGGCGTCCTTCATGCGTTTCCTGAGTTCACGGATCCGCTTATCGAGGTTGAACGAGGGGATGTAAACGTCTTCCTCTTCGGCGGCCGCGGCAACGGTGACATAGTCGCGCTGCGATATAGACTGAAGAACACTGCTAATGGACTTCTGGATAGTGCGCGGCGTGATCCTGTGCTGTTTGTTGTAGACAAGCTGCTTCTCGCGCCGGCGGGTCATCTCGGAAATAGCGCGATCCATCGAGCCGGTCCGTGCATCGGCATACATGACGACGCGGCCATGAACGTTGCGCGCAGCGCGGCCGCAGGTTTGGATAAGGCTCCGTTCAGACCGCAGGTAGCCCTCTTTGTCCGCATCGAGGATCGCGACGCGCGTCACTTCGGGGATGTCCAGCCCCTCGCGCAGCAGGTTGATGCCCACAAGCACGTCGAAGTCCCCGCTGCGCAGGCCGCGCACCAGTTGGATGCGTTCAAGGGTGTCCACGTCCGAGTGCATATAGCGAACGCGCACACCCCGGTCTGCAAAATACTCGCTAAGATCCTCCGCCATGCGTTTGGTGAGGGTCGTAACCAAGACCCGCTCATTCCTAGCAACAACATTACGGATTTCGTCGAGCAGATCGTCGACCTGGTTCGCTGCGGGACGGACCTCGATCTCCGGATCGACAAGGCCCGTCGGCCTGACGACCTGCTCGACAATCAGTCCCTCGCTTTTCTCCAGCTCATAGGGTCCGGGAGTCGCACTGACGTAAATGCACTGATTGATCCGCTCCTCGAACTCGTGGAACATCAGGGGACGGTTGTCGCGAGCGCTCGGCAGTCGAAACCCGTATTCGACGAGCTTGTCTTTCCGCGAGCGGTCGCCCTTGTACATGCCCTGCAACTGAGGAATGGTGATGTGACTTTCATCAATGACCAGGAGGTAATCCTCCGGCAGATAGCTGATGAGGGTGTGCGGGGGCTCGCCGGGCATGCGGCCGTCAAGATGACGGCTGTAGTTCTCGATACCGCTGCAGTAGCCGAGCTCCGCGAGCATCTCGAGGTCGTAGCGGGTGCGCTGGCTGAGGCGTTCCGCCTCGAGAAAACGTCCTTCCGCGTTAAGCTCCTTAAGCCGTTCTTCGAGCTCGTGCTTGATGCCGCGCAAAGCGCGCTCCATAGCATCCGCCGTCGTGGCGTAATGGGATCCCGGGTAGATCGACGTGCGTCGCAACCGCCGGTTGGTGACGCCGCGCAAGGGGTCGATCTCATAGATCCCCTCGATTTCGTCGCCAAAGAACTCGACTCGGACCGCTGCATCCGCCTCGTAGGCTGGAAAGATATCGACGACGTCGCCGCGCACCCGGAAGGTCCCGCGATGGAAATCGACGTCGTTGCGCGAATACTGCATGGCGATCAGGCCTTCGACAAGGCGCTCGCGCGGCAGGCCGGCGCCCGGGATCAACTCGACCTGAAGCTGCCTGTACATTTCGGGCGAACCGATGCCGTAGATGCAGGAAACGCTCGCTACAATGACCGTATCGCGGCGGGTGAGCACGGCCCGGGTTGCGGAGTGACGCATCTTGTCGATCTCGTCGTTTATCGATGATTCCTTCTCGATATACGTGTCGCTCGAAGGGATGTACGCCTCGGGCTGGTAGTAGTCGTAGTAACTCACAAAATACTCGACGGCGTTCTCGGGAAACAGATCTTTGAACTCCGCGTAAAGCTGAGCAGCGAGCACCTTGTTCGGCGCGATAACAAGCGTGGGCCGGTTTACGCGGGCGATTACATTGGCAACGCTAAAGGTCTTTCCTGACCCCGTGACCCCGAGGAGCACCTGATGGTTGATTCCGCGCGCTAGCCCTTCCTCGAGTTCCTCGATCGCCTGAGGCTGGTCGCCCTCGGGTTTGTAGCTGCTTACAAGGTTGAAGCGTTCCATCCCAGCTGCTCGCGGGTTACGCTATCGGTGCGGGGCGGTTTGCCGCGTCTGCGTGGTCAAAACCGCCGTAACGCCGGAGACCGTACGGAGCGTCCGCATAACCAGTTCCACCGAGTGCATGTCAGACGCCTCAAAGGTGAACTCGAAGGCGCTCTTGCCGTTCTCCCCCGGGCTGTACTTGGCATTGGTGATGGTGATATTGAGAGGGCGGATGGCGTTGGTGATGTCGGCAATCACGTTAGGCCGATGGCCCGTGACAACGCGCATGCCGGCCTCAAACTGCTCGTCGCCCTCCCACCAGGCAGGTATGATGCGCGACGCGTCGCGCTTCTGGCTGTGGAAGATTTTGCAGTCCGCCCGATGAACCGTGATGCCGGTCCCCCGGGTGGCATAGGCGAGCACCGCATGCCCCGGCATTGGATTGCAGCACTTTGCGAAAGTCACAGCGACCGACTTGGCCCCGTCGATCCGAACAAGCTTTTCGCGCGTGGCGTCGTCGACATGCCGGACCGTTTGCACCTTGCGCTTCGAGGGAATGAGACGCCCGGACTCCTTGCGCGAGGGATCGTCAACCGGTTTGAGTTCGCCTATCTCGCGCAACGCCTGGCGAATACGGGTGCGCGCCTTGCCGGTGACGACAATGTCGAGCCAGTCTTTATGGGGCGTCTGGTTTTTGGACCTCAATATCTCGACAACGTCGCCGGTCTGCAGATTGTAGCGCAACGGCACCATGCGTCCATTCACACGCGCCCCGATGCACTGGTTGCCGATGTCGGAATGGATAAAGTACGCAAAGTCGAGGGGCGTCGCCCCGCTTGGCAGTTCCTTGACCTCGCCTTTGGGCGTGAATACGTAGACGTCGACGATGCTGACGTCGCGGCGAACGCTGTCCACGAGTTCGTCGGGGGCATGGGCGTCAACCAACCACTCATACATCTGACGCAGCCATTCGAGCTGCTCATCAAGCTTACGGTCGCCGCGCTCGAATTCCTTGTAGCGCCAATGGGCGCAGATGCCCTCGCGAGCCGTACGATCCATGTCCTCGGTACGGATCTGCACCTCGAGCGGAAGCCCGTTCTCCCGCATGACGACCGTGTGAATCGACTGATACATGTTGACTTTCGGCATGGCGATGTAGTCTTTGAACCGGCCAGGCACCGGCGGCCACATTTGATGCACAAGCCCGAGGGCGTTGTAACAGTCGGCCACGGTCTGCGTAATAATGCGTACAGCAAGAACATCCATCACCTGGCTGAAGTCTTTGCCCTGCTGCATCATCTTTTGGTAGATGCTGTAAAGATGCTTAGGCCGACCTATGACGCGCGCCGAGACCTCCGCCTCTGTCAACCGCCGTTCGAGAAACGCGATTGTCGACTCGAGCCACGCCTCCCGTTCGCGCCGCTTCATTGCGACTTGGGCCGCCATGTCCCTGTACTCATTCGGGTAAAGATGATGAAACGCGTGGTCTTCGAGTTCCCACTTCCACCGCGCAATCCCGAGCCGGTGGGCCAAAGGCGCATACAGGTCAAGCGTCTCGCGGGAAATCCGCTTGATCTTCTCGTCAGGCAGATATTCAATCGTTCGCATATTGTGGAGCCGGTCGGCAAGCTTGATAAGGATTATCCGGACATCCTTTGCGGTAGCCACCATCATTTTGCGCAAGTTGATCGCCTGCTTCGCCTCTTTCGGATCCACGCCGGCCGGCATGTTTAGTGCCCGAATCTTGCTGACCCCGTCCACCATGTAGGCAACCTCTTCACCGAAGTCCCTCGACAATGCATCCAGGGAGACGTCCGAATCCTCGAGCACATCGTGAAGCAAGCCCGCAGCAATTGTCTTGATGTCAAGCCCCAGTTGGGCAAGGATTTTCGCAACCGCTATGCAGTGCGCAACGTAGGGTTCGCCGGAAAGCCGGACCTGGCCGGCGTGCGCCTCGTTCGCTACGCGATACGCCTTACGCACGAGTTCTTTGTCCGTCTCGGGCAGGTTCTTCCGGAGCAATTTCAGGAGTTTTGCAAATTCTGTTCTCATCGGACTGAAGGCCGCTCCTCCTCGCGAGCAATATATAGTCGATTGTATCACCAACGGCCTGCCTGTGCATGCTCTTGCTATCTGGCTTTGGTCTTACTTGCGCAGGGACGTGCATTCCCGTATCCTTAGCGCCCTTCGTGCCAATTGGGGACACGCAATACACCGGGGAGCCTATGAATGCCGTACTTCAACGAACTGCATCAAGCTGCCGATGAACTGACGCTCTGGGCCGACCTGCGCCACGAGCAAAACGCACCGGCAAAAAGCATTGTAAGGCGCGCACACTCGGCTTTGCGGCGTGCTATCCGGGACTTGAAGCAGATGTCTCCCCCTAAAACGCTAGTCGCCCGAGAGCCCATAGACCTCGAGGGCGTCCGCCGCCTCCGACCAGAAGGCCCCCGCCGCCTATGGACAAAGCTGCGCTCCCAAGGTTTGAAGGACCGTATAAAGGGCGCCTGGCTGGGGCGCGCAGCCGGATGCACGCTCGGAGCGCCGGTCGAAGGATGGACGCCGGAACGCATGGAGGACCTCGCCCGGCAGAACGGCCAGGAGTTTCCGCCAACTGAGTACTGGTCGGCCCATCCGGACCCCGCTGCGATTCATTACGGGGGCAACGCCGTCCGCGACTACCTTAAGGGAGGCATTCATGAAATACCCGTGGATGATGACCTGACTTACACCATACTCGGCCTGCTGATTCTTGAGCGTTTTGGCGTCAACTTCACGACGGCCGACGTCGGCGCTGCCTGGCTCGACTGGGTGCCGATAGCCTGCACGGCCGAGCATGTCGCCCTCGAAAACCTGAGAGCGGGCGTCCGCGCGGAACAGGCAGCCGACAGGAAGAACCCCATGGTCGAGTGGATTGGCGCCGACATACGCAGCGATCCCTGGGCATACGCAGCGCCCGGCTGGCCCGAAAAAGCCGCCGAAATGGCGTACCGGGACGCCTATCTCTCGTCGCGTAGAACGGGGACCTACGCCGCCATGTTCTTCGCCGCCTCTATCGCCGCCGCATTTGCCGTGGATTCGCCGATGGAGGCGGTCGAAATCGGCCTAAGCGAAGTGCCGAAGGACAGCCGGTTTGCACACGCGATCCAGTGGGCCCTGGAAAAAGCACCCCAGCTCAGGAATTGGCGGGAGGCACGGGCGGCTGTTGACGAGCATTTCAAGGGCATGCATATCGTCCATGCGGCTAACAATGCCTGCTTGACAATCTTCGGTCTGGCATTGGGCGGCGGGGACTTCACAAAGACCATCGGCACAACGGTGGCCATGGGACTGGACAATGACTGCACGGCCGCGACTGCGGGATCGATCCTCGGCGCCGTCATTGGCGTGCGAGGCATCCCCGAGCAGTGGTGGAAACCGTTTCGCAACCGGACGCGGACGTACCTGAGAGGACACGAAGAGCTCAATAACACACAGATTGTCGACCGGTTTGTTGCGCAAGCGCGGCGGGTCTGGGAAACTCGCTGACAGAAAGACGTCAGCCGGGGGCTTCCTCGATGATGTTGACACCCGTGCTTGTTCCAAGGCGGTCAGCGCCCGCCTCGATGAACGCCACGGCCTCTTCGTAACTCCGGATGCCGCCCGACGCCTTGATCTTGATTTGGTTTCCGACGGTTCTGCGCATCAAAGCGACATCCTCGAGGGTGGCGCCGCCATGTCCGAAACCGGTTGAGGTCTTCACGAAGGCCGCGCCCGCGCGGACGCTCATCTCGCACACGGCGACCTTCTCCTGGTCGGTCAGATAGCTGGTTTCGAGGATAACCTTGACAGGCGCCTTGCCTGCCGCACGGACCACAGCCTCAATCTCACGCTCGACATAGACCGGATACCCCGAGCGCAACGCCCCGATGTTAATGACCATGTCGAGCTCGGTTGCACCGTTCTTGACAGCTTCGCGCGCCTCAGCAACTTTGGTCTGGGCCGTGCTTGCGCCCAAGGGGAAACCAATCGTCGGGTCAATCCCGACTACTTTGTCGGCAAGCCGCCGTGCGCAGAACGAAGTCCAGACCGCGTTGATGGTGACGGCATGGAAACCATACTCCACAGCCTCGTCGCACAACTCGCTGATGTCGAGTTCGGTCGCAAAGGCGCGCACTTGCGTGTGATCGATAAGGGCGGCCAGTTCCTTACGCGTCACCGGTTGCGTGCTCCTGAATGTGCGCCATACGGTGCATTACGTCCTTCATACGCTCATATGTCTCCAGATAGGCTTCGTAGAATGAATCATAGGCTTCGCGCGGCAGCGCCGGTTCAACGGCCGTAAAACGGGGCGCCATCGCCGCGGCCGCCTCTGGCAAATCCGCAAAGGCGCCGCAAGCAACGGCCGCGCAAACCGCCGAACCGAGGCAGGTCGCGTGCTTCTCTGCAGATACCTCGATAGTTTTGCCCAAGACGTCGGCCAGGGTCTGCGTCCACAGACGGTTGGCGGCACCGCTGCCGCAGGTCCGGATGCAGTCGATCGGCAGACCGCCGCGCTCGAACCGCTCCGCCACGTTGCGCACCGCAAACGAGCAGGCCTCAACGACAGCACGGTATAAATGGGCCGGCGTGTGGTCAAGCGTCAGCCCGCAGATTGCTCCACGCGCCTGCGGATCGAAGTACGGCGTGCGGTTCCCCCGGAACCCGTCAAAAACGACCAAGCCTTGCGCGCCCGGAGGCAACAGGGCGGCCTCCTGCTCGAGTCGCTCGTGTTCGCCCGGCGCCTCCCTGCCCAGCAACGCAGCTAACCAACTGATCGTCGCCCCACCAGAGGTCTGGCCCGCCTCGTAGACAGCATAGCCTCGCCGGATCCCATCAGGGAACGGCCCCATCACCCCGTCAACAAACCGAGGTGCATCCGTTTCAACGAACAGAACGGTCGAGGTCCCCAGTGCCAGAGATCTGCATCCCTTTGCGAAGCAGTTCTTGCCGATAGGCGCCGTCCATCCGTCCATGCCCCCGTGTGAGACGACGCACGCAGTAGACAACCCGAGAGCGTCCGCCGCCTGCCGGGTCATCTGGCCTACGGGGTCGCCCATATAGACTATCTTATCAGGGCTTTTCTCAGCCAATTCAGGCAGACCTGCCGCCTCGTAAAGGTCCACGGGCCAGCCTCGTTCCGGCGTCCAGTGGCGTTTACCCGAAGCGTTGCTGTTCGACGTGACCCAGCGTCCCGTGAGCCGGTAGATCAGCCAGTCTACACCTTCTACAATACGGTCGCTCGCCGCATAAACGGCGGGCTCGTGTTCACGCACCCAAAGCGTCTTCGGAAGCATCCACTCCGGGGAGATGTGCCGCCCGCAGTAATCGAAAACCGGATGGGCAAGCCGCTCTATCCGGCGTGCTTCTTCGGCTGCGCGCAGGTCCATCCAGATGATCGCGGGCCGGAGCGGGATTCCCTGCGCGTCGCAGAATACGCCCGTAAACGAGGTGCCGTCGCAGGCAAGGGCGGCCACGTCTCCGCTTGCGACACCGGCCTCCTTCACACACGCCCTCACAGCATACGTAAGCGCGTCCCACCAGTCTTCGGGGTTCTGCTCGGCCCAATTCGTATGAGGCCGCACCGTCTCATAGGTCGCTGCGGCCCGACCCAGAAGCACCCCATCCGTCTGGTATAGGGCGGCGCGCAGACTCTGCGTGCCGCAGTCGACCCCCATGACAAGGGTTCCGGCCATAGCGCTTCCCGTGCTTTCCTCCTATCGGCATAGCCTGTTCCAGCCATGCGTGAGCAGCCCATAGCGCTCACAGACGCTCCCCGCACATAATATAGCAAGACTATTAAGGGATATCCCATAGTCGCGAATACCTAGTCGAATTAAAGGCGCCGCCTGTGATCACCTGAGAACATGACGCCGTTCAAGGGTCGATCGAGGCTTGCCGCCCCTGCCAGGAAAACGGCGCGACCCCGCCGCCAAACACCGCATCTATCGTCCCTTCGATCGAAGCATCTTGTAAGCCGGCTCGTTCCCATTGATGAGATGCACCAGAGGTGCGGGCCGGTCCACCCCTTCTATGAAGCCAGGCCGCGCCGCCCATGGCGTAACGCTGAGCACGTTGGTCAGGTCCATCCAGTGTTCGAGGCGCGCCACCTCGAGATTCCACGTCATATGGAAATGATTTGCAGGGGCATACTGCTTATACTCGGCCATCGAGGCGTACTTGGGCACGACGAAGGTGTGGGGCCAAGTGGGCGTGGTCAGCTCGCACATGGCCTTGGCGAGTTTCTCCGGCACTTCCGTTGTATGCGCTTCGTCCCAGATCACGCTGAACATGCCAGTCAGACCGCTGTAGGTCAGACGGCCCGCAATCCCCTCGATGCCTCCGGGCGTCATAAACGTGACACTGTTGCCGCCGCCGGGAAAATAGAAGGTATCCGCAAGCGGCATGCTGACGCCCTGCATGACAGCCTTGATGTCTGCGCCGGGCGCCGCCGCCCAATCCAACGCCGCACTGCCCGAGTTGTCGCCGTCTACAAGACCTTTCGTACAATAGTCCGCCGAACGGTCGATGTCCTTGATCCCCAGTTTGCCCGCCAACTCGAGGATCTCCCACGACTCCCACACCTTGCGAAAGTCCATGAACAAGGGCGGATGGCCGCCGCTCAGGTACGTCATAAACAGCATTGTCAGCAGACCCTGGACATCGGCCTCAGTGGCATAGGGAATAGGGGCCTTGCGGCCTTGATGGTCGAACGTGCTGTTGAACAGGCTTTCCATCGCATCCGCCACGGGCAGCGGCAGACCGCGCGAGTCGCTCCCCCACTCTAGCTGGCTCATGAAACCGCCGCCAACGGCGTTGAGACCGGCCATGAGATCCCGCACGATGAGATACATCCCCAAGCTGGCGTCAAAGCGCTCGCTGTCGGCCGCATCCCTCATTTCGAGGCGCTCGCCTAGATGTTTGTCAAGCCACGCGCGCAACTCTTTGCGCTCGGCCTTGTTGAAGGCTTCCTTCCTCAGCATGTCGGCCAACAGCTTCATGTCGAGCCGCGTAATCTCGATCCCGAAGGTGTTGCGGGCCGGTATGACGTGGGCCAGCGCCGTCTCCATCCCCATCGAGTCATGTCCGAAGATCACGATGCGCCTTCCCCGCAGCGCCACAGCGGTCACCGCCGCATAGCACCAGTTGATGAGCGCCTCGGCCGTCGCGTCGCTCATCTTAGGCTCCTGCCCCGTATCAGGCCAACTGCCCACATTCAGAGCGGCTTGGCGCCCGTACTGGGCAAGGGCCCCGTTCACTGCATGGGCATAAACTACGCCGGGCTTGGGACCGCTGTTGCCGCAGGTAATGTTGACCGGGATGTCCGCCGGCAACTGCTGCAAAAGCGAGATCAGCGTCAGTTGCGGGAATGCCCACGTGTCCGGCACACAAATCAAGATATCCACCCCCGCCTCGCGAAACTGCTGCGCAACGACGTCCGCGCCCCGCTCCCCGTCAACGAGCTCCTGCGTGTAAACCACCGGCGCCGCCGTGCCGTCCGGTAGGCGCACCTTCCCCGCAATGCGGTCGGCCACCAGATGGGCAATATTCCTGCACCGCTGACGGCTCTCCTCGTCAACCCGCGGGTCGCTTGTGGCAACCACCCCGATAACGGGTGTTTTGGGCTTCACTTCGCTGACGTCCGGCAAACAACGCGCCCCATTCTGACTCATCCGATGCTCCTTTCTTCACAGCGCACAAGCGCTTCCTAGACTGCCGATACCCTACCCTTCGGCTCCAACCTGACCGTCTCTTGCCCCTCGCCCAGACGCCCAACGCCAGGATAGGAGCCCTCTTTGCTGATAGGCTTTAACCGCCTGTTTCTTGACAGACCGGTGCGAGTTCAAGGCTTCACGCGGTTATGCAAAGAAGATTGTACACAATCCGAAGGACAGGGCAAGGATGCGGCGATATGCGATGTTGAAAAGCAGATGATCATTCGGCGGGTTCTGCAACATTATTTCTTTTGGATGGTTGACAATATCAAGTTTTTTGCATACACTGCCCTGAAAATTGCGAGTCGTCTAACATGATTAGAAGAACGGCAAAGAGCCTCATTCTTATGAGTGCAATTACAATCGCATGCAATCCCGAGGGTGTCGCGAGCAATCTGTCGGCGCGGCTGACGCTTTCCTCAGATGCCAAGATCGTTGCGGAGGGACGATCCGTAACGCTGCACGTACAGGTCGTTCAAGCCGGCGGGACGCCGCAGCCAGACTACCTCGTTCTGCCCTATCTCAATAACCGCCGCTGGGGCGCCCACGAGCTCACCGACGAAGCGGGCCAAGCCTCCATCACCTTGCCCCTCCCAAACCCCGGTCTCGCGCGCGTGCTCGTGCGCGCCGTCCCTGACGCCTTTGACACGCACTGGATCTGGACGCCGAGCGCTGAAGTGAACAAGGCATACCTCGCGACGCATTTCGAGCTGGACGAACCATGCGCAGCAGCAGACCTCCGCGCCGCCATGAACGGGACCTGTACGCTCTATGTAAACGGTTCGCAGGCCGGAGAGGCCCCGGGGCTCGAGGACGACCACGTCTTCCTCGATGTAGCGCCGCTGCTCCGCACGGGCACAAACACGTTCGCCATCGAGGCGCAATCAGCAGGGGGCATGCCGTGCGTAGCCGCTCAACTCCATCTGGCTTTCGAGCAAAAGGACCGGTACATTACCACGGACCGTTCGTGGCGCGCCTGGGAAACGCCGCCCAAGGGCTGGCCGGGGAAACCGGCAGCGGATGGCGAACCGGCGCGGAGTCTGGCCCGGATGCGGGATACATTGTGGGGGGCGCAGCATCTGGAACGATGGCCCGGCTTCTTCGACCGGGATCAGCTTGTCGCGGGCCGGTTGCTTCCGGAAGACGCTTGCGTCTCCGATACTGTCGAGATCGAGGTTGTGCGGCGGCGGATCGAGAGCCGGCGCGATCCCGACTATCTGATTGGCATGCAATGGGGCAGCTACTTTTACCCGGGCGGATTCTGGTGGCAGACGGCCCAGGCCGTTCCACTCGTAGGCTTTTATGAGTCCTATAACCGCGACATCATCCGCCAACACGCGTTGTGGCTCATGGATATGGGAATTGACTTCATCTACGCAGACTGGCCGATCCACATTCCGCCGGACGCCGATGGAGAGCAGCACTGGCGAAACCGTCCCGAGCGCGCCAACCTGCAAATCCATTCGACGGCCATGACCCTCGAAGTCTACGCAGAGATGCGGGCTGAGGGCTATCCCGTGCCGGGGCTGGTCATTATGGGCTTTCTGGCCAACGGCCCCGCCAACACGCCGGAGGCGGTCAACGAGCAGCTTGACTGGATCTACAACTATTTTATTCGCAACCCGCGCTACGAAGGACTATGGGTGCTCGAGGAAGGGAAGCCGCTCATCGCCCTGCTCCATAACACCATGGCGCCAGAGGACCCGAGCCAATTGCCCTCTTCGCGCGTCGACGACACCCGCTTCACCATCCGCTGCATGGGCGCCCAGTTCCAGTTGACCAAAATGGACCAATTCGGCTACTGGTCATGGATGGACGGCGTTCCGGAACCGATCGTGACCTATCGCAACGGCAGAGCCGAGGCCGTCACGCCAACGCCCGCGTACTTCGACGAGAAAGGGTGGCTCGGGCCGAACGCCGCCGGCCGCCGCAACGGGACCACCTTCCTACGGTCCTTTATGCCGGCCTTGCGCGAGCGGCCGCGTTACATTCTGTTCCATCAGTGGAACGAATTCACGGGACAATACGAGGGACATCCCTACCCGGGCGGAACCTATGGCGACACGTACAGCGTCGAGTTATCTGACGACATCGAGCCCGTATCGCTCACGGCGGACGGTTACCGCGGCGATGCAGGCGGCTGGGGGTTCTACTACGCAAACATCGCAAAGGCGCTCGTCGACCTGTACAAGCAGCCCAAGCCCGAAGACACCCTCATGGCGGTCTATCCCCCCGGCTACGGGACGGTCGTAACCAGCAAAACGCTGCAGGTCGGCTGGGAGACAATCGGGAAGGCGCCCCTTTCGTACACCGTCCTGCTGGACGGCGTGAAGAAACATGAAGCCCTGACGGGAAACAGATGCAGCCTCGATCTGTCAGGAGAACAAGAGGGCGATCATGTGCTCACGGTGGCGGCTGAAGGGGCGAGGACCCGTTTCCGCCTGTCGCGGGACCGCTTAGATGACAGACTGGATCCCCCCATACCCTTGTCTGTCGACGTCCCTTTTACGATAATGACAAGTGACCCGTGAAGAGGGACGCCCCCTCAGGGGTCGCGTTTATAAGGTGTTCTTGGCGGAAAACCTATACAAAGGAGAATGGCCGTGTCTGATACCGTCCGTATACACCCTGAAAACAACAAGTGTTTCGAGTACAAAGGGAAACCCCTGGTCTTCATCACCGCCACCGAACACTATGGCGCCGTTATGAACCGGCCGTTCCGCTTCGAGCGCTATCTGGCGGATGCGGGCGCAAGACATCATACCTTGACCCGCCTGTTCGTTCTCTTCCGTGAACTTCAGGCGTCGATCAATCCGTACTCGACCTGCAAACCCGAGTCGCCCGACTACATCGCCCCCTTTGCGCGCACGGGACCCGGCCGCGCGCAGGACGGAGAGCCGAAGTTTGACCTGAACACGTGGAATCCTGAGTTTTTTGACCGGCTGCACCGCTTCGTTTCCCTGGCGGCTGAACATGGCGTAGTCGTCGAGGTGGTGATCTTCAGCAACACCTACAGCCCGGCAGTCTGGGCGCTCAATCCGCTAA
>CAZBQH010000394.1:0-2014 GCA_964493915.1 uncultured Nitrospiraceae bacterium
CGCCGTATTTGCTTCGAAAGGTTTGGTAGAAGTGACTGTAGTCAACAGCACGATGGCAGGTAATAGGGCCGTGGATGCCGGAGGTTGCATCTATATGCCCATGAAGGGTTTCACTTTTAGGAACAGCATCCTTTGGGATAACGCGCCGGATGAAGTTGCCTCCCTCTTTCCACAAGGGCTTTTGGATGTTTCTTACTGCAACATCGCCGGCGGGTACCCGGGGGAGCGCAACCTCAACGTCGATCCGTTGTTCCTTGACCCCCTCAAGGGCGATTACCGCCTGCGCTTCGATTCGCCGTGCATTGATGCAGGAACTGCAGAAGGCGCGCCGGCCCAAGATCTCCTGGGCCAGCCAAGGCCTGTTGGAGCAGGTTACGACATGGGTGCGTTCGAGTTTGGTGCAGTTCTTCTAGATTTCGACGGCGACGGCATGGACGACAACTGGGAGCGGGAGCACGGCCTCGACCCAACTGTTCCCGACGCTTATCAAGATCCAGATCAGGACGGCGTACCGAACCGGGATGAACATTTCTTGGACTCCGACCCGCAGGACCCCGATGATCCCCCTGGCGTGCTTTATGTGAGTCCGCAGGGAGACGACCAGAACGGCCTCGGGCTTCTAGACAGTCCTTGGCGGACGATTGCTCGGGCCGCAAAAGCTGCCTCCTTCTACACGCCCTATCACCCGGTGACGATAGAACTCGATAAGGGCCGCTTCAATGAGCCGGTAGCGCTGAAACCGAATATGCGGCTCCGGGGCGCTGGAGCTGAATTGAGCATCGTCTCCTATGCGGACGCATCGCAACCAGCAGCCGCTGTCGTCACGGCTGGCGCTGATACCGCTGTTTCTGCGTGCACGATCACCCTGCCGGACTCGCGGACAGCCGACCTGAAGCTGGTGTCAATCGAAGAGGGGCCTGTCGAGATTGCGGAATGCGTGCTCGATGGCCGGCTCGCGCCCCGGGTAGTCGGCGTCTACGCCCGGAGCCGGGCTACGGCGGGCTCGATCCTTCGAGACAGCCTGGTCTGGCGTGTAGAGACGGGCCTGTGGGATGTCGACAGTCCCATTGCTGTTGCCCGGACGCGTTTCGACGACATTGCGGGCGATGCAGTCTTTGTGAGCCCCTATCTGAAACAGCGGGGAGGAGGCGCCGCGCCGGTACTGGGCAAGATCGGAAACTTGGGCGGTTCGGGTCTGAACGTCTTTCGGAATGTAGCTGGCCATGTTGCTATGAACTTCAGCGCCAACGCCGTGCCGGCCTTGTACAACGATTGGGGCCTGTACGAGCAAGGGGCCGTCGACGCGCGGTTTTTCGGAGACGTCGCGGCTGCATTCTTTTTGGGAGAACCCCTCGAGGCCGGCGTGCTTGCCGTCGAGGTCGTCGACGGGCTCTTGTTGCAGCCCTTTGAAGGACCCGTCTCGGTCTATCTCGAGGGGAGCGACGCAGTTCCTGAAGTAGAGAGTTCGAGCGGGCTCTATCTGTTCCGCGACCTGGCGCCGGGCATGTGGCGGGTCCATGCAGAGGCCGAGGGCTACATACCAGCCATGGAAGCGGTGAACCTTGTACCGGAAGGGACCGGGGGCGTTTCACTCTACCTTGTGGCGCCTGTTCAGGCTGATGTCGATGGGTCGGGCGTTGTCAACGCCATAGACATTGCGCTAGCGGTGCGGGCGCTGCTTGGCTATGAGACGTCTCTAAACTGCGATGTGAATCATGACGGCGCAGTGACAGCGTACGATGTTCAGGTGATTGTGAACGCGGCGCTGGGCCTGATCAGTTACTGAAAGGGAGCGGAGTTCGAGAAGCTGGTGTACAGCGGGAACGGAGGTGCGCAGTTCCTTGCGACGCGCCTCCGTCGCATTGTATTGCGTCGAGGCGTGGACCTTGCCGTTTGACAATCATGCACCGGTCTACGGATAGTTATTGCTGGAGCACGCAACAGAGCGTGCCACGGTGAGGCACGTGTTTTTACGACGAAGAACCTTGAATGACTGTTGACATCCACAATCGTG
>CAZBQH010000395.1:0-2767 GCA_964493915.1 uncultured Nitrospiraceae bacterium
CACGCCTGAGATATGCAGAAGGTCGCGCCGAAACTGTATTCTTTTAGAATCGGCGCCACGACCGTCAGATGCGATTTGACGGCGTCGTCAAAAGTAAGGACGACGGTCTTGTCAGGAAGCCGCCAATCCACTACCGGCGCCTCTCCTTGAGCAGCCACGGCGCCAAAAGCGCAAACGGTCCACAACAAGCCGAACATGGAGGGCCTCCTGAGATCCTTGACAACAAGTAATGGGGATACTGTATCACATCGGGCCTGACTCGCCCTCATGCACGGGAGGCCATGGTGCTCGAGCTACAATGTCTGTGTGCGGGCCAAACACTTGATCACCCGGCGAAATGTTTGCGGCGGTGGCGAGCCGGAGGCTAGGATGCCGACTTGGCGGCTGGTTTCTGTGCCGGCTCGAGAAGACAGGAGTGTTGTTTATGAATACAGTGTTCGTTCTAGCCTTCGCTTTGACCGCTTTGGTGGGGGGTGCGCCGGCGGTCATCCCTGTCCAAGAGGCCTCGGCTTGGGAACGCGTCGGCGGAAATCTACTCGATGGCTTCTTCAACATGTATCAGCCCTGTGTCATCGAGATGCCGGACGGCGATTACCCGTACAAGATGTATTTCTTCGGCTGGGCCGTCGACACGGGCAATACAGCCTTTCCAGGGTGCGACGCCATTTTCCACGCGCGATCAAAGGACTTGGCGCACTGGGAAGTGTGGGCCGGCGACGGCGCGTGGGACGGAGAGATGCAGCATGAACGGTGGCGTCCGGTTGTGACCGCCAGCGACCGCGTCTACGACTCGCACCATAATGGGGATCCCTCAGTGGTCTACAAGGACGGGGTCTACTACATGGCCTACAGCGCCAGCAGCGAGCCTACCTACCGCAAGACGCCCGGCCAAGGCGAGGCGCAGATGCTGTGCTGCATTATGGGCGCTACGTCAACCGACGGGATCCACTGGAGGAAAACCGGCCAGCCTTTGCTTATCGAGGACGAAGAAACGCAGAAAGCGGACGATGTCCGCGACCGTTACGCCAATTTCCTGCGTCCCAGCCTCCACTGGGAAGAAGGCCGGTGGCGCATGTGGTTTGATTACAGCCACCCGGACCTCGGCGTCTCGATGGGCTGTGCTGAAAACACAGGCGAATTCGGTGCGCCGAATGGTTTCAAGGTCGTTCATGACCTCGCCTCACCCTTGATCCCATTCTGGGTGAACCCGGACGTGGTCCGCGCCGGCAACCGGTACTACGCTTTCGGCGATCCGGGCGGTTATGCGCCTGCCCTTTCTGACCCGCACGCGGGATGGCGGAGCCGTTGCATCTGCGAGGCAGTGTCAAACAACGGCCTCGAGTGGGAAATCGTAGGGTTTGTACCTCCTGACGCCGACGCGGCGGCGTGTCATGTCCCTCAGGCGCTGGTCACTGAACAGGACGGCAAAACCTGGCTTTACGTGTTCTATTCCACCCAACGCGGCGGTACAGAGACCTTTGGAAGCTACGATTTCCGGTACGACCGTCTGCGCGCCATGCGCCGCGCTATCGAGCCTGAACGCTAGAGAACGGCGCCGTTCTCGAGGCGGAAACAGAAGGGCAAACGGTTTCCCAGAAAATCAGAAAGGGCGCTCTGCGCCAGCCTGTCGTGCTCCGGGCAGGTGCATCAGTTGTTCCCTCACGCTATGATGACAAGGGAGAAATGAAAGGGTTGGTCTTGCCTGCAAGGAGGGTGTAGTTGTGTTAACCTCGTCGCTCTTCGCTTTTGTCTATGGGATTTCTGCGGCTTGTCAAGGAGCGCCCGGGGCCCCGGTGCATCTCCGGTGCGAGTATCTCGTCGATCCCCTGGCCATCAACACGCCGAGGCCGCGCCTTTCCTGGGAAGTTCAGGATCCCCGGCGAGGGGCCGTGCAGTCGGCATATCAGGTGCTCGCCGCTGGGTCGTCCGAGGATCTTGCGGCGGACAAAGGGACGCTCTGGGATTCGGGCCGAGTCGCCTCGGGCGAGACCGTTCACGTCGTCTACCAAGGCAAAGCGTTGGCTAGCGGCCAACAGGTGATCTGGAAGGTGCGCACTTGGGGCGGCGATGGCGAGGCGTCGCCCTGGAGCGCAACAGCGAAGTGGGGCATGGGACTGATCGATCCTTTGGACTGGCAGGCAAAATGGATTCTGCACCCTGGGCCCGTCCCGCCCGTTGTTCCTCCGCACAACGGCTTTCACAGCGCCATGACCGCGTCGCCGGACGCGCTGAAGTGGGTCATGATCGATTTGGGCGAGGCCCGACGCATCGACGGCGTCCGGCTCTATGGGGCACGGCCCTACGACTATGCGCCGGACACGCCGGGTTTTCTGTTTCCGTTGCGCTTCCGGATCGAGTTGAGCGATACGCCTGACTTTGCCGCGCCCAGGACGGTTGTCGACTGCACAGGGGAAGACTACCCCAATCCTGGAACCGATCCGGCCGTGTTCGGTTTCCCGGCTGTTGCGGCGCGGTACGTCCGCTTGATGGTCACGCGCCTGCGGGCTCGCGAGGCGGACAACTATGGCTTCGCCCTCGCGGAGATGGAAATCCTCGATGGCGGGCAGAATGTTGCGCTGAATGGTGCTGTGACCGCGTCGGACGCCATCGAGGCAGGGGGATGGTCGATGGCGAGATTAACCGACGGTGTGTGTGAGCCTCTCCCAGGAGGCGCTGCCGAGCCGCTCACCCCGCCGCGGATGCGCAAGGAATTCGCGCTCGACGGACGCGCGCGCCGCGCCGTTGCTTATGTGACGGCCCTGGGACT
>CAZBQH010000396.1:0-9242 GCA_964493915.1 uncultured Nitrospiraceae bacterium
CGAGTAGAGCGACAACCAGTTTGTTCTGCAAGCAGAACAGAATGATCCTATCAATCCATGACTTGGCCTCAACGTCATCTTTTGACGCGGGCTTCCTCATTGTCATGAGTCTATCCCTTATTCCCGGTCAGGGCCTTCTGCATGGGATGTGCTTTCATGCAACGCATCGTTTGGCGGGTCAAGTTTGTCCACAATGCTCCCGCACGACAGCATCGCTGCCCCGAAGTAGGGGTTCCGGATAGTGGTGTCAGCCTGCAGCCATTTGGCGCCTTGGCCGTCGAGCGCCATCGGGCAGCGTGCCTGGTAAAGGGGGCGATCAGACTGGACGCCAAAAGAATCTGCCGCAGACCATAGTGCGTCAGATAGAGGAATAAACGCGCTGCGCATGGCATCAACCGAATCGGCTTCTACGGACTCATTGAGGGCCCTTCTGAGTTCACTTGCCAGATTCATCCATTCCGTATGTAGATCCCCTGCCACGCGTGTCATGTCAACGGATTCCAAAGCTTGAAGGGCTTGCTCTGCTCCCTCTCGAGTTCGCTCCGCGTCGTCCGTAGCAAGGCCGTCCTGCATGATCAGATATGCTTCGTATATCTTGCCCAATTGGGCCTGGAACTCCCTCGGGACGACGGATGACGACGTCACGTCCGCGGCGTGGCCGGGTGCCGGGAGCCCAAGCTTGGAAAACAGCTCCTTGATGTTGTCACTGAGTCTTCCCGCCATTTCCGTCACATGATCACGAGTCTTCGCTTCCTGCATCTCTGCTGCATCATTCTTGAGGCGCATGGCATATTCCATCCAGACCATATGGGCGTGCCCTTTAAGCTCGGCCATATCCACGGCTTCGAGGGATTCCTCGAGGCGCTTGAGGCTAGAAGTCAGAGCCGTCCCTATTCCTGACCCTGCAGCCGCTACTACATCCTGGTAGGCAGAGCCTACCCGTCCGAATTGCCCTTTTGAGGCAATAGTGAGAACAACATCGTTTTTCTCGGCCACAGCCGCTTCCATCTGTGAGGCTTCTCCATGGTCGTGGCCGCCGCCTCCTCCTCCACCTGGCGTCATCATGCTGGGTTTGGCGAGGATTTGAAGTGCGCTGTCAATCTTGAAGTTGCCGTTTGTCACGACGTGTTCACCTTGCCTGAGTCCTGAATTGACAATGTACACATCACCGGCGCGCGGGCCGAGTACGATCTCACGGCCTTCGAACGTCGGCTTGTCGGCGTTTGGAACCCGAACATATACAATGGCGCGCGTACCGGTAATAAGAGGAGCGGACGCGGGAACTATAAGAGGCATATCATCTTGTTCTGCCCCAGCCGGTAGATATCCTAGTTCCTCCGTTGTAACCAGGGCCATGCCACAAATGTCACATTTTCCCGGCCCATCTTTGATCACCTCGGGATGCATTGGACAGATCCATTTCCCGGATATCGCAGGCTCCACAACGCGTCCTCCTGCTGCAACCCGACTCTTGACGACTGCGCGGACGAACATTTCCGGCTTTAGCTTACCGTCTGGATTAGACACATTGACACGGACCTTGACGGTTCGAGTAGCCTTGTCCAGAACAGGGTCAATGAAGGCAATCTTACCTTCGAACACTTCACCCGGATAGGACTCCGTCGTGAAAGAGACGTTCTGGCCGTAGTGAATCCAGGGCAGGTCCGATTCATAGGCGTCCAGCTTGACCCAAACGCTTTTCAGGTCGGCGATCGTGTAGATGCGGGTGCCGGTGTCCACATACATGCCTTCTTGACCATTACGATGAATGACGGTTCCCCCTATCGGGGCATATATGGTGATATGGTCCGATGAGCTTTCTGCCCTTTCAGCGGCCTCAATCTGACCATCCGTGAGCCCCCATCGTCGAAGCTTTTCCCGCGCCGCAATCAGGGTCGATTGCATCGTCTGCCTAAGGACATCCGGGGCATTGGGATTCATCGTCTCAAGGGCTCTCGCTGCCCTGCGCAGTTCATCCTGGGCAGTGAGCAGTTCCGGGCTGTAGACGGAGACGATGTGGTCGCCCTTGCGCACCTTCACTCCAGTATAGTCCACGTAGAGTCTGTCCAGGCGGCCGGGAATCCAAGAGGTGATGTAAGCGAGCTTGGTTTCGTCAAAGTCCACTTTGCCCACCATGCGGACATCTTTCTCGACAAGGCGCCTCACCACTTCGCTGGTCTCGATTTCCATGAGGCCCTTGGCGGATTCGCTGGCCGTAAAGGTGCGCAATCCAGCCATTTCGCCTTCATCGTCACCCGCGAGAGGAATGAGCTCCATGTTGCAAATCGGGCAAAGCCCCGGATTGGGCAGCCGGATCTGAGGATGCATTGAACAGGTCCAGATCTGGGCCTTCTCCTCAGCAGGCTCTCCAGATTCGGAATCCGTTGAGGCTCCAGGTATGGTCGGCGCAACAGCACCTCGCAGCCAGAACCCGACTGCAATACCTATGAGGACGAGCAAGAGCGTGATCGGTCTGAGGCCTGCGCGTTTGGCTACACGACGCAGGAGTTCAACGGCTCGTGTCTGCGTCCCCATGGCTCATCTCTCCTTGGTCAGCGAACCCATGTATCCGGAACACGCGTTTCTGTCGCCACACTTTCCTACGCATTGGGAATTCTCCGTATAGGGTTTTGCTGTTCAGAATGACTTGTCTGCGCTCCTCCAAGGGGCAGTTGAATCGTGAAGGTCGTTCCCCGGCCCACACCGTCCAGCGATTCCTTGATCGCCCTCGGTATTTGCTCGGCAACATGGTCGATATCTGCTCATCCCGTCACCTCCATGGCTTTCATGGCTTTGGAGATGACATTGGTCGTCTCGGTCCCTGTCAAGGCTGTTTCCACAATCCGGCGGAGTGCATTGATCAGGGTAAGAAGGCTTTCGTACATGATCTGGGGGAACTCGATGTTGTGGCCGGCATACTGCGTGGGCGTGTTGATCTTGTGCGCTATGCCGGCCCCCCGACCGCTTCCAGCTTCTGTGCCTGGCTCAAATCCTACCATCACAACTTTGAGATCTTAACAATAGGTAATACAAAAACGGGATCGATATCAGATCTGGAAAAGAAACCCTCGGCAGAGAACGACATTCCCCCCAATAGAGCACTTAAGTGCATCGCTTTGTGTATATATAAGGACAGTAAACCTAACATGGACGAAACCTCGCTGATTCCTTTGCACCTCGGCTGCACCACGAACAGGCTAGGGTGCATGGGGCCGAAGGCGGTCACCACATAGCGGAACTAACCCGACTGGTAGAGTCGTTCACTTCCTAGCTTCAAAGAGAAGGAGAACGCGAAGTCCTTGAGAAGTATGGAGTTAGGATTGACACGCGCAAGCAGTTTGCCCAGGTGTGCGCAATGGTTCCCTGACCCGATTCCGTCGCTCGGACGCTCGATCCTACGCTGCCCGCTGACGGGCGCAACGTCGAGCCAGCTGGCACTGGCTGCAACACCGGTATCGGCCTCCTGCATGCGTCAGAAGCAACCGGTGCCCGGCGTCGGATAGGCGAGGACGAAGACATCGCGAGCAAATCCATCGCGGCACGGCAGCAGCGGCAACTTCAGGTCCAAGTGAGATGGGCTTTCGACCTCAACGGGCGTCCATGTGTAGTCTTTCATGGCGTCTTCCGGCGCGATCCAGGGCCCGCCGCTGTTCCAAGCCGGGGAACGTTGCTCACGAGGCGGCCACAGCTGGCGGCCAAGGAACAGCTGGAGCAACGTAAAATGGCGCGCCTGGTGCGACTCGAACGCACGACCTACGGCTTAGAAGGCCGTTGCTCTATCCGGCTGAGCTACAGGCGCGCAGGGGATGGACTCTATGCAATGCCGGTATGTCTTGCGATCAAATGCAGCCTGAAACAGCGCTTAAGGAACCATTCACAAAGTACCAGAAGACCAACACGAAATCAATATGAGCAGACGTCTTTCTCAGCATATCCTCACGCGGCGCGCTCTCCGAAACACGGTTCCGATGCGGTGCTTGGCGCGCATCACATTCCATCCGTCCACTGGATGCTGTCCTTGCTGCCGTGTGTTGTGATGAAGTAGACTGGAGTTCCGCAGACCTTGCGCCGGCCAGCCGAGCCATGCAACAGACGGACATCCTGTAGACCGCGGCGGCCCCGATAGTTCAGTGGATAGAACGAGGCCCTCCTAAGGCTTAGACGCAGGTTCGATTCCTGCTCGGGGCACCATTTCCTCTCCGCTTGGCGGTTCCGTCGTTCAGCCTGTCAGCTCGACGGCTAGAACCGACACGTCGTCGGAAACGGCGCCGCCTTCGCGCCATGCTTCAATCCGAGCCACGAGGGCGTCCACGGACGCCTGCAAGGGAAGGTCCCGCGTCTCGCGGAGGCTATCCATGAGCCGCTGCTCCCCGAAAAGCTCTTTACGTAAGTTCATGGCCTCAGTAACGCCGTCAGAGTACAGCCACACGCGGCTGCCCGGTTCGAGCTGAATAGAGCTCTCCTTGTATTCCTCCTGTCCAATGCCGATAGGCAGGCCTTTGGTCTGTTCCATAAAACGCTCGCCTTGGCTGTGCACGTAGATGGGCGGCGGATGGCCCGCTGAGACGTAACGAAATTCCCCCGTGCGCCGATTCAGCACCGCGTACACGAACGTGAAGAACTGGTTTGCTTCAAGGTCCCACTTGAACCGCATGGCAAGGCGCGTTGCGACTTTCCAGGGCGCGGCGATGCGATGGTCGTAAGATCCTGTCGTATGCTCATAGACAAGCGCTGTTGCGCTGCGTACGGGCATGAGGAGGCGGCTCACGGCCACAGACAGCATGGCCGAGGCCACGCCGTGGCCGGTGACGTCGAGAAGATAGAGGGCTACGTGTTCCTTGTCGAGCTGGACGACGTTAAGCAGATCGCCCGACAACTCCTCGTCGGGCTGGAACGCAGAGGCGAAATCGAGCCCCTCCATCTCAGGAAGCGCTGAGGGCAAGAGCGCCTGCTGTACTTTTGCGGCAGCGTCCAGGTTCTGCTTCATCCGGTTATGGGCCCAGGTGAGTTGCTGGTTGGCCTCTTGAAGCTGGCGGGTCGTCTCTTTCAATCGCTGCTCCGTCTCGATCAGTTCCGTCACGTCAGAGAGCACTGAAATGTAATGCGTCAGTTTTCCCGATGCGTCGTGCACCGGCGTCACCGAGAGTCGAATCCAGTACGGAGAACCGTCTTTCCGGTAGTTCCTGATCTCGAGAGCGACCGGGTGTTCGGCCCGCAAGGCTGAACGCGCCTGGCTTACCTCGTCGGACTCGAGGGCGGCCCCGTACAGGAACTTGCCCTCCTTGCCAAGCACCTCTTCGCGCGTATATCCCGTGAGGCGCAGAAAGCCTTCGTTGACATAAATGATAGGCTTGCCCGGCCGGTGGGCGTCGGTGATGACAATGCCCTCGGTGCTTGACGCCATAGCCCGATCACGCAGACGCAGACTCTCTTCCGACCAGACCCGCAGATTCATGTCCCGCGCGACAATGTAGGTCCATTCGAACCGGCCGCTCTCTTCATGCACAGGCCGTGCCGTAATGCTCACCCAGACCTCGCGCAAGCCAGTCCCCGAAATCTGCATAATCTGCCGCGTCAACGTCTCCCCCCGCAGGGCGCGGAAGATGGGCAAAGTCTCCTCAGAGGCCGGCAATGCGTCGTCGGGCAACATAAAACGGTACCGCGTACGCCACGCGCCGGGCGTCATCTCGAGCAGGCCGGGTCCAAACAAGACCTGGGCTGTCTCATTGCACAAAAGGACTCGCTGCTCGTTGTTTGCAACAAGGAGAGCATCGCCGACGGAATCCAGGATGGTCTGCGCGCACTGCAGTTGCCTGTACAGATCACGCCTAGTCTGCACAGGGGGTTCGCCTGTGCCGTAGACCTCGTCGTGCAACCTCATGCACTCTTCTGTTCCCATCTTATTGCTCATGTGACCTTTACTCAGTCTGGATGCATCGCCCCATTGAACGGATAACGGGACGCATATCTATGTTATTCTACCGCATCTTGTTGAAGACACTCAGCAAGCTCGAGTCAATGTCGAGCCAAAGGCGCGGCTTGACCCCTCTCGAAGGGCACGGTACGATCCACCCCCATAAGGAAACCTTCTCATGCCGACTACTGAATTGACGCCTGACTTTGTACGATCTCTGTTGCCGGAACGCCCTGCGGACGGCCATAAAGGCGATTTCGGCCATGTCTTTGTTGTGGGCGGCTCCCGGGGCTTTACAGGCGCCGTCAAGCTCTGCTCCCTCGGCGCGGCACGCTCGGGCGCAGGTCTTGTGACAGCAGGAATACCCCGGGCCCTCGCCGACATTGTAGCGGCCGACCTTTTCGAGATCATGACCCTGCCCCTCAATGCGACCGCAGCCGAATCCATTGCTCATAGCGCGCTCGAAAAGGCGCTCGACTTCGCCGCCGGCAAAGACGCCGTGGCCCTTGGCCCTGGAATGTCGCGCCATCCTGAAACCCAGCGGTTTGTGCTCGACTTTGTCGCGCAGTGCCCGGTTCCCATGGCGATAGACGCGGATGGACTCAACGCCGTGAGCGAGCAGCCGTCCGTTCTCGACGAGGTGCCCGCGCCCCGCATCGTAACGCCCCATCCTGGCGAGATGGGCCGGCTCATGCGCAAGTCCACGAGCGAAATACAGGCGGACCGCGAAGGAAATGCTGCTACTTTTGCATCCCGCCACAACTGCGTTGTGGTCTTGAAGGGCGCGCGCACGCTGATTGCAGCGGGGGATGAGCTTTTTGCCAATCCGAGCGTCAACTCCGGCATGGCGACGGGCGGGACGGGCGACGTACTGACTGGCATTATAGGCGGGTTACTGGCTCAGGGCATGACACCGCGCAACGCAGCCGTGCTGGGAGTGTATCTGCATGGCGTTGCGGGCGAAGTCGCCGCCGAGGACATGACCGTGCGTGCGATGATCGCGGGGGACGTCGTCGAGGCTTTGCCAAGCGCTTGGCGCATCGTGGAACTGGGAGAGTGATCCATGCGGACCCTCGGCACAGTCGGCGAGTTCGGGTTTATCGAGCGGATTGCGCGAATCCTGCCTGGCTCAGCGGCGGTTATCGAGGGGGTGGGCGATGATTGCGCAGTGCTCCGCACTGGCGATCGGCTTCTCCTTGTTTCGACGGACTTGGCTGTCGAGGACGTCCATTTTCGCTCTCGCTACTGCGGTCCTGAAGACATCGGCCGGCAAGCCGCCGCGTCCGGCCTCAGCGATATAGCCGCAATGGGAGGAACGCCTCTCTTCAGCCTCGTCTCTCTCGCATGCCCTGTCGATACAGAACTGGCATTTATCGAAAATCTTTACCAGGGCATGACCAACTTGCTTTCGCGCTTTGGAGCGGTCGTCGTGGGCGGCGACACGAGCCGTTCGGCCGACGGCGTCGTGATCGACGTGGTCATGATAGGCGAGGCCCGAGGAGGGCGCTACGTCCGGCGACGTGGCGCCCAGCCCGGGGACAGGGTCTGCGTCACAGGAAATCTGGGCTTGTCTGCGGCAGGACTGCACGCCTTCGAGCATGGAAACAACGCCCCAGCTTTAAAAGCAGCTCACTGCAACCCCCATCCCCGCATCCCGGAAGGGCAATGGTTGTGCGACCATGATTTCACCCACGCCATGATCGATGTCAGCGACGGCCTCGCACAGGATGTTGGGCACCTGGCCGAGGCCTCCCAGCTTGGAGTCGACCTCCATGCGGGCGCTCTGCCCATTGCTCCTGAGCTTGCTGCGTACTGCGAGCGGGAAAGCCTCGATCCAATTCATCTCTGCCTGGCTGGGGGAGAGGACTATGAGCTTGCGTTCGCGATCTCTGAAGCAGACTGCGAAGAGGCGCTGCACGTCTTCCATCATGAGTTCCGCACAAAGCTCGCTGTTGTAGGCGAGTTTACGGACGATTGGCCCGGCGTCCGAATCGACGGGCAGGAGCGTGCAGCAAAAGGCCATGACCATTTCAGAGAACAAGCCCCCGTCGAGTAGCGTTTCGCGACCTGCACTTATGCTGTACTGTCCTCCGCAGAGTAGCTTCATATCGGATATAGGACAGTGATACTTTAGGCGCGGGTATCTCGTCCCCCGGCGAGGGCCTCCAGTTCTTGCCAGCGCACGTAAAGCTGGTCAACAAAGCGTCGGGCATCCTCGAGTCGGTCGAGCGTCCTTTGCACTTCTTCGTAAGCCCTCGCATAGAAATCCGGTTCATGGATCGAGACCTCGAGCCGTTTCACCTCCGCCTCCGCATCCAGAATCGCGTCCTCGATCCGATCCAGTTCTTGTTTCTCTTGCCATGTGAGTTTGCGAGGCTTTTCCTCATCCTTTCTGCTGCGCTTTTGAGGAGCAGGCGCGTCGATCTCAACGGATTCCTCCTGACGGGCGTCTTTTCTCTGCCGCTCCTGATACAGCACGTAGTCGTCATAGTTGCCCGCTATCTGGACCACGTGCCCGCCTTGCTCAAAAGCTGCTATGTGGGTGCACAAACGGTTCAGAAAGTAGCGGTCGTGGCTGACGACCAACGCACAACCCTCGAAGCCGGAGACAGCTTCCTCGAGAACGCGCAACGTCGCCAGGTCAAGGTCGTTTGTCGGCTCGTCCAACACAAGCACATTGCCTCCCTGAAGCAGTTTCTTGGCGATGTCCAATCGGTTGCGTTCGCCCCCGGACAAATGGCGCATGGGCATCTTAACGGTTTCCCGGTCGAAGAGGAACCCCTCGAGATAGGCTGGAATGAACACGCGTCTCCCGCGTATGTTGACCTCCATGGCGCCGTTGGAGACGTGCTGCAGAATCGTGCTGTCAGGGTCGATGCCTTCGTGCATCTGGTCCACGTAAAGAAACTCCGTAGCGTCTCCTGCACGCACCCGGCCCGCGTCGGGCGGCTCGATACCCATAAGCACACGCAGCAGCGTCGTTTTGCCGCAGCCGTTCGGTCCGATGATGCCGATCCGCATGTCCTTCTGCAGGATGAGCGAGAAGTCCTGGAAAAGCGTGCGCCCGCCTTTGCTCCGTGCGATTCCCTCTGCTTCGAGGATGAGTTTGCCCGCGCGGTGCGGCTGTGGGATTTCGAAGCTTGCATCCTGCACGGACGGAAGGGGGCCTTGTTCCTCGAGCGCCGAGAACCGGTCGATGCGCGCCTTCTGTTTCGTCGTGCGGGCCTTGGCGCCGCGCCGAAGCCAGACCAGCTCGCGCCGGATCTTCGCCTGCCGGTTTTTCTCGACCCGCGCGCGATAGTCGACCCGGCGGACCTTGTGTTCCAGA
>CAZBQH010000397.1:0-3891 GCA_964493915.1 uncultured Nitrospiraceae bacterium
GCCCCATCGAGGCTCCGGTGTCAACAGTTTGTCGCCACGTGTTCGCACTGCGCTGCACCGGCTCAAAGAGACTATCGACGCTGTCCCGCGCGAGGAATGGGAAGCGAGACGCCGCCGGTGCCAAGAATACGAACAGCAACGCCGTACGCGTCGCTAGAGCCCACCGCTTCGCACTTGATCCCCACGCTGTCATGGCAGGTGTAGGAAACCATCGGCAGCATCCACGAGAATGGCTTGCCCTTTCCCGATCAGAAAGCTATAGTAGTGCCGTTTTTTTGCTCGAACCGATCAAATCAAAAAGGGGTGCAAATCTAATGATAAGCGACGTTGTCAAGAGGGGGTACGAACGGGCGCCGCACCGTTCCCTGCTGTGGGCGACTGGCCAGATTAAGAGTGAAGCGGACTTCGATAAGCCGTTCATCGCGGTTTCCAACAGTTTCATCGAGATCATTCCCGGACACGTCCATCTGAACAAGTTGGCCGAAATCGCGAAGGAAGCAATCCGGGAAGCGGGCGGCATCCCTTTCGAGTTCAACACGATTGGCGTCGGGGACGGCATTGCCATGGGGCATGGCGGGATGAACTACAGCCTGCCTTCGCGCGAGCTCATTGCTGATTCTCTCGAGACGGTCGTCAAAGCACATGTCTTCGATGGGCTTCTGTGCATCCCAAATTGCGACAAGATTGTGCCCGGCATGCTCATGGGCAGCATACGCTGCAACATTCCTACCGTCTTTGTGTCCGGCGGGCCTATGGAAGCCGGCACGTCGAGAACGGGAGAAGCCACGGACCTGATCACCGTATTTGAAGGTGTGGGCAAGTACAAGAAGGGAGAGCTCAGCGACGAGGATCTCGCCGAGCTGGAACGCCATGCTTGCCCGACCTGCGGTTCATGCTCCGGCATGTTTACAGCCAACTCGATGAACTGTCTGTGCGAAGCGCTTGGCATGAGTCTTCCCGGCAATGGAACCATCCTTGCCACCTCTGAGCGGCGCAAGGACCTTGTCAGGCAAGCCGCTCTCCAGCTCATGAAACTGGTTGAAGCCGACCTCAAACCTCGCGACATCATTACGCTCGAGGCCATCGACAATGCGCTCGCCCTCGATATGGCGATGGGCGGATCGACAAATACCGTGCTTCATACGCTGGCCATTGCCCACGAGGCTGGCATTTCGTATCCCCTCGAGCGGATCAACGAGGTGTCGGCACGGGTGCCTAACATCTGCAAAGTGTCTCCGTCGAGCAAGTGGCACGTTCAAGATGTGGACCAGGCGGGCGGAGTCAGCGCCATTCTGGGCGAGCTTTCAAAAATGGAGGGCGCCCTTCACCTCGATTGCAAGACGGTTACCACGAAAACGCTCGGGGAGAACATTGCAGGGCACAAGTCCTTGAATAACGAGGTGGTTCGAACAATAGATGAACCGTACAGCAGCACAGGCGGTCTCGCAATCCTGTTCGGGAACTTGGCCCCGGAGGGCGCCGTAGTGAAAGAAGCGGGCGTCGATCCCGCGATTCTCAGACATACCGGTCCAGCCGTGGTATTCGAAAGCGAAACGGAGGCCATGAAAGGGATTCTCGGCGGAAAAGTGAAGTCTGGGGACGTCATTGTCTTGCGGTACGAAGGTCCGAGCGGCGGCCCGGGCATGAAAGAGATGCTCGCCCCCACCTCGGCGGTGATGGGAATGGGTCTTGGCAAAGAGGTGAGCCTGATCACAGACGGACGCTTCAGCGGAGGCACGCGGGGGGCATGCATTGGCCATGTCAGCCCGGAAGCAGCCCAAGGCGGGCCCATCGCCCTAGTCCAGAACGGCGACGTCATCGAGATTGACATCCCCGCCCGGATGCTTAATGTCAAACTTGCCAAACACGAACTGGAGCAGCGAAAAACGGCCCTGCCGCCTCCCCCCGACCGGCACTTGACGGGCTGGCTGAAGCGTTATCAGCGTCTAGTCACCAGCGCAAACACCGGCGCCGTCCTTAAGTGAACCCTTTGATCTGACCAGGATAGGAGGCTGGGAAAGTCCGAGCGGCGCCCGGCCTCTTTCTGTCTCTAGACGTACCGGTCCGAAGACTTGTTACGGCCATCCTCCGAGCACCGGGAAAATGCGTGCCCCCCCTTCGTCTTTCACCAGGTTGACGCCGATCTCGGGGGTGATTCGCGATCCCCAGGCAACCGCTACCCCGGCTTCTTCGCCAGGTCCGAATACATCTCTGCGTGTTCTCGTCCGTTTCAAGAAGAATCTCATTTTCAACCATCCTTTCTATACGGCCTCAGTCGGCAACCTTCCTGTGAACGTACATTTCTCCTCTTGATACGCCGGTAAAGATGGGTTGGGGAAAGAAAGGCGACTAGGGCCGCTTTGGTTTGGCTGGGGTGTTCTCCGACAGCACAGGACAGCCTGCTCGACGGATTGGGCAGAAAACACATCCTGGGCATTCCTCACCGCCGCGATTGAGGATGCGGCGGATACGATACGTTACAAACGCAAGGCTTGCGGCGACTGAGGCTATGACTATTATTGTCTCGATGCCCATGTTGTCTGTTCCTAAACTCCAGTTCACTAAATAAACAAAACCAGCAGTGCTTTTATGTCTGGACTCTGAACAATGCTCCGAGCCTTTCTTCACGCTGTGGGGGCTGGTCCGGCATCTGGTCGCCGTGTATAATGGTTGATGATAAAATGAATGCGTAGACGGCGCTCCAAATTGCATAGGAGGTGCGGGCGATGCTTGACTCCCGGTTTCAGTACGACCGGTACATGATCCGCAAGAAACTCCTGAAACTCTTCGGCGGCGCATTCCATGTTTACAGCCCAGCCGGTGAAGTCGTGTTTTATACGCGGCTCAAAGCGTTTCGCCTTAAGGAAGACTTGCGCGTATACGCGAGCGAGGCGATGACAAAGGAACTGCTGACGATCAAGGCGCGCCAAGTCCTGGATTTCGGTGCAACGTACGACGTTAGCGATCCTGAGACTGGCGAGCTGGTCGGGGGACTACGCCGCAAAGGATTGCGCTCGATGGTCCGGGACGAGTGGCAGCTTTTGAACCCTTCGGGCAACCAGATAGGCCTTATTCAAGAAGACAGCATATCCCTCGCCCTGCTCCGCCGATTCGCGGCCAGCCTCATCCCGCAGACCTTTACGGGCGTTGTGAACGGCGTCGAGGTCCTTGTCTTCAGACGGCATTTCAACCCCTTCATACTCCGAATGGACATGGACTTCAGCCGCGACGCCCAAGGACTTCTCGACCGGCGGCTTGGTATCGCGGCCGGCATCTTGATAAGCGCTATCGAAGGCCGCCAATCAGATTAAAAAAGGTCTTTGCCGCCTTCATCGGCATACTCGATTGCGAGGAAGTCGTGAGGTCTTGCGCTGATCTGCGCTTCCCATAGGCCGTCTGGCCGCTGGGCACTGGGCACATTGACAGGGCGGCGCCTGCAGAGCACAGCGACCGTGTGCTCTACTCCGTCGTTGTTTACCACGATGTTTCCTGTAACGTTGAGCCGCTCGACGTGGTCTCCCAACCAAGGGCTGTAGGTCCGCGGCAGCGGATCCTCTATCCGGCATAGGGCGCCGCTCATTTCGACGACGCCTTTGAGCACTGCTTCCCCAAAGATATTGCCACGAGCGTCTGAGGACGCCAATCCCCAAGGATCGGCCTCATTGGCTGAAGAATCTGCGGAACCGCCCAGTTGCGGCGGCGTCCGCTGAGGATCATAGGCGCAAGCATAAAGCAGCCGGTTCGTGATGAAAATCAGCCGGTTGCGGCGTGCAAGCAACGGCCTGCCACCCACAGTCAGATACACCTCTGCACCTTGGATGTCCGCGACCCCGAGGTCTTCAGGTAAGCGCGGAGCATGCTGCTCGAGCACGGGCTCGATGCAGCGGCGGG
>CAZBQH010000398.1:0-3244 GCA_964493915.1 uncultured Nitrospiraceae bacterium
TCTCTTCATTTTGTCGCTCTTGTCTTCGACGAGATATGTGCCTGACTGCGCATCGAATGCCGCTCGAAGGAGGCCGTTGCAGATTACGTGGTGCAAAGCATGGGAAACATCAGCAGACTGCGGCTTGCCCTCTGCCAAAGCCTGTTCGGCATCAACAGAGCGATCGCATATCAGTAACGCAAAGGCAAGTATCGCCAATAGCCGCACGGTCAATTCTATCCCTCCTACCCCAAGCGGCGCAGGCGATACACCCCTGCACCTGCCGATTCGGTTCAAAACCGGCTGAAAACTGTCGGTAATCCTGGAAGCACCTGGCAACCCCCGTAAAGGGGGGCCTGGCTCCTCAATTGCAGCAGGCGCCTAGGGACGTCTCCTGCTCGCAAGCAGACCGCCCACCGCCGCCAGACACACCCCGGCCAGTACCGTAGTAAACGCCCCAAGCGGCAGTTCTGGGAATTCCGGGTCGCGGCCTGCGGATGCTTCGCCCGGCTGCTTTGCCGAGACGGTTGCGGCGCGCGTTTGGACGAGAGGGGCAGGCGCCTCATTGCCAGGTTTTGCGGCATCAAGACCGAGCGCGCCGATGATCACGAGCTGTACGTCGAGCGCATCGATAGCCTGGTCGTCGTTCACATCAAGGTAGGGTGAATCGACGAACAGCCCCAAAGCGGCGTTGATAATCAACTGGACATCGACCGCATCCACGGTCCCGCTCCGATTGACATCAGCGGACGACCAGACCTCGAGGTCGCCTAAGAAGACATCAACACGCTCGACTGACCCGCGGCTCGTGGCGCTGATCGCCAGCGAGGTCTCCCCTTCTATCGAGATGGGCAGAGCCTCGAATGCAGGGTCGCCCTTGTAGACCACGCTTCGTGCATAGTGTATGGGCGCGTCGGCTAGAGCAAGGACTCCAGCCGAGACGGGCCAGTCCGGGGCTTGGCGCTCAGCGGGTATCTGGACCACGTAGGAGTAAGGACCGCCCGCCGCTTCGATTGGACGCAGGACCGCCTGGACTGTGACGGGCGCGCCGCCGTCGCTTGGGGTATAGGTCCATTCGAGCCGACCTTGGGTGACGAGCTCCTGAGCAGGCGCCAGGACGACTTTACCATAGAGCACCAGACTAGGCTCAGGGATCCCGGCCCAGGCAACCACGTCAAACAACATGCATGCAAGGCCAATCGCTCCGTGCAGCACAAAGGCACACATGGACCAGTATGGGCGACGGCGCCTTGCCTTGCCGGAATACGCTTCGGCCGTTCGTAAGCTTTTCTCGGGTCGTGTCTTCATATTCATTGTATTTTCCTCGGGGATCGCGTCTACGGCGCGGTGACCATGCTAGTCCTCGAACGGCTGGGCATAGAGCCCCAAAGCCGCGTTGACAACCATCTGAACATCCACTGCATTGATTGCCCCGTCGGGCTGGACGTCGGCATTGGCCGGGGAGACATCCAGCCCCAGGGCGGCGTTGACGACCGTCTGCACATCCACAGCATCAACGGTTCCGTCGTCGTTCACATCAGGCCGGGGCAGACTGACGACGGCGAAATAGGTAAGGTGCGTCACATCGAAAGCCACTACGCGGCCACCGTCGAGATCGAGGCGGCACACATCTTGGATGCCGGCAGCCGTCCACTTTCCTTCCACCTCGTGGTAATAACCTACCGCGACATGCGCGTGGCTCGGCAACCAGTCAGGCAGGGGCACTAGGACCGTCGCGGGCAAGCTGAACGCAACGTCGGCAGGCACCAATTCGAACGCAGCAACCAGCGCCAGGTTCGCCGAAGCGGGCGGATTCGGGGCATGACACACCGCAAGGGCCAAGTCGCGTGCAAGAGCACCCGGAGGCACTTCAACTGTCATACCGTCGAGCGGCGTGCCGGGCGCATCCACATGCACGGCGCCACCTGCCACTGCACTGATACGGCCCGCACCGGCGACGGGCTGCGCGGTCAGGGTGATGGGCGCGTAACTGCTAGCGGTCACGTCCGCTTCCGCTGCAACGGTCACAAGGGCCTCATAGGCGCCCGGTACAAGCCCCTCGCCGTAGGTGTGGCGAGGCGTGGCGCCTGTTGAGATTGGTGGGCCCCCGTCGCCGAAATCCCAGCGGAAACGAAGGGGTCCGCCTTGGGGATCAAAGGCATTCGCATCGAACTGCACGGTGAGCGGAACAGGTCCCGCCATGGGCGTCGCGATCAGTTCCGCAAAAGGCGGCGCACCAATCCGGACCTCGACGGTCCGCGTATTGACGAAGCCGCTGTTGTCCATGACGAGCAGAGTGACCTCATAAGTTCCGTTCAACTCGAAGAGCCGCTGAGCGACCACGCCCGTCTCTTCCGCTTCGACGCCGTCGAGAGCGTCGAAGTCCCACGCATACGACGCGATACCCCACTCGTCGGTCGACGCCGAGGCATCAAACTGAACCAGCAACGGCGAAGGGCCCCAAGGCGGCGCAGGTGTCGTGATTATTTCGGCCTTGGGTAGAACCGTGTCCACTACGGCGTGAGGGCCACCGTCCATGCCGAGATCGTTGCGCGAACCATCAGGGTCAAGGTATGCGGAACGAGGATCACCGGCGTCGCGCGCCGCCGATGCCATGGCGAGGTGGAAGTTCGCAGCGGCGGCGTCTACGAACAACGGGTCTAGCGCCACATCGGTGGCAAAGGGATCGAGGCCTTCATAGTCGGCCGTGTTGTCCTGGAAGCCGTTATAACCGCCATCCTCAACCAAGGCCACGGGCGCCGACAAGGCGGTCTGGTTGGCCGCAAAGAGGTTGTTGGCTGCAGAGACCAGGACGGCCGCCTCCGTTACCTGCGCGCCGTACACGCTGTTCCCGGCGAGGACGTTGTTGGCCAGAGTAAGCCGCGATTCGGGGCTCGCAAGCACCCCCACGACGCAGTCGTACACGGCGCAGTTTGTGATCTCACCTGAGGCCCCAGCGGCCAAGCCGATGCCTGACGCGGCTCCGCTCACGCTCAAGCCGCGAACCGTGCAGCCGTCGTTAAGGGTCAGGGCCTCCTCGTCGGAATAGCGAGGAAAGAGTACAGTGCGGAACGGCCCCGCTGTGCTGCACAACACCGTTCCCGCTTTCAACAGGATTCGCTCCATGTAAACGCCCGGCCGCACGATGATGCGGTCGCCGCGCAACCCCTGCGTTGCGGCAACGGCTTGACCGATGGTCTGGAACGGGTCGTCTAGAGCCCCCCGACCCGGGCGCGGGGTGGGCCCGGGGACATAGAAAAGGGTC
>CAZBQH010000399.1:0-17662 GCA_964493915.1 uncultured Nitrospiraceae bacterium
TACTCATGATTCCTCCCGAGAAAGAGGTTGGACGATTGCCTCTCGTTCTGTGCTTTCGTCTCCACGTCCGGGAGAGGCGACGCCGAGCTCGCTCCCAGCGCTTTGAGGTTTACGATCCCCGCCTCCTTATCAATTACCGTGACCTTCATTTTCGGCAGCAGCTCGCCGACTGTTTCGAGGTACAGCCTCGCCCGCACAACATCCGGCGCCTTTTCATACTGGGCGGCAATGGCCTGGAACCGCGCGACTGCGCCTTCCGCCTCGGCGATGCGGGCGTCCCGGTACCCCTCGGCCTCCTGCCGCATGCGTTCCGCTTCGCCCTCGGCCTGGGGGATGTGCTCGCGTTCATAAGCCTTGGCCTCGTTGATGATGCGCTCGCGTTCTTCGCGGGCGGTGGCCACATCTTTGAAGGCGGCCTCAACCTCCCTGGGCGGCTGGACGTCCTGCAGCTTGACCGAGGTCACCCGTACGCCCATGCCGTAAAGCTCGGCCAGTTCCTCCATCTTGTCCTGCACTTCCAGTTCCATCATTTCCTTGGCGCGAATCAGCACGTCGTCGATGGGGTGGTCGCCGATTGCCTGGCGTAGAGCGGCTTCTCCCAAGTCGCGCAACGCCGTGTCTATCTCGCCGGGCCTGAAGTTAAAGAGATAGTCTCGGGGGTTCGATATGCGGTACTGAATGGCCATAGCCGCATCGATGATGTTCTCGTCGCCGGTGAGCATCTGGGCCTCTTGCAGGAGGCTGCGATCGTCGGAGAAGGTCCGGTAGACGGCGCTGGGCCCGGAACCTGAACTCCGGAACCCAAACTCAAGTCGCCTTACCTCGGCAACGCGCGGCGTCTCGACCGTCTGGACAGGCCAGGGCCATTTGAAATGGAGGCCGGGCTCCGTGGTTTTAGTGTACCGCCCGAAGGTCAGGACGATGCCTGCCTCGTCCGGCGCCACGGTGTAGACCGGCCCGCCGCGCAGGAACCAGATCGCAAAAAGTACAACCGCTACGCCTACGACGATGAGCCAGGGGTGAACAGGGAGTAAATGCCTCCCTCCGGCTTCGATGACTTCAGGTCTATTGGATCCGCCGTGCCCATATGCCACTGCGTCTTGTCCTCCTTTCCCTATAGGTTTCGAGGCCTCGACATTGTTGATGAGGGTACGCTACGAAGCAGCGGGAATCAAAACCCGTCTATTATTATGACTCGCCGACTTGGGATTAGGTTGCGGAAAAAGCGGCTGCCGGGTTAGAGTTGAAAGGAACGGGGACTCCAAGAAGAAGGTTTGCGTCCCATCATGCGGAAGAATGCTTTCACCCTTATCGAACTGCTTGTCGTGATCTCGATCATAGGCATTTTGGCGGGCATGCTGCTGCCGGGTCTGTCGCGCGCGCGCGAAGCGGCACGCCGTGCGAGTTGCGCCAACAATCTGCGCCAAATGGGCCTGGTATTTACCATGTACAGCAGCGAAAACAAGGATTATTTTCCCCCGATTCAGACCTATATCGGCCCCGAATGCAGCGTGAAGAACAAGCGTGTGTTGATGGTCCGAGGTCCAAGCGTTTACCCGGAATACCTGACCGACGTGCGGATTCTCCTGTGTCCGTCCAGTCCCATCGCACAAGAGGAATTCGATGCGGGAAGGTGGAACCGGCCCGACGGACCTGGCGGGCGTCTCCAGGATGGATCAATCGATCCTTGCCTTCTCGACCAGCTCAGCTATTTCTATACGGGCTGGGTTTTTGACCCCAACTGGATCGAGGAGCTTGGCACCAAGGACCTGTCGGAACCCTTTCTTATGGCCTTCCAAAACGTCATGGAAAGCGACAATCCCGAGCTCCTGGACAGGTCCTGGACGTTTACTGACGAAGACGGAGAGGGCCATACGGTCTTCCGGCTGCGCGAAGGCATCGAGCGCATGTTCATTACGGATATCAACAACCCGTCCAAAGGCGTAGTCAGCCAGACCCAGGTGCCGGTCATGGCCGACCGTATCGATATGGACCCGATGGGTTGGAACCATCTGCCCGGCGGCGCCAACGTTCTCTTTATGGATGGGCACGTCGAGTTTGTCAGGTATCCAAGCAAGTACTATTTCGTGACCCGTGCGTGGGCGGAGTTGGTCGACCTGCTTGATTACTGATCCTACTCGACGGATCGTGCAAGTGTACACGGGCCATCGGCTTCAAAGGGCGTGGGCTGGTTCAGCGGCTTGGGCCGCATGGCGCTGGTTCGCCCTTTCTTTTGAAAGCTTGGGTAGGGACTGCGAAGAACCTGGCGGGGCTCCTATGCTCTGTGCTCAAAGGGTTTTCCGCAAAATGAGCAGAGGGAATGAGCATCTCACAGGATCAGTCTACACCGGACCAGCCCCCACCTTTCACCCGGTCCCATCTTGCCATCTTGCTCTTTGCTTGGGTCATCGCATTCTCAGGATGGGTCATAGATGCCTTTCTTCTACCTGATGCATTCCTGAGCCAGATCTTGGCGTTTCTCGCGCTCAGCATTGCAGGCGCTGCGACGGTGTGCCTCGTTGTCAGCATTCGACCTGGACGCCGTCTGGTCGCGTTTGCCTTTCTGGGAACGGGGTTGGTCGTCGGGGGACAGATCCTTCGTCTCACATGCGACAGCCAAGTGTTCGCAGGTATGCCGATTCTGGGCGGGCAAAGTGTCTTGCACGGGGAGCTTCGCTCGTTTCTCAATCTCTCTGGCGTGACTGCGCTGTTTGTCACCTTCTTCCTCGTGATTCTTGAGTTGCAGAACTCTGAATACGCTTTGCAGGATGCACACGGCCAGCTTCAGACGCGCGTGGCCCAGCAAACTGAGCAGCTTACCGAGGCGAATCGTCAACTCGTCAACGAGATGGGCGAACGCGAGAAGGCTCGGAGAGCCCTACACGAGAATCTTAAGGAGGCCCAAGCCTTCAGCAACCGTCTTGCAGCACTGTTGCAGGCCACGACGGCGCTGTCCCGTATGACAACGGTAGACGCCCTGCTCGAACAGGCTGTCCATCTGGGCCGGATGCAGTTGGGCTTTGACCGCATGGCTATTTGGCTGTTAAGCGAAGATCCCCAATACCTCCAAGGAACTTACGGCATCGATGAGCAAGGCAATCTGCGCGACGAGCGGTCCTCGCGGTTGCGGACGTCTCTGCCGCGCACTTGGCCCGAGATCCTTGGAGAAGAGAAAGGCGAGGTGGTTTGCTGGGAGGGGAGTCTTACCAACGACAAGGGAGAAACCGTCGGGGTGGGGGAGGCTGCCCGCGCAGCCCTTTGGGACGGCGCCAGGGTAATAGGTACCGTAGCTGTCGACAACGTGCTGGCCCAGAGGCCCATGACTGATATGGACCGCAAGCTGCTTGGACTTTACGCTGCTTCCTTAGGCAACCTTTATGCGATTCGGTGCAGGGAGGCTGACCTCGAACGCTCTAACACGATTATCGAATCGTCTCATGAGGCCGTCGCAGCCTACGACCTGAAGGGCAACCTGCTTTACAGCAACAAGGCGTTCCAGGAGCTTTTCAAGCGAGAAGGGGAGAAGTTGGCGATCATCAGCTGGGACGCATTGTATACAGGTCCGTCCCTGGCCATGATGCAGGCAACGATCCTGCCGCGGTTGCGACAGGGCGACAGTTGGGAGGGTCAACTCGAGTGTCGTGATGCTGAAGGACGCGCGTTTCCCGTTTGGCAACGAGCCGACGCCGTCCACGATGCCGCCGGAAACGTACGCTGCGTATTTGCCTTGCTCCATGACGCGACGGAGTGGCAGACAGCTACTGACGCGCTCCACCGTCGCGATCGTGTGCTGGAAGCGGTCAGTTTCTCTGCACAGCGCTTCCTGCGAATGGCCTGTATCGAGGACTGTATGGACGAGGTGCTCGCGCGGCTGGGGGAATCCGTCGAGGCAGACCGCGTATACGTATTCGAGAACCACCTTTCGGCTAGCGGCGCCTCTCTAACCAGCCAGCGCTATGAGTGGACTGCGTCGCGAATCGCTGCGCAGCAAGGCAAACCCAACATGGTCAATCATCCTTGGCAGGGCGGCGGCATGGAACGCTGGGCTAAGGTGCTGTCTGAGGGACAAGTCCTCTCGGGTTCGATTGACGACTTCCCGGCGCCGGAGCAGGAGATTCTGAGGCCACAAGGCATCCGGTCGCTCGTGGCAGTCCCAATCTTCGTTGCCGGGGATTGGTGGGGATTCATTGGTTTTGATGCATGTCGGGCATGCCGTGTCTGGTCTTCCCTCGAGACGGATGCGCTTCGGGTGGCGGCGGGTATTCTTGGGGCCGTCGTTGAAAAAGAGCGCGCCGTCCAACAACTCCGCGAGAGCGAGGAGAACTTCAGGGCCGCAGCCGAAGATGCTTTTGACGCCATCCTGATCATGCGACAGGATGGACGGCATGTCTATGCAAACAAACAGGCCGCTCAGCTTTCCGGGTTTAGCGTGCCGCGCTTGCTCGAGATGGGGATCTCTGATTTGGCGCACCCTGAGGAAGGTGAAAAACTCATGGAACACTTTCACAAGCGCATCAGGGAGGCGGCAGTTCCCTACCGCTATGAAGCACGGATCGTCACGGCCAGCGGCAAGATAGTTCCCGTCGAGGTGGCCGCCACGCAGACCACGTGGAAAGGGACGCGGGCAGGTCTCTGGTTCTTACGCGATATCAGCGAGCGGAAACAGGCTGAGCGCGTCATTGCTGAACAGCAATTCGAAATGGCCGCCTCGGCACGTTTGTCGTCCCTGGGGGTGATGGCGGCGGGCGTATCGCACGAGATCAATAACCCGCTGGCATCCATTTCGGCTGCTGCCGAGCAGCTCCAGGAACTTCTCGAGGATGGCCGCCAAGACCCCGAATGGGCCTTTGGACTGGCGAGCAAGATTATGCGTAACGCCGAGCGCATCGAACGCATCATCCGTGGTCTGCGCCTTCTGTCCCGTGAGGGCAGCGGCGACCCCTTCAGGAAAGCGCCGCTCCGCCGCATCGTCGAGGACAGCCTCGAGCTCTGCCACGCACGGTTCCGCGATCACGGCGTCCGTTTGATAAGCTCTGAGGCGCCGGCCGGCCTCGATATCGAGTGCCGCGAGACCCAGATTGCGCAAGTGCTGATGAACCTGCTTAACAATGCCTTCGATGCCGTAAAAAACTCTCCAGAGAAGTGGGTGATGCTCGGGATCGACGTCGGCGACGGCCAGGTATCTATCACGGTGACTGACAGCGGGGCGGGCGTGCCTTTTGACCTCGCCGACAGCGTCTTCGAGCCGTTTTTTACCACGAAGGACATCGGCCATGGGACGGGTCTCGGCCTCAGCATCTCGAAAATGATCGCGGAAAGCCACCACGGCGAGCTGCAGCTCGATCGCTCGTCAGACCACACCCGCTTTGTCTTGCGCCTCCCGTTGACTCAGCAGGCGCGCCCATTCCGCGAGCCCGGGGAGGACTATGGCGAATAGCGGTTAAGAACCGGCGACCCATTCAATGATCGACACGACTGCGTTGCCGTCAGGATTCAGATTCTCGAAGGCTATGCCTACTGTGCCGTCCGCCGTCATGTCTGCATCGATCGGCGCCTCGACCCACTTCCCGCTCTCGAATTTCTCGAACACCCCTGCTTCCTTGCCGTCCACAGAGATCCGCTCTTTCCTGCCCCCGCCGAAGCGGTCCGGGTCGACAATGAACAGGCGCAGCGTTCCTTGGGCGCCCTCCGGTACGCTCAGGTCGATGTTGAGCATTTTGTTGTCAGCACGGCAATGATAGATGGCCCCGGGGAATCCGGCCCAGGCGAAGCCGCCCGCGTGTGCCAGCGCGAAGCCTTCCTCGGCAAAAAAGACCTCTTCTGTAGGGCGGCCGCAGAGCATGTAAAATGCGACGCCCCGCTCGCGAAGCTCCGCTTCGCTGGGAAGCGCCTCCTCTTCAGGCCATCCAGGGTTGTCGTCGGGTGCAGGCATGCGTTCAGCCAGCGGCGGCAAGGGCGGTTGCGCAGTGCGCGGCTCCGCCTGATACCAATAGCAGACGCTCGACATTTCGAGCAGGAAACCTTCGTCGCCTACCGATTGCACGATGACCGGGTGCTCGTTTTCGCCAAAATTGATCGCAACCTGCAGCGACTTGCTGAAGGTGATCGCATCGCCCAGGAAGAAGCGGTAGGCCGCCGCCCCTTGCATAAACTTACGGTAGCCCGACACGAGAAACTCGCTGTTTGTAGGCGGGAACCCCCAACTGAAGCCAAAGGAATCCTCGATCCCCTGGAACTCGATGCTCGATTCCTCCTCTCCATCTACGTAGAACAGCTCGTTCATGTCGACGGGATACCCTGGCCGGCCCGGCCGCCGGACGGTTACGCTCCATCCGACAAACTTGCCCGATCCTTCCGCCTCAAGGGCTATGTACGCTTCCTTTCCGAGAGGCACGACTTGCTGACGCCAGTTGGCGTGGAAGTAACCGTGTCCCTCGGGCATACCCTCCTGTTGCCGGTACATGACATAGGAGTAACAGGGCATCTTGCTCTGCAACTCGGCCCCAGGCGGCAGGTCGCCGTCGTAAACCAGTTCGACTCGCGCGGACTTGCGGAAAGGCATGGGAAAATACACGTTGAAACCGCGGCGCTTGTTGAGTACCACCGTTTGAACGGACTCGAACTGACCCGCCGGATCGCAGAAAAAGTCGACGAGCGGACAGTTGACGCTCGGCCGGGTCTCGCCGTCCCAGTAAATCTCGAGGATGGCCTCGCGGCCGAGTTCGAGCACCCCCGGCATGGCGAAGTGCATCATTTCGATCTGCGCGGGACCTTTGATGTCGGCTACGACTACGCGTGTCGTCGTCAGAAACTGTTTCTCAACCGGGTTTTCGATCCACAGCGCGTTTTGAGCGCGAACGCGGCCCATAGCAAGGTCGGACAAGCTGCTCAAGTCGCCTGTTTGAGCCATGGCGGTCCCCGTCATAAGGGTAAAAAGCACAACCACTCCAAGTTTCAGCATCATGACCTTGTCCCTCTTTTTGACGCAGCATGCGTCAATATCGCCTACGGCGTCGTTGCTCCGTTTTCCCACAGAGCAACTCCCTCATTGCACCACAGCAGACAGGAGAAAGAGCTCGGCCCTCGTCTCTCGCAGGAACAACAAAAGATACGGTTTGATAGACCACTGCCCTTGCGAAACCACGCCTCACGTGGCCACAATGATCTGTGTCAACTCTTCGATGTTCGTGTCCTTCTTGGCAACCTCGAGCATTCGGCGTCCATGGCTCAGCACCACGAAGCGATCCGCTACGCCATAGGCGTGGTAGATGTTATGGGTGACGAGGACGCTGGAAACCCCCTCGGTTTTGAGTTGAAGGATATACTCGAGGGTTTTCTCGGTCTCACGGACCGATAGAGCGCTTGTCGGCTCGTCGAAGAGCAGTATCTTGTTCTTGAAATAGACGGCGCGAGCCAAGGCAACTGCCTGTTTCTGTCCTCCTGAGAGTCCTTTAACAATCTGCTCGGGCGAGGTGATGCCCGAGATCCCGACGGTATGCTCGAGGACGGCCATCGCCTTTTCCTTCATGCTCTTCATCTTCATGAAACCGAAGAGGCTGGTCTCTTCGCGTCCCAGGAAAATGTTCCGCATGATGTCCATCTGATCTACGAGGGCGATGTCTTGGTATATCGTCTCGAGACCAAGCGCTGTGGAATGACGCCGGGAACGAATGCGGACCGGCTTGCCCTGGTAGTAAATCGTGCCCAACGTGGGTTGCACGATGCCGGACAGAATCTTGATAAGGGTGGATTTGCCCGCCCCGTTGTCGCCCAAGAGGCCCACGACCTCGCCGGGCTCAATAGTGAAATCGAGTTGGCTCAAGGCAAGCACCGCGCCGTAAGTTTTCGAGATGCCGCGCAGTTCAATGAGCGCCGTCTTAGACAGCGGGCGCTCCGCTTCGGTACGTTCACGCGTATCGGTCGTCATCATGCGTTCTCTCGTTGGGTAAGCCTGTTGAACACGACTGCCGCCACGATCAGAATCCCCATAAACATGTCGAGGTAGAAGCCCGGGGCCCGCAACAGCAGGAGAACGTCCGTAATCGTAAAAAGCAGGGCCGCCCCGAGGAACAGGCCCAGGATGCTGCCCTGTCCACCCATGAGGCTGACGCCGCCCACAACGCAGGCGGCGATCGCTTGCAGCTCGAGTCCCTTGCCTTGCTCAGGCGACACCGAATGGACGCGGAAGGTGCTGATAATGCCGGCGAAGGCGGCGAGTATTCCTACAATAATGAAAGCTGCCATCTTGACGCGCCCCGGGTTGACCCCGATGGCGATGGCCGATTCCCGGTTGCCCCCGACAGCGAAGATGTGGTTGCCCAGCTTATGCCGTTCAAGAAGCAGGTAACCTCCCACGCCCACTGCAATGGCCCAGACAAACTGCGTTTGCAGCCAACCGAAGGAACCCGCAAAGAGCCCTTGCATGAAGCCCCCTGGAGCGAAGGATTCCGTTGTGCCCTGCGACAAAACCATGAGCATGCCGCGCCAGAACATCAAAGTGCCTAGCGTAGCGATGAAAGAGGGAATCCTGGCAAAAAGCGTGATCGCGCCATTCAGAAACCCGATAAAGGCCCCGACCGCGAGCCCGCCGAGCATCGCGGCCGGCGACGGCGCACCCGCATTGTAGAGCATGGCCATAATGTAAGCGGCAATGGCAAAGTTTGAACCTACGGACAGGTCAAACTCGCCGCCAATCATCAAGATGCCCACTCCCACCGACAGAATGGCCAAGGGGGGGATGGACTTGAGGAGCGTCTCGATGTTTGCCGTCCTCAGGTAGCCGAACTGTTCGGGGGCGGCCAGGGCTGCTGCGATGCACATGAGTTGCACCGCCGCGAAGACGATCACGATATGGCCGGTCTTGTGTCTGCGCAGGCGGCCCCAGAGGCCTACAGCCTGATTCCGGACCGATCTGCGCGGCGGAACAGGACGGTCGCCGTGTCCGTCACGGCGGTCTTCAGGCGCCCCGCTTCCTGGTGCTTGCGGCTTGACGGCTTTGTGTTTCGGATTGCGTTTGACGATGCGCATGAAACCCCCGACTACCGCACGGTGCCTGCCAGATCAAGAACGGTCGCCACATTGCTCTTATCGATGATTGCGCCGCCTGTGTTGATGAAGCAAGGACTGAGACCGTATTTCCGGTTGTAGTACAACTGAGCCACCGTAAAAAAACCTTGATAGAACGGTTGTTGATCCACGGTCGCGAAGGACTTGCCGTCTTGAATGTTTTTTGCAATTTGCCGCGTCAGGTCAAACCCTGCGGACGGGATGTCCAGGCCCGCGTCTTCCGCTGCTTTCGGCGCTACTTCCATGGGCATCCCGCCCATGGCGCAGATGGCGTCTGTCTCCGGGTGGCCTATAAGGTACTGGGTCAGCTTGTTCAGCGTGTCCTCGAGCGAGAGGGCGCCTGTGTTCAACACCTCCGACTTGACGCCTGCCTCGTCCAGCGCGCGCTTCACCCCGGCATAGCGCTGGACGGCGTAGACTGCTTCGGGATGCTCGACGGGGCAGACAACGAAGCTGTCCTTCTCAAGGCCCGCATCCTCGACGAGCCGGCTTGCGATCAGGTAGCCCGCGGCCTCCATATCCTGCCCAATATAGGTAAGCCGAGCGTTCCCTTCTCCCCGCTTCGAGTCGTCGATGTTGAACGCTATCACGGGGATGCCGTTGTCGATGGCCTTCTTCACGGATTCGTCATAGGCGTCGTCGTAGTTCAACGTCACGCCGATCCCATCGACCTTGTTCGCAATGGCGGTCTCGATGATGTCGTTTTGACGAGCTGCGTCGTTGTTGGCGAATTGTATGTCAACATTGGCGTCTAACTTGTCTGCCGCTTCATTCGCTCCAGCCACCACCTTGGTCCAGAAGGGGTTGCCCGGCGTGCCATAGAGGATCACCGTGAAGCGGTAGGTGACGCCGTCGCCTGCGCCCGGCCGTTGCGTGCACGAGATTGTGCCGGCGGCAAGGGCTGTTGCCAGCATGATCGCCAGCCGCCGCGCAGTAGGACGTTGTTGCTTTGAAAACATACCGAATGTGAAAGAAAACACAGGAACTCTCCCTCTTACCTGCGCCGCAGATCGGTCGAACGCTTTCTGCCCTTTCTGCGGACGGCCCTTTCCGCCAAACGCACAGAATGCCCGTTTCCCTTGATTTCCGGATCTCCTGCATGTCCGCAAACCTGCGCAGAATGAACTCTGCGGGGTTTCCATGTCAACCATCAGGCGTCATTTCGCGGCTTTCGCCTATCCTGAGTCCGAAATGTCTTCTCAATAGCCGGGCTAGTTGCCGCTGGTCAGCGAAACCGACCCGTGGCGCAACAGCCCATAAAGGCAGCGAAGTCGTCGACAATAGGTGCCGGGCCGCATCAAGCCGCATCCGCCGAACATCTTCCATCGGATGCAAACCCGCTTCTTCATAATACACGCGACAGAACCGCTGGCGGTTTAAGCCTGCAGCACGGGCCAGGTCGGAAATCGTCAGCGGGTCGCCCAGATGAGACCAAATAAAGGCCCGCGTCAGCGGTACAAGCCCGTTTCCATCGACGGCAGGCAGCCGGGCAAACTCGGCCAGCAACGTCGTCAGCAACGCGGATGCAAAGTCGTGCGCTTCGGCATTCGTGTGCTCGAAGAACAGCCACGTGGCAAACTGGAGCAGACGCCCTGAACGGTCCGCCTTGCGCAGCAACGTGTGCGGCATCTCTTGCGTTGTTCTGAATCCAATCGCGAAGTATTGCGCCCCGTCTTGGTCTCCATGTTCTGCCCAGAACGCAGTGGCCGGCGGCACGTAAAGCGCCTCGCCCCGGACTAGAAGTATCTTACTGTCCGCGGAATCCAGCTCGAGGTTTCCCCCGAAGGGCACAAGCAACGTGTGATAGTCCACCCGCCCATCGCGGCGGTCGCGCCCTTGCAATACTCGTTGTTCCACGGATTTCAGGACGTCTCGATGATTCCGCAGCATCGCAGTTCACCTTGCTGTGCGGCAATCCAGTCCAATGGCTCCTTCCGAATCAAGGGCTGGATCGCAACCCGTCGTCTTTACGCAGCCTCGGTAACGAAGCCAGCTCACGCTGCCCGCACCGCCTCCTCACGTGCACGCCAGTATGCAGCCGTGTCCCGGACCAGTTTGTCGACTAGAGCCGTATCGGGCTTGCCGTACATTGCCGGATAGGGATCGCCGCCGGGACCCAAAGGCTCGGGCGTGCAGAAACAGGATTCCTTGTTGTATCCGACGAGGTAGAGCGCCATGATCAGGGCGTCCACATCGAGAGACCCATCGCCGAGCGCACAGCGGTTGGTGTCGGCCAAGTGCAGGTTCGTGAGGCGTTTCCCATGATTCACGATGGTCTCCGCGATGTGGGATTCCTCGACGAGCATGTGGTATACGTCGCCGTTGATGTGTTGTACGCCGGGGTGATTCACCGCTGCGATGTACTCCTCCGCATCTGCCAAGGTGTGGATGATGCTCACCTCGGCAGAACGGATCGGCTCGACGGCGCCGCGTATTCCCGCCTGAGTAAACTCGTCCGCGACCAGCCTCAGGGTTTCGACGGAACGGTCAACCTCCATATCGTCGATGACAGTGGGCCGTCCTACGGCCGCCGGCACGATCAGGAAGTACTGGGCCCCTAGTTCATGGCCCAAAGCGACGTTCCGCTTGATGTAGTCGATGGCCCTTTGCCGCACGACGCCCCGGTTGCTCGCCATGTCGTTGTCCGCTGAGAACATCCCGCAAATGCCCGCAACGCTGATGCCGTGATCCGCGAGCACTCTGCGGACCTCCGATGTCTTGTAGCCGAGGTCGGCCCCGTAACGGTTGCCGTGAAGCTCGATGTACTTGATGCCGTTCGCAGCCAGGCGTTTTGTTGAAGCCTCGAGACGTTCCATCCCAAAACCCCAGTTGCTCCAGGAAAGGTTCAGCTTGGCTTCATGGGCTTGGGGGTTTTCTCTCTTGTGGTCGAGATAGGCTTGGCGGATCTTCTCGGTTTTTTGCTGCCAGTTTTGCAGGTCCATTGTATCTCTCCCATAGCGTTCTGGGTCTACCGAACCTACCAGTCGGAACGTCCGTCCGCGTCCTCACGTAGGTCCATTTTATAGCGCACTTGCTGACGTTTGTCAAGGAATTTTTTCATTCAACTTATACGATTGCGCATCCTGAGGCGCGACAACCCCTTAGACCGTGCGCGTTTGTAAGGAGCCCACCGACGCCCGCTCGATGAGTGCCGGCTCAAGCACCTTGTTCTGGCAATCCCCCTGCTTCGTGTCGCCAAAAACCTGTGCTAACAGCATCTCCGCCGCCATACTTCCCATCTCCCGCGAACGCGTCGCCACCGTCGTCAGCGGCGGACCTAAGACGGCCGCGATGTCGATATCGTCGAAACCCACGATGCTGATGTCCTGTGGGATGCGCAGCCGCAGCTCGTGGGCGGCTCGGTATGCACCGATGGCCACAAGATCGTTGAAGCAAAGCACCGCTGTGGGCCGCGACTCCACCGGGTACATCATGATCGCGCGCGCCGCAGCATAGCCGTCCTCCGACGAAGAGCCTGCCCGGACAACCATCGATTCATGGAAATCAAGGTGATGGTCGAGCATCCCTTCCACATATCCTAAGACGCGTTCTTTCGTAGGCGGAGACTTGGGGGGGCCGGCCAGGCAAGCGATGCGCCGATGCCCCCTGGCGATAAGATAGTCTGTGGCCATCTTGCTGCCCCGGCGGTGGTCCACGTCGATACGGTGGGTCTCGATCCCGGGGACGGCGCCGATGGTCACCAGAGGCTTGCGGGCTTCGATCACCTCGCGGATATGGTCATGATGCTCGTTTTCCTCGACGGGGAAGATGATCATCCCCGCGTAATGGTAGCTCCGGAACGCCGCCAAGGCGCGGACTTCCTCCTCGCGGCTCTCTTGCGTGCTGTGGTACAGCATATGAAAGCCTTGTTCGCGCATGACCCGAATTACCCCGTCGATGAACATCGTGAAGTACGGGTTGTTGATGTCGCGCACGACAGTCATGATCAGGCGGGAAAACTGGCCCAGCAAGGATTGTGAAATCCGGCGCGAGGGGATGTCGTGCTCGCGCAGGACGGCCAGGACCTTGTTCCGGGATTTCTCGCCGACGCCGGGCTTGCCGTTGAGGACGGCTGAGACCGTTGCCCTCGACACGCCGCTCAGGCGGGCGATCTCCTTCATTGTGAGCATGAGAATCTCCGGGAGCTCTGTTTCATTGTCAGGCCCCTTGGGGCCTACTTTACCTTAATTACGTCGAACAATGCAAGAGTTTTGTTCTAGACGTTTGCGAAAAAACAGTGCAATCCCCTGGGCAACATGCATAAAATGATGTAAAAGGCGAAGGCATACAGGATGGGACGCATGCCACGACAGGATGAGCCGGCCCCCTGCGTCCTATCCGTCTTATAGCCCCAAGGCCGCATTGATCACGCGCTGTACGTCCACCGCGTCATAGCGAAGGTCGCCGTTTATGTCGGCCGTAGGCGGCGCAGGCAGACCCAAGGCAGCGTTAATCACAAGCTGGACGTCCACCGCATTGACAAGTCCGTCAAGGTTTACGTCGCAATAGACGTTCGCCGCGAGGGGGTCAGTCCCGTGGTCGAATTCCCACTCATTAGTCAGTCCGTCCCCGTCCACGTCTGGATCCGTGATTTCGTGCTTCGCGTAGCGGATGCGGTCGTAGCGCCAGTTGTACGGGTCGCCCCCGATTTGGCATGCGTAAAACACAACGAGCCAGATGCGCCGGTCCTCGACGATCACCGTTGGCGAGGGGACTTGGCAGGCAGGCGTATCGGAATCGGGCGGGAGATAACCGACTATCTGCCACGTGATGCCGTCGTCCGACACGGCTTCCGCGATTTGCCGGCCGGGCCACCCGACCCCGTAGCCCGAGGGGTCCGCAAAGGCGTAATACGTTGTGCCTACCTTGATGACGGCCGGGTTGGGCCATTCCTCGAGCAGCGGCGTCTTGCCTGCGAAGAGGACCTCGAAGTTACCCGCCAGAAAAGCGTGTTCAGGTGCTTCGGCGTATCCCATCGCGACGTTGTTTACCTCCCAGTAATCGAACCACAGACGCCAGCGCCCTTCCTCGAAGAGCAGGCTCGGGCGATGGTACATGCCGTAGGCGAATTCGTCGTTGGCGCCGGCCGGACCGCCGATCTCAGGTCCATAGACGACAAGCGGAGCCGCGGACTTGGTCCATGTAATGCCATCTTCAGACGTGGCGCCCATGACGCAGTAGAGATTGCCGTCCACGTCCCCGAATGCCCCATAGCTGCGCCCGTCGACGTTGAAGCCCGTCGCGGAGTAGGCCATGTAATACATGCCGTTGTGCACTGCTATGGACGGATCCCCATTGTGCCAGGCGTCGTAGACGGCGCTTTCCGCCGTAACAACCGGCGCCCACAAGTCAGGATGCGTGCCGTCATCCCAGGAGCTATTACCGGCATAGACTTCCCATTCATCCAGCGAGCGGCCCCGGGCAAAGTAAATCGCGTCGCAACCCGGGTAGCCGGGGTTGCAGTCCGTTGTCGCCCAGCCGAAGAACCACATGCGGAAAGGGTATTCGGGGTCATCGGTCTGGATCACCGTCGGATGATACATATTGTGGAACCCGCTCAAGACGTCCTGCTCGTTGCGGATCCATTCGGCACTGAGGTCGTTCCAGCGTCCGCCGTTTTGGCGTCGGTCGTAATCGGCCGGCAGCGTGCCGAACGCGCTGGTTTGGGGATACTCGGGGACGTATGGGGCGTCCAGAAGCGCAATGCGCTGCACTCGGGTTTTCGTGTTGCTCCAGGCGCTGCCCACATTGGATGCGTCGTATTCCCATGGAAACTCGACACGCAACTGGGTCAGCACGCCGGCCCATGGGTCGAAGAGGTCGCCCGCGCCGGTCATATCGAGCACGACCGTCTGTGGTTTGACTTCCGGCGCGATATGGAACTTGCGCGCGCCTACGCCCCCATTCGAGCCGCCCGCTGTCTGCATCCACCAGACCAGCCCCGTGATCAACCCATCGGCCGGAGCGTCGGCCGTTTCAATCTCGATGAGGAAATGGGGATACGTGGCGGCGTCGTAATTGAGCCCATTGCGTACCAGTCCTGGGGCGCCGGAGAGCTGTTCTGCGGGATAGGTGATTTCGAGGGCGCCGTCGTGCGAGATTACACCGGCGACGGAGCCAAAACCTTCCCAGCCCTCTGTGTTGCCGTCCGTCTTGAAGTCCCACGAAACGGGACCCGCGGCCTCGAGGGCCTCATGGATGCACAGTAGAACGGCTGAGAGCGCGGCAAGAAACGCAAGAGGACGTCCGAGCGACTTCATGGATCTGTCCCTCCGGAGAGAAAACCAAACATACGACCCCTGTATGACGCCATCGGCATCATACAGGGGCCTTAACCGATTTGTCTCTAGTCCTGCGATGTTGCTAGGCGGTACGCATGCGCCTGTACATGCAGAACGCTAGCAGCACGAGCGCAAATGCAAGGGCGACGCCTCCTGCTGCCGGCAGCCGCACATAACTGTCTGGATCCAACGGGTTCGTGCCGTCAGCGATCTCCTGGCCGTCATTGACGCCGTCGCCGTCCGTGTCGGCCAGCAGCGGATCCGTCCCGTGGACGTTCACCTCGTCGCCGTCCGACAGACCGTCGCCGTCGGTGTCAGCCACCAGTGCATTGGTTCCGGCAGCGTCCTCGCCCTGGTTGTCCAGGCCGTCGCCGTCTGGGTCGCCCGTGGGAGTCAACAACACGCCCTGTGAGCCGGCGTAGTCTTCAGGGCTGTTGCCGCTGCTCAGGGTTGCCGCAGCCGAGGTCTCCTGAAGACGGAAGTCGCTGTTCAGTGCATCCACATAGAGCGGATCGCCATTGTCCTCAATCGAGTGCACGCCTTCCGTTACGCCTTGGTCCGACAGGTTGTTCGGGGCGAGTTTGTACATGCAGTAGTCTTCGCTCACGCCCGCCACATGCTCGTTCAGTGCGTACGCAACCGACGACAAATTGTAGAAAATGGTGTCGGTTACGGTCAACGAAGTGATGTCGCGGTTCAAGACGAATCCAGCGCCGGTATTGGTGTTCGCCGGGTCGCCGCCGCCCCCAATCATATCTGCATTGTCGATGGCGATATCGATGGCGTCGTTGCTCGGGGCCTGGACTATGATCAGATTCCGCCCCGTGTCTACGCCATTGTTGCCGACAATCGACCGCACGATCGGCAGGGAGAGCGGATGCCCCTCTGCCGACCAGTCTTCGACGTTAATGGTTGCGCCGGCGATTCCCATGACCATTGTGTCGGTCAACTGGAGCTCGCCGCCGTTGAGCTTGATGGACGAGCTCGAACCGCCCAGAATGGTGCAGTTGTTGAACACCAGCGGGCCGCCGAACCAGTGCTCGATTGCGTTCGCCGAAACGGTGCCGCCGTCCAACAGGCAGTCGTTCAGAACGGTGTTGACCTGGCTGCGGAACACGTTCGTCGGGCCGCCGATAAACTCGCAGTTCGTGAACGTGCCGCCGTTCCAGAATCGGATGTCCGCTACCACTTCGTCATCAGGTCCTGCCTCGAAGCGAATGTTCTCGAAGCGGATACGGTCCACGTTGTTGCTGTAAACGACGACCACCTCGCCGATCCCCGCATCCCAGGGATTCGTGGTTCCGTTGCCGACGATCACCGGTTTGGGGTCGAGCCCTACCTGACCGCGGATGGTCAGGTCGTTTTTCGACAAAGTCTCGCCGTCGACGTGCACCGCGTCGCTGTACGAGGCGCTGTTGTCGATGATCTCGATGATGTCGCCGTCGGTTGCGTCAACCAAGGCGGCAGACACCGTCGCGTACTGCCCTGCCCCGGGCGAATGGGTGACCTCGAGCAGTGCCGCGTGCACCGCGGGCGCCACCGCCAAAGCCAGGGCGGCCGTCAGCAGCGTTACAAGCCTCAATCCTTTCTTCCTCATCATATCCTCCTTGCCCTTGAACGGGCATTGCGGCGACTCCTTCGTCGCCAGATCCCAAGCACTCTCTTACAGCCATCGAAATACGCAGTCTATGCTACGGCAGGCTGCTGACCCACCGCAATCGCCAAGACCGTCAGCCGATGCCGCCGTACTCGCCTGACCACCAGCTATAGTATTGGCCCACAACCGGGTTGCCGTTCGGAGCCGTCGGGTTCGAGTCGAAAGGCATCGGGCCGGGTTTCGAGTATTTCCGGAACTCGACATGACCGTCCATGAACAGAACGTTGCAGCCGCCGGGGATATGGTTGAACAGAATGATCGCGTCTTTGCCGTGAGCGGTCGCGTTGGCGTTGTCGTTACGCGCCCAACCATCCCACATCACCAGCAGCGAGCTCTGCGCTTCGGCGCCCGCGGCCGGATTGTTGATGTCGGTGATGAAAAACCGCTCGATGCCCTCGCGCAGCCGTCTGTAAGTGGACGGCATCGGGTTCCCATCGTCGTCCGTCCCCGTGCCCCACGAATAGAGCCAGTGGTCTGTAGCAAGATGAGCAGGGATGTCCACCTCGCCGTTGTCGATCCAGTGGATCACGCAATTCCAGCTATCGGGTCCGCCCACCTCCTTAATGATGGGTCCCCACACCTCGTCTTTGATGCTGACGCCCAACTCCCAGGGCTTGCCCCAGGTTGCGTAGGCCGATAGGACATGCGATGCATGGAA
>CAZBQH010000400.1:0-7624 GCA_964493915.1 uncultured Nitrospiraceae bacterium
CTTGTCTTTAACAGGGGGGCCCCTGTGACCAGAGCCGCGCCCCCCGCCGATACCCGCGTTGATAAGTGTGCCGCCACAGTACAGCGCTGCCGCGTAAGGCCGCAAGACGCGAATCGCAGCCTGGACCGCGGGGCCCCAGTCGAATCTCGAAAGAGAGGCAGGGCTGAAAAGCTCCCGGTAGGCAGTGACGAAGGCCTCGTCCCCAAGGTTCCTTTGCCCCAGGAAACCTCCAACGTAGGCAAACCGGGGCGGACGGTCGTCCCGCATCATACGACAGAACGCCCGCAACTGGCGCGATATTTCAGCCAGGTCAGGGCGCATCGGAGCGCTCCTGGCCCTTGTCGTTCTGCCGATAGCGCGGTATCAACCCCATAGAGATCCTCTGAAGGATAAGGTTCAAATCGCGGCGGTCGTTGCCGCTCATCAAGAAACATCCACAGACGAGATATGCCACAGTCCCTAAAGAGGAGACCGCCCCAATCCCTACCCATGTTGTAGGCGAGAGGAGATATCGCAGCGTCAATAGGACCACCCCAGAAGCGATAGCAGGCCCAAGACCTGGAGCGATAGTCTCTCGCAGCCACCTCTTCATTGTAACTTGTGCAAGACGGCATCCAAGGGGATAGACAAACAGAGGATATGCTATCGCCATAGCCAACATAGTGGCAGCAATGGACCCAACGGCCCCTTTTTGCATGAACACCACAAACACGACAGTCAGAATCACGTTCAGCGCATTCATGCCTGCCAAGATGAGGGTCCATTCACGAATCTTGCCCTTGGCATTGGCTACGGCCGGCGTCATCGTAGACCCATATGCCAATGGGAAGAGAAACAGTGACAAGACCATAACCGGTACGGCCTGCGCGTACTTCTCGCCAACATAGAGCCGGATAATGTCGGGCGCGAGTATGGATAAGGGTACGACAAAAACCAGTGATGACCATAATGCGATCCTCCCACCGCGCACATACATTCGCGCAAGCCGGTCTGCGTCACCCGTAGCATGGACGGCGGTCAAAGCTGGCTGGAGCGGACTGCGCATGACCATCGACAACTGATGGATGTGGCGCATGGCAAGGGTGCCGATGTGGAAGCATGTAACATCTATAGGTGTGGCGAATCTGTTAAGGATTATTGGGTCCATAGATACCCTTATGGTATCGGCGACCTGCCCGACGAACTGCCACCCTCCAAAGCTTGTTATTTCCTTCGCTACTGGCCAATGGATATGTGACCACCGAAACCTAAGGGCTGGGACGAGCCGCATGGAGACCGAGCGACTGATGGCGAGGTTTAGAAACTCCCCAGCTGTAGTCGCTGTAATAACCCAGAGAACCCGGGTACTAACACCAAACAGTAGGGTGAAGAGAAGCGCCAACCGAAAGACATCGCAACCAACCTTTATGATATTCTGAAGAACAAACCGCTGGCGAACGAAGAAACCTGCGCCGAAGGGGGCCAGAGGAAGTCGGACGGCTGCTGAGAGCATGAGGATGGCCATCATTAGTCGGGCATCCTGAATGCGTTCAGGAGGTATGTTGAGGGCACTGTCAACGTGCCAGGCGAACACCCACCCAACGGTCAAGAGGCATAGCCCTGCGGCACACAGGATTGGAAACATTGTGGAAACTATCCGGGTAACTTCATCATCGTCCCCTCTGGCGTAGGCGACTGTGATGTACCGGCCCAGCCCCCCGGTGAGAATGGTGGTAACAAGAGGGGCAAAGGCCATCACGGAGTAGAGAACGGGCAAGAGGCTGTACTCGGCTGGCGAGATGCGTCTGAGCAGATACTGCTGAAGCCACACCAGGACAGAAAGGTTAAGCAACTTTGCGGCCAAGGAACTCGCGGAGTTGATGAGGATAAGCCTCTTGCTGACGAGGACGCGAGCACCCATTTTACTGCTCACGGGGCCGAGAAAATCCTAGGTTTCGATTGCACGTACGCAACTGCGCGGGCCTTGGCCACGGAAACGTGCCGCCAAAAAATGGAGGAACACACTCTCTTCGGTTCAAGATCCATGCTGTTGCCAAAAACCGCCCTCAAATAGAGAAAAACCTGAAATCCTAATGTGGCGCTCTCTCCGCAGCGCTGAGTGAAAGGCAATATACCACCGAAGGCAGACGGAAAGAAACACCGCGAATCAAGACACTCAGTGATCCCCAGTTTTGCGATCGGCGGGACAACAAAGGTCGAACACGGCCTCGCATCCTGTAAAATAACCTGAAGCTGGGAAAAGACCGGCCAAAAGGAGAGCGGAGCCATGTTCGACTCGAGCAAGATTCTCGCACTGCGGTTCTTTCCCGTTTTCTACTGCCCCCGCCGGACGCACGATCGTTGTGGCGGGTTGGACAGACATCCACCCGTTTCAGAGTTCCAGGCGCGGTCATGGAGGATGTGGGTTCAAGTTGCGCGAATCGGCGGGAACGTAGCCCGCCCCAAGCCGGCGGATAGTGGCTTGCTGCAAGCAGATTGTGTCGGGATCAGCTCGAGGGAGTACGCAAACTGCGCGGCGTTGTTCCTATTGGTAAATGGAGGTCCATATGTCTAGAGAAAGTGCAGCGCGTAGAAAATGGCCGGAGTCAATGTGCCTTGTGTGTGCGTTGCTGTTGAGCAGCTTGGGCGCATGCGCCGAAAACACCGATGCAAAGGACCCTTATGCAGCGCAGCGAGAACGGATGGTCAAGAAAGACATTGCGGGCCGCGGCTTTGGACGAACCGCTGTGAAAGACAGGGCTGTGCTGCGCGTCATGGGGACTGTGCCCCGCCACAAGTTCGTGCCCACGGATTTAGTAGACCAGGCCTATGATGACCGCCCGCTGCCAATCGGCCACGGCCAGACGATCTCTCAGCCGTATATCGTGGCCTTCATGACGGAGGCACTGCGCGTGAATGCCGACGATGTCGTGCTCGAGGTTGGCACTGGGTCAGGCTATCAGGCCGCGGTGCTGGCAGAACTCGTCAAACGGGTTTACACCATCGAGATCATTGATCCCCTCGCAAAACACGCTCGCAAAACGTTGGAACAAGCGGGCTGTAAAAACGTAGAGGTTCAAACGGGGGATGGTTACTTCGGCTGGGAAGAGAAGGCGCCCTTCGACGGCATCATCGTGACAGCGGCCGCGAGCCACATCCCGCCGCCCCTGATCGAACAGCTCAAGCCGGGCGCGCGCATGGTGATACCGGTCGGACCGCCCTTTCAGGTGCAGAACCTGATGATCGTCGAGAAACAGAAAGACGGCTCGACGGTGCAGCGGAATGTCATGCCGGTGAGTTTCGTTCCGCTGACGCGCGCGAGCGAGGACAAGACCCCCACAGAATAGGGGTCTTAGTTGGTTCCTGGAGAGGCGGAGTCGATGTCTATATCTGCCGTCTACGCGGCCGTTTTCCTAATCAGTGCGGCGGGGATCGCTTTTCAGATTGGGTTGACCCGTATCTTCAGCATTGCCCAATGGCACCATTTCGCTTACATGGCCGTAAGCATTGCGCTGATGGGCTTTGGCGTAAGCGGCGCTCTTCTGGCCTGCGTGCGCGATCGCGTTCGCGGATGGGAAGAGCGGCTGCTTGCCGTGGCGACGGTCCTGTTGGCCCTCAGCTTTCCAACATGCTATGCGCTCAGCCAACAGATTCCCTTTGAAACCCTCCAGTTGACCACGCAAAAAGGTCAGGGGCTTTTATTGCTGGCGCTGTATCTTGTTTTGGCGGCCCCGTTTTTTCTTGTTTCGACCGCCGTCACGCTGGCTTTCATGCTGTTGCCCGAACGCGTGGGCAAGCTCTACGGCGTCAACATGCTTGGTTCAGGGGCCGGCGCGCTTGCCGTGGTTGCCGGTATGTTCGTTTGCCCGCCTGCGCTCATCCCCTACGTCCTCGCTGTGGTAGCCGCGTTAGCCTTCCTTCTATTGCAGTGGAAAAGCCGGCCCATGCGATACGCGGGGTCGGCCGCAGTTCTGGCGTTTCTGGTCCTCTCCTGGGTCGGTCCTCATGCCGCCATACGCATCTCGGAATACAAGGGACTCTCCTATACGATGGACCTGCCCGATGCGCAGGTCCTCGCCCAGCGGTTCAGCCCCCTCTCGATGCTAACAGCGGTGTCCTCGGAACAGATCCGCGAGACGCCAGGCCAGATCGCCAACTACGCCATGTCCGAGCAAGGCCGGCTGCCTGAACAGGTGGCCCTTTTCTTCGATGCAGGCGCCGTCTCGCCGGTGCACCGCTTCGACGGCGCCCTTGATCGCTTTGCCTTCCTCGACCATGTGACCTCTGCACTTGGCTATCATCTCGTCGCGGATCCCGAGGTTCTGGTCATCGGCGCCGGCGGAGGAACGGAGGTCCTGGGCGCGCTGTATCACGATGCCCGCCATGTAACGGCTGTCGAAGTGGACCCGTCGGTGTTCTCGCTCCTGAACCGCAATCTTCGGGAATTCTCGGGCGGTCTGTATCAGCACCCAAAGGTAACGCCTGTGCTCGCCGACGGGCGCGGTTTCCTCGCCTCGGCCCCCCAACGCCACGACCTTATCCAAATCGCCCTGCTGGACTCATTCGGAGCAGCCGCGGCGGGCGTTCACGCCTTGAGCGAAAACTATCTGTATACGCGCGAGGCCATGAGCCTATACCTTGATCGGCTGACGCAGAAGGGCGTGCTGTCCATGACGCGTTGGCTCAAGACCCCGCCGCGCGACGCCCTCAAACTCTTCGCAGCAGCCGTCGAGGCGTGCGAGGGGGCGGGCATCGAGGATCCCGCGAACCACTTGGCCTTCATCCGGTCGTGGAATACCGGCACAATCATTGTATCCCGTGCGCCGTTGACCAATGCCCAAATCAGTGCGGTCCGCGCTTTCTGCGAAAACCGCGGGTTCGACCTCTGCTACCTACCGGGCATGAAACCCACCGAGGCGAACCACTATACCTTGCTCGAACGCCCCTATTACTACGAGTTTGCCACGGCCGTGCTCTCGGGGCAGCGCGAACAGGCCTATCGGGAGGCCCTGTTCTACGTGCGGCCTGCCACGGATGACCGGCCCTTCCACTTCCAGTTCTTTAAATGGCGAGCCTTGCCCTGGTTTTGGAAAGCAGGGGGCCGGAACTGGCTATCCTTCGTCGAGTGGGGCTACGTCGTGCTTCTGGCTACGCTGGTCCAGAGCGTGGCCGCGTCGGTCTTGCTGATCCTGGGGCCGCTCGCCCTGTTCGGGCGCAACAGCGGCGCCAAGGCGGCAACGGGCAAAAAGTGGGTCGTGGTCTACTTCGCTGCGCTGGGATTGGCCTATATCTTCCTCGAGCTGGCCTTCATGCAGCGCTTTATCCTCTTCCTCGCCTATCCAGTCTACGCCGTGGCGGTCGTCCTGACGGCCCTGCTCGCCTTCTCCGGGCTTGGCAGTCTCTATGCGGACCACATCAAGACCCGCCGCAGCCGTGCGCTTCCAGCGGTCGTCGCCGGGATGGCGCTTCTGTGCCTGGTCTACGTTTATGCGCTGCCCCACGTCTTCAGCGCATTGGCATGGGCGCCGGACCCGCTTCGAATAGCCGTCAGCATCGCACTGCTCGCGCCTCTGGCTTTTCTCATGGGCATCCCGTTCCCCTTGGGTCTCCAGATCGTGTCAGACCGGCGCGACGCCCTGCTCCCTTGGGCATGGGGCATCAACGGCTGCTTTTCGGTAATTGCGACATCGCTTGCCATGTTGATTGCAGTGCACGGCGGGTTCTCGACCTGCCTCTTTACGGCCATCGGCATCTACGCATGCGCGGCACTCGCGATCAATCGGCTCGAGAAGAGCTTGGCGCCCCAGGTCTGAGGCGCGCGCTGCCCGTGTTGCCCAACAACATTTGAAATGAATGCAGTAAAGCAATCATGATCTAAGCGTACCTGTGGAAGGCTCAAGATCCGGAACCCGGTAGACGCGTACTTTACCTCTGCTTTAGGGGAACCGGACCTACCCAGCGCAAACTACAAGGAAGCTCTAGCATGAACAGTAGGTGGTCTTGCATTTGCCTGACAGCGCTCCTGGCCTGCACGGCATTCGCGCAACCTCCAGCACCACCCATACAGGAAAAGGAAGCCGCTCCCATGGAAACGCCCGCGCGCACTTCCGTCGAGCTTATCCCTGCGAAAACCGTTGTTCTAACCTTCGACGACGCCGTCAAGTCCCACGTCGCTTTCGTCGCGCCTCTGCTGAAAGAGCATGGATTCGGGGCCTCCTTCTTCGTATGCCACGCATGGATGGACAACACGGCCAACTTCATGTCCTGGGACGACATAGCCGCTTTGCACCGCATGGGCTTCGAGGTTGGCAACCACACGTGGAACCACGGCAGCTTCAACACCCCGGAATCAGCTACGGAACTCCCAGAAGAACTGAAGAGGGTGAACGATGCGCTTGCGCAAGTGGGCGTGCCGCGGCCCGTCAGTTTTGCATGGCCTGGCAACGCGTTCGGCCCCGAGGCGCTCGACGTGCTGCGTAAAGCGGGCTATCAGTTTGCCCGGCGCGGCATGCAGCCCGAGAAACCCTACGGCGAGATTCATCTCGGCCCGCTGTACGATCCCAAGGTTCATGACCCCTTGCTGATTCCGACTTCCGCCGACGCCTACCCCAACTGGACCTTCGAGCATTTCAAACGCGTCGTCGACCAGGCCGTCGAAGGCAAGGCGGTCATCCTCCAGTTCCACGGCGTGCCCGATGCCGCCCACCCATGGGTCCACACCCCTCCCGAGCAGTTCGAGAAGTATATGGCGTACCTCAAGGAGGGCGGCTTCCGCGTTATCGCCCTGCGCGATCTCGCCCCATACATCGACCGCACCCGTCTCCCCAACGATCCAACGGCCCAGAAGCGCTATCCCTGAGTTGTATCGGTCCTATAGTGGGAGCAGGAACATCCTGAATTATCTTACTATCTTACCTCTCACCTGATTGTAGGCGACCCAGAATCTGCGGACGCGATCTAGGGTACGTTCGTCGAAATATTCGGGGGAATAGGCGGAGCGGACGTGGAGATGGGTCAGCTCGACGGCTTCCTCTTTAAGGCGGCCGAGCTGTCTTGGGAAGGACGCGATGAACTCGTAGGGAGTTTGTCCAGGTTCACGGGGAACACCTATATCGTAGGCAAGGGCGCAGAGCGCATCGTAGGCGTAGGCGATGTGCTGCGCGACGCTCATGTTGCGGGCCTGAGTGGGGTCAGCCATCGAGCTGACATATTGGTTCGACGTAGCGAGGCTGCGATCCACTCGGATAGGCTTTCGCCGTTCTTTGCGTCTGGGCAAACTCGTCAACCGCAATAAAACAGAGTCCAGAAAACCGAATAAGGCGACGATAAACCGAGGATACCTATAGCGGTCACGCGCAATAGCCGCTGCCACGGCGCCGAGGAGCCGCACGGCGCCGTAGACCAGGAAGAGCCCGAATCCCGCCAGGACGGCGCGGCCTATCTGACGCATAAAGGCCATCTGCTCGAGCGCCTCGCCGGGCGTTATATCCGTCTTGACCAACTGAAACTCGCGGGCCCGATCGAAGGGATCGTAAATATGTCTCTCAACGTGGGCCGGACGCGGATTGGGCGGCAGGGGCATGGCCGCCGCGCCGAAAACGACCAGCGCGACCATAAACGTGCCCAAGCCCATCCAAAACGGCCC
>CAZBQH010000401.1:0-6027 GCA_964493915.1 uncultured Nitrospiraceae bacterium
CCCGCTGACGGCTATGTTCCGCCAAGCATCAACACCGAGGAATGCATCTCTTGCGGCGAGTGCATGAAGGTGAATCCGGAGATGTTCGGGTACAACGACAAGAAACAAGCCGTTATCCTCAATCCAAAGGCCGGCACGTACAAGGACTTGGTAAAGGCGGCCGAGAAATGCCCGGTCCGGGCGATCAGTCCAGGTCTTCCCGCAGATCGGAGCGAGAAAGGCGTCGACAAGCTGGTCAAGCGGGCTGAGAAATACAACAAGTAATGTGATTCGACGCCCGCCCCGCTATACGACGAGGCGGGCGTTTCAAATGCGAACAGTCGGCATATAAGAAGAGTGTCATGCTGTCCAGCTTGCTAAGACCGCGGAAGACCTTTCCGCATGGCGTACATCCGCCCGAGCTAAAAGACGAAACGGCGTCGAAACCTATCCGCCGTCTTCCATTCCCCGATCAGATGATCATCCCCTTGTCGCAGCATACCGGCGCCCCGTCAAAACCGGTCGTCCGAGAGGGCCAGGAAGTCGTGCGGGGCGAACCTATCGCCGAGGCGGGCGGGTTCGTCTCGGTTCCCATGCATGCCCCTGCGACAGGCATCGTTGACAAGATCGACCTTGCGCGGGCCGCGAATGGAAGCATGACCGCTGCCATCTACATCAAGCTCTACCCTGCGGCGAGCCAGGAAGTGCTCTACGGCGCGCCCGTCGACATTGACGCCATGACTCCAAAGCAGCTGATCGACGCCGTACAGGCAACAGGGGTCGTCGGTCTTGGAGGCGCTGCATTTCCCACCCACGTGAAGATGGTGCTGCCGGAGGGGAAATCGGTCGACACGGTCATTGCAAATGGATGCGAGTGCGAGCCTTACATCACAACCGACCATCGCGTCATGATCGAGTATCCCGACGATATCATTATGGGGATGCGCATTGTCATGCGGGCCATGGGCGCTCAACGCGGCATCATCGGCATAGAAGACAACAAGCCGGACGCGGCCGCGGCCTTGCGGTCCCGTCTCCGCGAGGATCTACCCATCACTGTCGAGCTGCTGCCAACCAAGTACCCGCAGGGCGCGGAGAAGATGTTGACCAAAGCGCTTCTCGGCCGGGAAATCCCTTCCAGAGGTCTGCCGTTTGACGTGGGAGCGGCTGTTTTCAATGTGGCGACCCTGGCTCAGATCGGCGAGAACCTTCCCTACCAGCACGGGCTTATCGAGCGCGTGATCACCGTAACCGGCCCTGGCGTGAGCCGTCCCGGCAATTACCTGATGCCGCTGGGCGCACCGCTCGAATTCGTACTGCATCATGCGGGCCTCAAAAGCAGGGACTGCGAGGTCGTGTTTGGAGGTCCGATGATGGGCACGTCGGTGGCGTTTCTCGACGTCCCCATCACCAAGGGAGTGACGGGCGTTCTGGTCCTGGACAGCGACAAAACGGCTCCCGAGGCCCCCGAGTATCCTTGCATCAAATGCGGGTTGTGCCTTCAAGCGTGTCCCATGCACTTGAACCCCAGCCAGCTGGGGCTTCTTGCCCGAAAACACGAGTATGACGTCATGGCTTCGAAGTACCATTTGATGGACTGTTTCGAGTGCGGCTCGTGCTCGTACATCTGCCCATCCGGCATCCCTCTTGTTCATTATTTCAGAATCGCCAAAGCGATCGTACGTGAGAGAGAGGCGAAGACGTGACAACAGACTCGCCGGCAATGCGCGTTCGTACGTCGCCCCACATCAGGAGCGCGGTTACAACGGACGTCATCATGCTCAATGTAGTGTATGCGCTCCTGCCCGTGTGCGCGTTTGCGGTGTGGGCTTTTGGTCTGAGCGCGCTGTTTCTTTTGACCACAACAACCGGTGCGTGTGTCCTTACCGAATATCTGTTTTGCCGGGCCAGCGGAAAAGCCGTAACTATCAATGATTACAGCGCCGTGATAACGGGGCTTCTGCTTGGCTTGACGCTGCCCCCCGGCTTCCCGCTCTGGATGGGCGCTGTTGGCGGATTCATCGCTATCGCTTTGGGCAAGGCCATTTTTGGCGGTCTCGGCTTTAACCTGTTCAACCCCGCTTTGGTGGCCCGAGCCTTTTTACAGGCCGCGTTCCCCGTGGCGATCACGACTTGGACGCCCGGCTGGGCGCCCGGCCGGTTCTGGGAGTTTGTTCCGTCCAGTCTGGCGCTGCCTTTCCTCAAAATGCCCGAGATGGTCTCATGGGTGAATGAAAAGGCAGTGGACGGATTCTCAGGAGCAACGCCATTGGCCCTCATGAAGTTCGAGCACGTCGGCACAAGTCCACTTCGTCTCATGACGGGTATGACGGCTGGTTCAGCGGGCGAAACATGCGCCGTGCTTATCCTGCTCGGCGGATTGTATCTGGCGTGGCGCAGGATGCTCGACTGGCGGATCCCCGCCGCTGTGCTCGGCAGCGTGATTCTGTTCAGCGGCATCTTCTGGATGGTGAACAGGGAGAATCCCTCGCCGGTGTTTATGCTGTTTTCCGGCGGTCTGATGCTCGGGGCCGTGTTTATGGCTACGGACATGGTCACGTCGCCCTCCACCCCGCTGGGCGTGTGGCTTTACGGAACGCTCATCGGCTTTCTGGTGGTGCTCATTCGCCTGAAGGGCGGCCTCCCCGAAGGCGTGATGTATGCGATTCTGCTCGGAAACGCCGTAACGCCCATTCTGAACGACTTGACTCAACCCCGCGTCTATGGAACACGTAGGAAGGCCGGGGCCCATGAGTAATGCGACCCCCGCCGGCGCAGCTCCTCCGGTACGCCGCACAGGCAGTTTCCGCATGGTAGCAACCGTTGCCTTAGTCTCGTTTCTTTCGGGCGTCCTTATTTTCGGAGTCGTAGCTGCGACCGAGGCGCGGATCGAATCCAACAAACGGCGGACCCTCGAAGCCGCCATATTCAATGTGCTGCCCAACGCAGAGACGAAGCAGACCTTTGCAGTGACAAACGACGGCTTCGAACCCGTCGGTGCGGAGATCAAAAACGCAGAAAAGGTCTATGCGGGTTATGACGCTCAAGGCAAGCTTGTCGGCATTGCTATTGAAGCAGCAGCTCAAGGTTATCAAGACGTCATCAGGGCGTTGTACGGCTACTCGCCCGAGAAAGAGGCAGTCGTGGGTTTCCATGTTCTCGAGAGCAAAGAAACGCCCGGCCTTGGCGACCGCATCGCCAGAGACCCGGATTTCCTCGCGAATTTCGACGAGTTGGACGCGGCTCTCGGGCCGGATAAGAAGGAACTGGTCCATCCCATTGTGGTGGTCAAGCATGGCGAGAAAAACCAGGAATGGGAAATCGACGGCATAAGCGGGGCAACCATCTCCTCCAAAGCCGTCGGGCAAATGCTCAGGGAGAGCATCGAGAGAATGGCCCCCTTTATTCACGAACACCTTGACCAACTCAGGAAAGGCTGAGCAATGGCGGACAGCGAACGCAGCGAATCCATGGAGGTCTTTCTCCGGGGCCTTTTCAAGGAGAACCCGGTCTTTGTGATGTTGTTGGGGATGTGCCCTACCCTGGCCGTCTCGAACACAGTGAAGAACGCCCTCGCCATGGGGTTGGCTGCTTTTTTTGTGCTGGTTATGTCGAGCACCTTGGTCTCGATGATGCGCAAGATCATCCCCAAGGAGGTGCGCATCGTCACGTTTATCGTGATTATTGCGACCTTCGTTACCGTGGTCGACTACGCCATTCAGGCGATCAGCCTCACGGTGTACAACGCATTGGGGGCTTTTATCCCTCTGATCGTGGTCAATTGCATTATCCTTGGGCGCGCAGAGGCCTTTGCCTCGCGGCACTCGGTGCGGCAATCTATCTATGACGCGCTGGGGATGGGATTGGGATTTACAGGGGCTTTGCTCTGCCTGGGCGTGGTGCGCGAACTACTCGGAAAAGGAACCATCCTGGACCTGCCGGTGATGCCCCCGAGCTTCGAGCCATGGGCGGTCATGATTCTGCCTCCGGGCGGTTTCCTGACCCTCGGCGCATGGCTGTTGTTTTTCAACTGGCTTAAAGGACGCTGGAACAAGGGCGCCTCAGCCCCAGCTCTAGCAAACGAAAGGGCAGAGGCATGAACCCTGATTCAGCGGCCTTTATATTCCTGAGCGCAGCCATTATCAACAACTTCGTCTTGAGCACCTTCCTGGGCATTTGCCCGTTTCTGGGGGTGTCAGCCAAGTACGACACGGCCATTCGCATGGGTTTCGCCGTCATCTTCGTGATGCTGGTCAGTTCAGTCAGCGCCTATGGGATCAACCAGTTGCTCATCGCCCTCAACGCCCCCTACTTGCGCCTGATCTCGTACATCGTGGTCATTGCCTCGGCCGTTCAACTCGTCGAGATGTTTGTCAAGCGTTTCAGCCCTGCCTTGTTCCGTGCATTGGGCATCTTTTTGCCTCTTATCACAACCAACTGCGCAATTCTAGGCTTGGCGTTGTTCCAGACCTTCCGTGAGTACGACTTCCTCCAGTCCTTGGCCTTTGCAACAGGCGCAGGCGTGGGATTCACCTTGGCTCTGGTGATCATGGCCGGTCTCCGCGAGGCCCTCGACCTCCACGACATTCCGGGCGTCGTCAAAGGTGCGGCCTTGACGCTGATGCTTGCCGGGATTCTGTCGCTGGCCTTTATGGGCTTCGGCGGGTTGGGCGGGTAGCATGCTTTACACGTTTCTCATGGCGACCGGCGGCGTCTTTGTGCTGTTCTCGTTACGGATTCTCATCGCCAACTGGGTCAAGAAGCACTCGAAGCATCTACCCGGCCCCGACGGCCATGCGCATCCGGGTCTTGGCGGATGCCATCATTGCGTCCATTCCATCTTTTTTGAACCCGAGGACGAGGAGATCGCCGGGAAAGCCTCTCCATCCTCAAGCTCGACGCGGGACTGAGGCCTCTTCACGCCTGGCGCACCTCAACATGCGGTAGGTCGCCGTACAGGATGCTTACGACCTCTCCCTCATGCAGGATGGACAGCCGGGCCGCCTCGATCACCAGCTCGTTGTACCACGAATTGCCGGGCGTCGCGATCAGGCCCTGCGCGTCCACTCGATCGAGAAACGCGCGGCGCTTCGTCAAAGATGCTTGTTCATCCAGGCCGAACGCTTCATTGACGAGGCGGTGAATCGCGCCCAGATTCGCTGCGATCGAGTCAAAACCATAGCCAATCGGCCTCAAGCCTCTCCCTTCCCACGGCACAAGCTGGTAGAAATCGGGATTAATGTAATTAAAGGTCGATCCTGCACACCCAATCCCGTCCAGGTAGGAATGCGACACCCCCCGAAACTGATCGTCATGTTTTATAAGGGCCGTCTTGCCGTCCCCTTCGCAGAACATCGAGAGACACTGTTCGTTGCTGCCCGCGCCGTCGTCGGGGTACCCAAGACCGTCCGTGACGGATAGGATGGCACCGTTCTCAAAGACAACCCGCCCGTTTGCCCAAATGTAGCCCTCGTTGCCGTTGGGGAAGCGCCCTTTGACCCCGTGGACCGTCACCGCAGCCGGGCGGAGCCCCGTAATGAAGCAGACGAGGTCCACATAGTGGCACCCGACGTAGACGAAGGGATCCGTCTGGTCCCAGGTAAACCAGTTCTGGAAGTTCGACCGCCGGTAAAAGTAGGGCTCGATCATCTTGGCTTCGCCTATGGCGAATGTGCCGAAATGACCCTCCGCATAATGCCGTTTGGCAAGGAGGGCGCGCCGGTCGAAACGCTTGTGGTACTCGACTCCGATGAACAGTCCCCGTTCCTTCCCCACCCGCTCGAGGTCCCGGGCTTGCGCATATTCGAGGACAAGCGGCTTCACGCAAAGCACATGCTGATCGTGTTCGAGCGCCTCCATTGCCACGGGGTAGTGCAAAGGATCGGGCAAAGCGACAATCACAGCGTTATGGGGGCGCGTGTTTGCCAGCACCTCCTTGTAGAGCTGCGGGTAGGCGGCGTCGGCCGGCCGGTCCAGCGACGGATGGGGCGGGGAACCCCCGCCCGGGAAAGCCCGGCCCCAAAACCCCCCGCCCCTCAGGGCCCCCCG
>CAZBQH010000402.1:0-3260 GCA_964493915.1 uncultured Nitrospiraceae bacterium
GATCGTTGCGCCTGGCTTGCCGGCTACAAACCATAGAAACTGGTTGCCGCTCCAAGTGCCTGCGAAGCGCAGCGCCTGGAAAGGGGGGCCCGATGAGACAGCCTTGTCCACAAGGCTTTCGCCCTCGATAGCGCCCTTGACGGTCATCGGCGCCCGGGGCGGTCCCAGAGGCATACGTCCTGCTGCATCAGGCAAAGGCGGGAATGGCGCGTGAGGCTCATCCTGGTACCAGTAGGCGACACTTACGTAGTCGTTGGCCAGATCGTTGGCGTGGCCATGTTCGATGGTGATGCGGACAGACTTGCGGAAGTTGATTCGGTCGGCAAGGAAGAAGCGGTACAAGCTGTTCTTGCCGTACCACGGGTCGCCGTAGGCGTTCTCGGCCAGTATCATCCCCGTATAGGGCCCGGAGTACTCGACATTGGGGCATGCGCCTGCGCCGAAGATCTCTTCAGTGCCTGTGCCATGAAACGAGGGTGGCCAGGTCTCGCCGTCGATGAAGACCATGTCGTCACCTTCCCCCCACCAGCCGCCATTCCGGTTGTCCACGGTGAGCACATAACCAGCGACGCTCCCGCGGCCTTTTACCTCAAGGATAACGTAGTTTGCGTCGCCGGTGGTGTTGATGCCCTGTGAGTCAACAGGTACCGTCAGGTTGCTGCGCCGCCATTGCGCATGGAACCTGCCTGCCTTGTAGAGCCATTCCGGGGCGTGGTCGTAAGTTTCGTAGTCGGCATGCACCCACAGCGCCACCGCTTCGGGTCCGTCATTGGTGATTTCGATGCGTGCACCGTTCTGGAAGGGCATGGGAAAGTAGCAGTTGAAGCCCCATGACGTATCGGTTGCATCCGTACCAGGGTTTGCGGTCAACGCCAGAGACTTGATGGGCCGGGGGATGCACCCAGCGACGCCGAAGAAGTCGCCGAGGGGACACTCCACGCTAGGCGACGTCTCACCGTCCCAGTACATGCGCAGGATCATGTCGCGGAACACGTGGCGGCGGACCTCTGGCTGGGCCACGATATAGGTCCAGTAGATGTGGCGAACACAACCCGGGCCGCCGGCGTCCAGCACGGGCAGCACTTCTCCTGGCTTGACGACGCGGGCATCCATGTTGCCACCTGTGCGGTCATAGGTTGAGGCGCGGTGCGTATCGGCCTCGGGCAGCATCATTGTGGCTGAGAAAGGGCTGGCTGGCGGCGTACCGGTGGTGTGGCAGCCGGCGAGTAAGGCCGCCGCCATACAGAAGGCAACCGCCCCAAAAAGCGGTCTTCGTGCTGTGCTGTAATCACTCATGGCCGGGTCATTCTGTTTCGAAGTCAAAAGCGACAATCTGCGCTACGAAAGGCAGGATTTCGTTCTTGACCTTCTCGTGTTCGGGGTGGGGCAGGTAGCCATTACGTGCAGCGGCACTCTTGAACGTGACAATGAAGCCGTGGGTGTACCCCTGGTTAAGCCCCTCGTGGCTCGTGTAAGGGCCACCGATGAAGCCCTCGATTCCAGGGATGACGTCCTTGAGTGCACGGAGATGATCGTAGAAGGTATCAATTTGAGCGGGTTCCGTGCCGTCCTTGAACTTCAACAGAACAACGTGCTTTACCCTTGGCATGGCTTCCCTTCTCTCTCGCCCAAAGCCGGGCGGGTTGCCAATCAGTTCCAGTTGAAGACGACGCCAGCCAGTTCGGCCGGGCGGTCGCGCAGTGCATTGTAAATGCCGATGCCGGCATCGATCGATACGCGATGGGAGATCATCGGGGCGATCCGAACCAACCCGTTCCGTACCAAGTGCACCAGTACGCGCAGATCGTCGAGCGTGAAGTGACACGAGACCTCGATGGAACCTTCCGTGCCGTGAAGCATGGACCAGTGGAACGTGGTGTCCGTTCGCACTGCAAGCAGGCCTATGCAGCCGTGGTGCGCGAGCAACTGATTCTCCCAGATGATGACGGGAAGCTCTCTAATGCCGCTGCCGTCGATGATGCAGTCATATGGCGCGCCCTCTTTGATGGCCCAGGTCATTTCCTCTTCGTTACGTGCGTCGAGCACGCGATGAGGCTGCCACGCCTTGGCCCGCTCAAGGCGGTCCGGGTTCACGTCGGAGACGGTCACCTTCGCGCCGTAGGCCTTGGCCGCCTGTGCTGCGAAGCCGCCTATGAGCCCCTGGCCACAGACCCATACGTTGGCCGCGGGCGACACGCGGAACCGGCGTACGCCGCGAAGGGCAACGCCTGCTACGCCGAACAATGCGCATTCCTGGCGGTCGAGGTCGTCCGGCAGTGGCAGAATCAGATGCGACTTGCACTCGCCCGCGAGCGGCCCCCCTCCCACTTCGACCAGGTTCCAGCCCCGGTGTCCGACATACTGTCCGCAGAACACCCACTGTCCGGGGTAGAACTGCGTGACCGCCTCGCCCGCCGACACGACCTTACCCACGTGCTGGTAGCCGTGACAGCTTGGGAACTGCCCCCACATGTGTTCGGCCATGAGCGCGTGCCGTTCAGTGCCGTTTGTGATGCCGGAGTACACCGTCTCGATGAGTATTTGCGTGGGGCCCGGTGCCGGCGGCGGCCCCAGTTCCTTGATGACGGTTCTGCCGCGTTCCGCAAACTCGATCCCGATGTTGCGCATCAGTAGTCTTCCCGCTCTTCGGGCCTGTCGACAGGATCTTTCCTCACGGTTAGTGTCGGCATATAGCACTCCCGGTGCATGTAGTAGTGCCCAGGCGCGTGCGAGCCTTCCGGGATGGTGCCGAAAAAGGGGAAGATACGGCAGCCTTCGCCTAGCGGCTTGCAGCCATGCATGACGCCTGCCTCGACCATCCAAATGTCGCCGGTTTCGAGCGTGAAGATCTCCTCGCGTTCTTCGCGATCCACCATGCGGGCGCGGCACGACCCGCTCTGAATGATCCAGGTCTCGTCTTCATCGTGGAAATGCATCTCGACCGGCGTGTCAGGGGTGAAGAGGTGGCCTTGCGGTTTGCGGTAAACGGGCATGCTGCAGCTCCTTGTCGTTTGCTATCGGCACCGCGTTTTCAGACTGTATAGTGCCGCTTGATTTGCGCGCCGTAAATGGCAAGGACTATCATTGTTTTGTGAAATCCTATCATTGCCTGAGGAGCCGGTTGGTTGAAGGGAATTGTTCTGTGGCGTGACGCCGCGTCGCCAAGGGGCGAGCAGTTCGTCTTCCGTGGTCTGGGCATCCGGGAGCGGATGCGACCTTGCATCGTTAACCGTCCTGCTGGCTGGGATGGCTACCTCCTC
>CAZBQH010000403.1:0-5979 GCA_964493915.1 uncultured Nitrospiraceae bacterium
TCCCTTCTCGGTGACGAGGATGAGCTTCTGGGCTTTCCTGCCGATGCGGATACTCTCGTTTTTGGCGAGTTCAGATTTGGCGAGTTGCTTGAGTGCTGCTTTTTTCTGCTCCGCGGACGGCTCGGGCGTCATCATGGGCCAGAGCTTGGCTAGCGGCAGCCACATGTGATCTGCTGCCAGCTTGAGAACTTCGCGGGCGGCAGGGGATAGCTTCCAGACATTCGCCTTGGACTGCCGCATTTTTAGAGCTCTGTGCTCGTCGACCAGCTTATGGAGTTGCTTCTGGACCTCCGGCAGTTCCTCCAGCCGCTGAGCCGGAACAAACGGAAAGTGGTCAAATTCTGGCTTGCTGCCACGGTAGGCCTGGACGTTGTCAATCCTTGCCCGCATGGTATGCGCCCAGCTTGACTGCGACTGACGGAACATGCACTGGCCGGGCTCGAGACCGGGCAGCATGACATGCGCTCCGTTCGGCAGGGCCAACGTTCTTGCCGCTTCGGCCATGGATTCATGGTCCGGCAGTGAGAAAACGAAGTGGTAATGGCAGCTGTTGAGCACGAATCTGCTGGCATTACCAATGATCCGCGCCCCAGTTATCAGCATGACCCCGTACTCCCGCAGAAACGAGAGCACTTGGCCGATCGGAAACCCGCCCGCCGAATACATGTTCTCGGCGAGTCGCGATATATCGAGGTCCGCTTCGTCGGCCACAAGCAGCAATTCAGTGCGATCCATTTTTCTCTGGTGAAAAATCCTGTGCCGCAGTATCTGCATGAACAAGAGATCGACGATGAACATCCGCATCTCGGGCGGATCGAGGTTGGAGATATCAATCACGGCATTCTTTCCTGCCGCCACGATATCGCGCTCGATGTCAAGGCTGTGAAAAGTCGAGAAGATCGGGCCGCCGGCCTGAGTGAATGAGTCAAGGCTCTGGATAAGCGACTGCTCGTATTCCGGCTTGGAACCCCAGAGTGTCAGGGGAGCATTCCGGGCCACCTCAAGAATCAGCTGGAAGTCCGGAAACAGAATGGGCTCGGTTGCGTCCGGATTGAGGCAGGCCACCAGCCAATCGAGCATCCGAGCGAGGCTCGACCACGCCTTGATCAGCCCCGCACGGGCTGCGAACATCGTGGCTACCGTTTGCACCCACAGTCTCGGTGGGATGCCCGGAGCGTTGAGCCCGATCCGTAGGCCATCATGCACGCTGAGGTGCAGCCAGTTCGGCCCCGTCATATCGAGGTAGTCCCCCTTGCGATCCAGGATCAGCAGACGGACGCCCGGGTGCTTCTGAGTAATCTCAAGTAACATCCGCCGGATGCAGGTTGTCTTGCCGCTGCTGGCATTGCCGAGGACATTAATATTGCGGGGCCGATCGGTAAACCGGATTCCGAACGGAACTCCGTTTTCAAGTGTGCCGAGGACGATATCCGGCGGAATACCTCCTGTGAGTTCCTCCTCGTCCGGCGCCCTATGGAGCAGGTTCGGGTGATCCTTTGCGTGCTGGATTATCTCCTCGAGTGCGATCAGATAGCGTCTCGCCTCTTGCTCGCTCACCCTGCCCATGCGGAGCTTGTGGGCGAGCCAGGCGGTGTCCTCACGCTCGTCGAGCCGGTACATTTCAATTGCTCGCGCAAGCTGCGAAAGCCACTGTCCCATGATCTATTCCTCCCGAAAAAAGAAGCGGGTCAGGCCGCTGCGACAGATTTGCATGATCGGGTCGAACCGTACCCTGGCCGACCGGCAGCAGTACGCGCAGATCCACGTATCGTTCCAGTAGCGTCCGTGGCGAGGACAGGTCGGTGTTCCGCACGAGCAGATCTTGAGGTTCTGCTGCGAGCACAGACCGTGTGTCGGCTGCTCGGAATGCCACACCGGGTAACGGCAGACGTCGCACACCCCCGGCGTGCTCGGTGGATTCGCCTTGAGCATGGCAGGCGACCACAAAGTCCCATCCACGAGCGTGATCATCTCGCCCTGGCTTACCTCGGCGACCATGTTGCCCTGCGCGTCGAATGTGGTGAACTGCCGGAAGTGGTGGGTCAACACCAGTAGGCCATACCGGTCGACGATGAGTGTCTCGCTAATCACTGGGGGCGGCTTGAATTGTGGCGGCATTTCATACCCCCATCGCTTTCATGACCAGCGTTGCTCCGAACCACAGAGCCAGAAGACACACAGCCGCGGCGGTGATTGCGGCAGCTGCGATTACCAAATAGAAGAGACTCATCACCAGCGTGATCGAGTAATCGGCAATGAGGGCCGCAAATCGTCGCGGCGATTTGAAATTGGGAGGACCGTTAAACAGAGGTTGATTCGGCATCTGACTCATTGTTCATCTCCTTTGATTTGAATCCTGCGATCAGCCACTCCTCACGTGGGCCGCACATGAATCGGACCGACAGGTGGGCACCGAGTGCTTTCCTGGGCGCAATCGACTGGCCGACCTGCACGTTCATGCCGCAGGCCTGAAAGAACCTGCCAGACAATCCTTCCGGCTGAACCGGCAGTGGAAGCACCTGCCTGTGCACCCGACCCAATTGGTCGTAATCCAGGAAGTCCAGTTCCAATTGGACGCCTTTCGGGTCGCGGTTTCTGTCCACCTGCCTGACCTGCATGGCATACCACCGCTGCGGGTCCGGCTTGCCGGTACTGACGACCGGCTCTGTCCACTCTCTTGGCATGAGCGCACCTCCTTTGTGAAAAGGGTCTCCATTACATGATCGGGCCGAGCATGCCCGTACGGATGATCTCCCTCTGACGCGAAACACGATCGAGAGTTCTTCCCGGAGCGGCCTTCCTTTTCGGTCGCGCGAGGCAAGCGCCATCGAAACCGCATTACCTCGTCAGCGGTCGCTTTTACCAGGGCATTAAAGTTCCCTCGTTGTGATCTTCACTCCAGATCACGCGTTCGTCAGAAACCGGACATCAGTGAAGACGCACTAGTGGATACCTTGAAACCGAGGTGAATCATGCGATTCAGATGGACAGTCTTGCTCGTACCTGGAGTGTGCCTGCTTGTCGCTTGGCTATTGAGCCACACCCAACCTGCGTTCGAGTGGGGTGATGTACTCGCTCGGCTGCAGGTCAGGCATACGGGTGAATACTCGCGACTCGCAGTTCTAGGCTTGGCGCTCATCGCCATTGTGGCCGTGCTTCGCATCTGCCGCCGGGAGGATGAGTGAACAGCACCGTTGCGTCATAGAGAAATCATTCTCAGCAGGCACTTGTCGGGTAAACGAGTTGACCCTGGTACCAACGGACAAGGAGTAAACCATGATCGAGTTAGCACGCTATTCACATCCTGGGCCCCGGGAGAATCTTGAGGACGCATGCCACGCAGTCAGCGTGCGGCTTCCGGGCCAGTCGGAAGTGGTCATTGCCGTTCTCGCGGACGGGGTCGGCGGCCGAAACAGCGGCGAAGTGGCAAGCGAGCTGGCCGTCCTGCAGATGATTGTGTTCCTCTTCACGCAGCTTGGCGCCAATCTCCTGGGCAAGAAACCGTCATCGGACCAAGTCGTGACGCTGTTGAAGAACGTTTTCGAACACGTCAATCGCGCCGTGCTTAAGGCTGCGGCGGAGCATCCTCGGCGGCACGGCATGGCCACCACCGCCGTTTGTTTTATTATTCTCGACGGTCGGCTTTACGTGGCTTGGCGTGGCGATTGGCCTTCAAGCGCGTAACGCTCATTGGCGCGGGCAGCATGGGCCTCTCGATCGCAACTCAGATGGCTCGACATGGCGTGGCCACTTGCTCGCCAGGTCGGCTGAGCTTCATCGATGGCGACCACGTCGAAGAGCGAGACCTGATCGGCACCGAATACCGGATGAAACATCTCGGCATGCCGAAGGTAGGTGCAGCGGCATCGATCGTTCACGAAATCAACCCGCACGTCCACATCAGCGGCTGGGAAAAGATGATCGATGACGCGGCCGTCTCACGCGTGGTGGAGGTGGCTGGCCAGACTGACCTACTGGGACTGTTCGCTGGCTCTTGTGACGTCATGCTGAAGCTCGCCAAGAGCTGCGCAAGCATTTGCCCACAGGTCATGACGGCCATTGGCCTTCATGCTCACTTCGCGGAAGTCGGGTTCAGTATTCCAGGCGTAACCGCCCCCATCGACGTGACCATGGGCTCGGGTAAATGGGCGCCATCGGCAGCATGGGCTCGCGCAAACGGACAGCCATCGGCACTCCCAGCGCATTCGGGTGCGACACCGCATTCATCGCGAGCTTCGTGGCGTCGCTCTGCCTGGAACTACTTTTGGATCCACAGGAGCGAGGCAAGCTGGTCTGCTGGCAACCCGACGCGCCGCTGTTCCTCATAGGTGTGCGAGAACCATGGCTATTTCATGAGTTCGAGAAGACCTGCAGAAGCGTTTCCTGCGTTTACACGGGGCCAAATATAAGGAGAAGTAGAACTGCAGAAGCCCAAGCAGAAGACGACAAGTGGTGACAACGAGATTGAGACGGCCGTCATGAGCAGGCCGCCGAACAGGGTGGTTCTCAGGCAAGACGTGAGGCCAAGCAGGCTGAGAGCTGCCCTTGCCGTCACATTCGGCGAGCACCGGCCTGAGCTGTCAACCGCCGTTCCTGCCGTGTGCCGGCTGCTGCTTGATGGTGACTGAACGCAGATAGAGGAGCAGAACATGATCTCGCACCATAATCCTCAGCGTCACCCCAAGAATGTGTCCGAAGCGCTTGACCTGACAGAAGCTCAAGAAACCACCAGCACCACAAACAAGGCGGCTGACCTCCCGGAATACTGGCGGGAGCATTACGAAGAACGAGCAGCCATTCGCGAGCACGAGGGCGGCCAACCCCGCGACTAGGCCGAAGCTGAAGCGCTGCGTGAAACGATTGATTTGATGAACGCAGTCGGCGAGCAGGGTACGCCCGGCAACTCGTCAACGCTGGCAGGCACGCCCGCACCCAGTTCGCACGACAGAACTCGCACACCCGGCGAGCCCTGCCCCGAGTGTGGTAACCGCCTGGTCCCCGAAAGCGGCTGCTGGTTCTGCCCCAGTTGCGGCTTCAGCCGATGCTCCTGAACCGTTACCTTCCCGCAGTCGGCCACACGTCATTCAGCCGCGAGAGAGTCGTCAGTCCCGACTGCGAGTTAATACGGATAATCGCAGCATGGAGTCTCGTAACAACGGTGATCGATCGAGAGCGGCGAAGGCATGCTTTGCAGATGTGGGTGTGGTCGAATGAAGTACCAGATAGCCGAATCTGACCAAGCCTTACCCGATGGAATCCATGGCAATTCCAGTGGTCAAGCCCAAGTCGCGACCGCCGAGAACGACGCTTGGCCCCCTCGACCCGACAGTTTTGGCGAACTACTCACGCCGGTCGAAGCTGCTCAGTACCTCCGCATGGACGAAACCGGATCCCACACCCCCGAATCCGCATTTCGAACACTGAACTACTGGCGAGACAGGGGGGACCTCAAGGCCACGAAGTTTGCGCGAAGGGTCTGGTTCCGCAAGGTGGAACTAGACCGCTTCCTGGCCAGGAAAACCGAGACCTGATTGGATTTGCGCTTACGCCCGGCCATGGGGTATACTGACCCACTGGGTCAGTCGTCCATGATGGCCACAGCCCCTGCCGGGGCAAAGGAGTCTCATCATGGCAACTGAAAAAGTCGGGGTCTACAGAAAGTACCATGGAGCCATTCCCACAGATCAAGCCGGTCGGCCGTTGCCCAGCAGCGAGTGGCCAAAGAAGCGAGCCTGCAGCTGGGCCGTCCGTTGGTTCGGCATCAGCGGTCGGCGCTATAGCAAGAGCTTCAAGACCAGAAAGGAGGCTGAGCGCTTCGCGGAGAAGAAACAGGAAAAAGTGCGTGAGGGCAAGGCGGATCCGTGCCCGCGGATTTCGCTCAAGGATTACTGCCGGGAGCACAAGGAATTAACGAAGGGTAACATGGCGGCAACGACGCTTCACTTGCACATGGTCACGATGAAGTTGCTTGCCGCTTAC
>CAZBQH010000404.1:0-5200 GCA_964493915.1 uncultured Nitrospiraceae bacterium
GAGCACAGAGGGCACGGGGCATTCGGGCCCTCTCGCGTGACGGGGGTTCAATTCCGGCCGGCTCCATCCGACGGGTCACTCCAACCCGTCTCAGTACGCAAAAGGCTCGCTGCCATCAGGCAGCGGGCCTCTTGTATATCTTGAGAAAACCACGACTTGTGAAACCGACCCTATCCTCAGCCACCCCAAATCACGTGACGGGGTTACCCTCAAATCACCCCAAAACGCCCTGAAATGGGCTCGAAGGCTCAAATCTACGGGACGAGCCTCGATCCCGTCCCGTGACGCGTAAGTGCTTTTCGTGAAGCTCCTTACCGATTTCAGCCCATTTTGGCGTTTTGAGGAAAACATCGCCTCCTGGCGACGTCTTAGGAAACCCCGTCACGTGTCCCCCGTCCCGTGGATTGGGGGGGGGGGGCCCCGGTGACAAGCTACAATGGCCCTGGTTCCACAAGCAATGACCGCCAATCGGAACCGGGGGGGGTTCATGTGCGACTTCGGCTCGTCGGGTCTTGACGGCAACGGAAACCTCATCCGGTCTCGTTCAGCCATCGTCGGTCGGACGCGTCTCCTCAAATGACAGGCCCGAATATTTCATTCGGGGAAAAACGGACTTGACAATACCGGAATGTCTCATGGATACTATAATTCGTCCGTTCGGTTCCGGTTCGCCTGGGCTTTCAGATGGGCAGGATAGAAGGCAGCGCCAATTCATCGTTCGAGTGCGCCAGCGAATGGAAGTCGTTACTCCTGTTATTCACGCTTACGGTTTTGAAACGTTGGCCTGCCTGGACGTGCTCTGATCAACGGATCAGTGGCAGGCCGGAGACATTCGTCACTTCTTCTGCTGGAGATGACATCGTGACAAGAACTATCCTATCGCTTGGATTGAGTTGTATGATTCTTCTCGCTTCTGTAACCGCCGCCGTAGGTTCTGTGGACACCAACTCCTCAAGCGGTTCATACCGGGACGCTTCTCCGTTTGTGGGCGGACCAACCCCCCTCGACCCTCAGGAACTGGAGAACTACGGAGGCAGAGCCGCATCCCTCTCTGCTGAGCTTGACACGATGGACGCGGGGCAGGCAGTGACCGCAAAGGAAGTGTTAGCACCCATTGAGGTCGTTGTCGCTCTCGCCGCTTTTGTCTTGATAGTCGTTGCCGTAGGTACAGCATAGCAGCCATGGAGCCCAGACCGGTTCCCGTTACGTACCCCAGTGTCTGTTCATTCCAGAGAGTGCGTGTGCTGGCCTGTAAGGGCATATCCTTCTGGGAGAGGAGGAGAGATGTTTGGTAAACGAGGCTTTGTTGCCGTCCTAGGTGTTCTCATTATGCACATGTTCGTCGTAGGGGGTTGCATTGCAAGGGTCGAATCCGTTGCAACGCGCCCGTCACTTCTACAGAAGTACGAACGACTGGCCATTCTTGGGTTGGATGAAAGCGATGAAGCATTCTTCATCACTGAGTACATGAAGCGTTTCCCTCTCAAGATGTTTGTTGAGCGCCGAGACCTGCAAGCAATACTGAGCGAGCAGGACCTGCGTCCAGGCCGGCTTAGTGACGAGACCCGCGCGAAAATACGCCGCGTTCACGGTGTCGAAGCAATCATCCTGGCCAACATTAAAGGTCAGGAACTCACCGCCCGCATTGTGGATGCCGAGAACGGCCTTATCGTGGCTTCTACCGTCATTGAAGGACGAAACTACTGGGACAGGACCCCTAACGATAAACAGATGATCAGAAAGGCCGTCGAAGCGTTGCTTGTGGGCAATTAGCGGGAAAGCAGGACTTCCTCCGCGATGCATAGAGATCGTCAAGTCCTGGAAAGGTTATGTCTGGACACACTATGCCGCCCCGAAGCCGCTTGACACCGGTAGAGTGGGCCAGCCAGGGCTACTCGGCCCGGCACCGTTGACTCTGCTATTGTATCGGGGAGTAGGCATTCCGTTTGAATGATGGGTTTACGCCGGCGTGTAGAGCACTACGGCAGGATTTCACAGTGAACAGCTTCTCACAAATAGAACACCGCTTTCCTCGGTTTACGAGTCTTCCGATCTATGCTCTTGCGATGTGTAGCATCTACGTTGGGTGCTGTCCAGTCCAGCGTTTTCGCGGACTTTCTTACCAGGGGGATGGGACATACATTGCGGGCGTGCCACCCGTAGCTCAGTCAGACGAAGTTGGGTGCGGGCCGGCATGCCTGCTGGCAGTGACTGCGTACTGGCGGACAGTTTCCGACATGTCTTCGACTGAATGCCAACCGCGTGCAGAGATCCTCGAAGGAGCACACTCGGCGGCTGACTTGAGGCTGATGGCAGATAGCTGGGGATTCGGCCTTCTTGCATTTGAAGGAGAGCCTGAAGACCTCACTAAGAACCTCGGCCGAGGACGGCCGCTTATCGTTATGATTCCGACGTTGCCGCGTCCATACGATGGATTCCACAGCCCAGTCTGTTGGCTTACGACGGTAATCGACCAGCGGATTCCCAGAGCCGGGAATCACTGGGTGGTCGTCTGTGGCTTTGACGCTGATGGTAGAATCATCATCCTTGATCCGGGCAAAGGTTTTCTGACCATTTCCAGGCCCTACTTTGATAAACTTTGGTCCCGACGCGGCCGTCTCTGTCTAATTGTGTTCCCACGGGAGGAAGCAGCGCTTCGGCATGATCGGGATTGATCCGTGGGGAAGAACGCTTCCCGCCATTGGGGGGTAGAGTCGAGATGTGGCGCGGTGGCGGACAGGAACGGAGTGTAGTCGTTGACCGGCGGCTGCCGCTACCCCCACCTCGTCCTCTGCTCACTCCACCTGACCGGCAGATCCTTCCTCAACTTCTCCAGGCTCATCCCCTCCGGCTCGCGGCCACGCAAGATGGCCTCGATGAGGTCGGGGGCCAAGCTCGTCAGGCGAAGCATGCGGCCCACGTAGGTTCGATCGACGCCCACCGCTTGGGCCAGGTCGTCGAGGCTCGCGTACTCGCCGGATTCGAGTTGGGCCTGCCAGTGGTGGCCCTTGGCGATCGCCTCGACGAGCGTCTGGTTCGCCAGGTTCGCCGTGGGCCGCGTGGGCACAGCCTCCGCGTCTCCCTCGGCGATGATCATGTTCCGCCCGTTCCGCCGGTAGAAACGCATCGGGATGTGGACCAGCACGGCGTCGCCGTCGCGACGGACGCGGAGGCCGGGGTAGGCCTTCTGCTGCTCGGTTTCGATGCGGGTGGTTTCATGCATGGGTGCGGTCCTCCATTGGCGACAGTTCCTGGACGATCTGCTCGATGCCGTTCGTGCGGAAACGAATGTCGATCCCGCTGGTGCTGATGGTGATGGTTTCGATCAGCAGGCGGATGATCCGCTGCTGCTCCTGCGGGAAGAGCACATCCCACACCGGGTCGACGGCCCGCAGGGCCTGGCCGACGCGGTCCAGTTCGACGGGCTGGCCAGAGGCGGCCTGGGCCTCCAGGTCGGCGATGCTCTTGGTCAGCGACGTCAGCTCGGCGTTGAGCCGCTTGAGCTGGTCGGCCATGAAGCCCTCGTTCTGGTCGACGACGTTCAGGACCGCCCGGATGGATTTTTCGGCCTGCTCGCGGCGCTTGCGGAGGTCGGCCAGGCGTGCGACGGTTGCCGCGTCCGGCTCCGGTGCGGCATCCCCGGACACCTCGCGGTACGTTCTGGCGATCACGTCGGGGTGGCGAAGCAGGGCACGAAGCTGATCCACCACCACCGTCTCGATCTCGCCGGCGGGCAACACTGGCAGCGGGCACTCGCCGTAGCCCTCGGTGACCTTGCGGGTGCAGGTGTAGTAGTTGTATTCGCGGCCGCGGGATTTTGTCCAGTTCGGCATGATCCGCCCGCCGCAGTGGCCGCACCGGATCATCCGCCGCAGCAGGGCGAAGCGCCGGACCTGGTGGTTGTGCGTGTAGACCTTGTTGGCGCTGAGCAGGGCCTGGACCCGCTCGAACTGGGCGACCGAGAGGATCGCGTCGTGCTCGCCGGGGTAGACGTGCCCCTTGTGGGTGGTCTGGCCGGTGTACCTGGGGTTGGTCAGCAGGCCGTGCACGCCCTTCTGCGTCCAGTGCTTGCCGCCGCGGGACCGGCCGTTCTTCCAGGCCACCCGCTTGGTGAGGATGCCCTCGGCGTTCAGCGAGTTCCGGGGACGCGCACTTAATAATTCGTATTGACGGTGTTCCCCACGCGTGCTATAGGGTTGGCCATGGGCAGAACGGGGCGAATCGTGGTTCCGGAGATGCCGCACCATGTGACGCAACGGGGCAACCGGCGGCAGCAGACATTCTTCTGCGATGACGACTACCGGGCGTACCTGGTGCTGCTGAAGGATGAGTGTGCCCGCTGCGGCGTGCGGGTCCTGGCCTACTGCCTCATTCCCAACCATGTGCACCTGGTGCTCGTCCCGGGCGAGGAGAAGGCCTTGGCGGCGGCCGTGGGTCAGGTGCATGTGCGGTACACGCGGCGGATCAACTTCCGGGAGCGTTGGCGGGGCTACCTGTGGCAGGGGCGGGTCGGGTCGGCCGTGATGGATGAAGCGTATCTTCTGAATGCCACGGCGTATATCGAGCGTAACCCGGTAAAGGCGCACCTGGTGGAGCGGGCCGAGCACTGGCCCTGGAGCAGTGCCGCGGCCCACGTCAGCGGCCGTCCGGACGCCATCGCGGAGACCGGCTGGCTGAGCGAGCGCGTCGCCGGCTGGATCTGCCCGTGGGGCGAGTACCTCGCCCGCGAGGACTGCGAATCGGTGGCCCCGCTGCTGCGTCGCGGCGAGACGACCGGCCGTCCCATCGGGGACGGCCGCTTCCTGGCCTCGCTGGGCCGCCTGCTCGAGCGAGATCTGACACCCAAGAAGCGCGGGCCCAAACCGAAGCAGCAAAGGGCAACGCGATGAAAGCCGGGGCAAATGGAAATATTAAGTGCGCGTCCCCGGACTCGGACTCGCCGGAACAGCACCAAGCCGCCCAGTGCCAGCAGCGACAGCGTAGCCGGCTCGGGAACGGCAGATGAGTTGAACGTGCCGCCCATTACCTGGCCACCGCCATACAGGTCGCCAACCACCAGCACCCCGTCAACCGTTCCCTGCAAGAAGTCAGTAGAGGCCCAAGGTGCAAGAATGTTCACCATGTTGGTCTGGCTGAGCGTGAAGTCCAACGCATTTGGCATGTTCAAGAGCACCGATTCTCTCCCAATTCCGCCCTCGTA
>CAZBQH010000405.1:0-7111 GCA_964493915.1 uncultured Nitrospiraceae bacterium
GGGCTGGAAGCTGATGCTGTGCGAGGACGATCCCGGCGACGGTGGCACCGGTGGTGCTGGCGGCAAGGGTAACAAGGGCGATGGTGGCAAGGGTGGCACTGGCGAAAACGGCGACGGTAACAACGGGAGCGGCCGTGATGAAGATCCGGCGGTCCTGGAGTCTCGCCTGCGCGCAGCCTTCCGCGACCGCGACGCCGAGAAGTCGCGGCGTCGGGAACTGGAGGAACGGATCAATGAGATCGAGGCCAAGCAGCGGGAGCGCGAGGAGGCCGAACGTCAGGCTGCCGAGGAGGCCGAGCAGCAGCGGCTCCAGGAGCAGGGCAAGTTCAAGGAGGCCCTGGAGGTGAAGAAGGCGGAGTTTGAGAAGGAGCGGGCCGCCCTGGTCGCCCAAAACCAGCAGATCGCCATGCGCAGCGTCATGGCGGACCTCAAGGTTATGGTGGCCAAGGTTCCGAACATCGTGCCCGACGCGGTGGGTGACGTGGCCGTCCAGCTGCAACAGGACATCGGCCTGGACGAAAACTATGAGCCGTTCGTGAAGGGGCCGGACGGCAATCCGCGTCGTTCGCCGGACAATCCGCTGAACAACATGACCCTTGATGAAATGGTCAACGAGTTCCTCAAGACGCGGACCTACTACCTCAAGACATCGCTGCCGGCCGGTGGCGGCGCGGGTGCCGGTGAGGGCGAAGGTGGCACGGGCAAGTGGGACCCCAAGCGGGTGACCGAGCCCAAATACGGCGAGGAATGGAAGAAGGCTGACCCCAAGGGTTATGCAGAGGCATTCGACGCTCACATCAAGGAGCTGATGAAGAAGCAGCAGAGTTCAGCGACGGCTTGATGCAAGGTTAGTGTCGCCGGGCCTGGCAAGCGTGGGTAATCCTGGGAGCTTGTGGGCGGGCGTCGATAATACCTCTTGCTATCGCGCGTAGCGTGGTACATATTCGGGCACGGGCGGCGGTCGAACTTTTTACTCCTGTTGTTCGACCGTCCGCCTATTGCGGGATGGAGCAGTTGGCAGCTCGGGTGGTTCATACCCACCAGGTCCCTGGTTCAAGTCCAGGTCCCGCAACTGGCTTCGTACAACTCAAAATCCCTTGGGCTCCGGTGCGGCATGGACGTGCAGCCGGGGCTCATGGCGCCTCAGCGGCTGGATTGCCACTCTGACAGCCTGGACGGGCCTTCTGAGCAACGAGGAAGCGTGATTGGTCAATCAAACACAGTCCTCTTTGACAGACAGAGGGTTACACCATGGCAATCTTCGTCCCGACGATCTCCAGTGAGCATGTTCGTCTTGGTCTTATCGACGCCTCCGGTCCCGGGCGCGTTGACAATCGTCCGTTTGTTGAGCTGTTGGGGAGCGGATGCGTGCTGTTCGATGCCGAAGGTATGGACACCTTGGGTCAGGGCGGCGACCGCATCAGCGTGCCGAGCATTGACGAGCCGGGCGACCTGGAGCACGCCGATCACACCAGCAGCACGCCGCTGACTCCGGCCGAGTACTCCGCGACGGTGGACGTGGCGGTCGTTCAGCACCAGAAGAAGCTCTACAAGTTCAAGGATTCCGACCGCGTCCGCTCCGGCGTGGACGCCGACGCTGAGTACAGCCAGAAGTTGGGCGGCAAGATCGCCAAGCGGCTGTTCTCCAATCTCATGCGGGTTGGTGTCGCGGCCCTCGATGCCGTCGATACGCCGACGGCGAACTGTCACACGCTCGAGATGTACGATGCAACCACCCCGGTTGAGTGCAAGGTCGAGCACTTGCGGCAGGCCAAGAGCAAGCTGGGTGACGCGGCCCAGTACATCACCACGTGTTGCTTGCACAGCAAGCAGTACTACGACCTGCTCAAGGACCTGATCGCCAACTACGGCGCCGGCGGCATGGTCAACGACAAGGCGCTGGTGAGCGGCCTGCTCGGTCGAATCCTGGGCATCGAGAACTGGATCGTGTCGGACTTGGTTCCCTGTGTGACTGACCAAACCGACCCGACCAAGTACCAGGCGCTGTTGCTGGGGCGTGACGCCCTGTGGGCGGCCTACCAGAAGAATCCGGAGATCGAGCGGCAGAAGGACATCCGGTTGCCGAGCACGGTCGAGTACCTGTCGGTGGCCATGGCGACCGTACAGCACCTCCGGTTCGTCAAGTGGAACGACGCCGGCAACAACCCGACCGACGCCAACCTCAGCGACGGCACCAAGTACGATGAGGCCTACGACGATCACCGTCGGGTCCTGGCCGCCAAAATCGTCAGCAACTAGCTGGCTTTCGGGCGCCGAAGTGCGGGCTTGTATGCGGCTCACAACTCACCTTGTTGTTCTTGTTCTTGGAGGATGTCAATGCTGACCAAACAGGAAATCAAAACGAGGCTTGGGCTGGGTGACGGGCGGGCCTGGTTCGTGCGCGCAGACGGCCTTGTTGTGGACGCGTTCGATACTCGGGAATACGACGCCAACCCGAACTACCGGCGGATCACGCCGGCACAGTTGGCTGACCTGATCGACGGCAAGGAGCTGCCGCCTGCCAAGGCCGACGATGCCAAGGCCGACGATGCCAAGGCCGACACCAGGAAACCGTCGCGCAAGCCGGCCAAGCCAAAACAGGCGAACCCGGAGACTGCATTTGACGGTGCAGCTCACGACATCGAGAGCTGGTAAGGCCGGCAGCGGGGCCTGTGGAACTGGGAGCACGTCGTGAATGAGCCTGGACTGCGCGAGACGCTTCAACTGATCGGCCTGATGATACAGTTCATTGTGATGCCGCTCCTGGGCATCATTGGCTGGCAGTTCAGGACGTCGGTCCGCGAAATGCGGGCCGAGCTGACCGGCTGGATCACCAAGGTTGAAAGTCGGCAGGAACAGTTTGTGACCCGTGAGCTTTATGACCGGGCCAATGAGGCGACGGTTAAGCAGATCGAGCTGATGGTGGCGAACGTGCAGACGCGGCTGGATGGGGCGGGCGGGTCGGTGTTGAGACGGGAGTTGAACGAGCTGCGCGAGCGGGTGGCCCAGATAGAGGCGACGGCGTGTAACCACAAGGAGGAATCATGAAAACGCGAGCACTGGCGATGCTGACGAGCGTGCTGATTGTGGTCGGTTTGTCCGGCTGCGTCCTGACCGGTTGCACGGGCGGTGACGCCGCACTGGAGATCAAGACGGCCGACGTGATGCAGGCTGGTACCGGCGAGGTCCGTGAGGCCCTGCGTGAGTTCAAGGCGGACCTGGACGCCGCCGACGACGCCCGGGAGATCATGCTGATTATGTCGTTCGTCCAGCTGGTGAAGCGGGACTCGGACGATGACGCCGCCGTGGCCAAGTACGTCGAGCAGTTCAGCAAGTCGCTGGCCAAGATGCGGCGGTTCCGGGAGGCATCCCGGGAGCGATTCCAGGCCGCAGTGGACAGCCTGGACACCATGGACGAGGTGGCCGACGGCCTGCAGAAGTTTGCGATTGACTCTCTGACGCTGCAGGACGAATACCGGCGGTACTTCACCAGTTGGGCCGAACAAATCCGGACCTATCGAGAGGAGCGGGCGGCCCAGAAGCAGGCAGAGCGGGAAGCGACGCGGGCGGAGCGAGAGGCATTCGCTACGGAGCTGTTCAACAGCCTGCCGGCCCTGATGGCGCCAGCGGCGGGCTCTGCGGTTCCGGGTGCACAGGCTCCCGCTCCGTAAACACTGGCGACACTAAGCCGGCACGGCAAGGAGGTTTCAATGGACGCTTTGGATTCGATTTTAGACTCGTTGGAAAAGCTGGTGGAGCAGGCTCCGGATGCGACCAAGGATAAGCCGGCAGGCCCGAACCCGCTGGAGGTGTTCCTGAGCGAGCCGGAGCGAACCACTAACGTCAAGTCGATCCGCAACCACCCGACCGTCCAGGAGTGGCGGCGGGAATTGCAGGACGCCACGACCCGCAACGACGTGGCTTACCGGGCACTGAACTTCGTTGACGAGCTGCTGAAGATCGTGCTCAGTGCCCGGGTCTGACCGCAACGGGATACACGCCGGGGCGGTCGTTTATTCCTTGGAGGATGGGTATGAACGACATCACTTCAAATCAGTCGGACCAGTCGGAATCCGTGGGCATTTTGGGCACTGTGGCCAAGCTGTTTCGGATCGTTCTACTGGTCGTGACCCTCGCAGCAAAACCATTCGCCTCCCGCAAGGTGCGGGTGGCGTTCGCTACGTTCGGGGCGGCCTACGCGGCGGCTTTCGGGCTCGAGCTGAGTGAAGGGCTCGTTTACGCGATTGTCGGTCTGGGCAGTGCGCTGATCCTGGGGATTGCTCATGAGGACAACGGGCGAAACGCAGCGGGCACGCCGGCAACACGGCGCGAGCAGATCTCCCGGATCTTCAAGCTGTGGCAGTCCCTGACGGCGGAGGCCAGGTCGATCAATGCCAAGAGCCAGTCGCAAAACTAAGCGGCGTCGGCCGCGGCAGGCGCTTCGACTGCCGGAGCCTTCCCGGCAAGAGAACTCACTATCGAGCGAGCTTTGTGCTTGCGGGGCGATCAAGCGGCCGCTGCGTACACACGCTCACTATCCGGGCAAGCTGTACACGTTCCGGTGCGATGCCTGTTCAGAGATCGAGCAGCAGCGGCTGGACAGCCTGCGGGAGCAGCGCGAGGTCGAGCAGGCCAGGTGGGTGCGTGAGTGGATGATCGAACTGGGCATGATCGGGTGCACACCCAGGAGAGCGTGCCGGAGAACGTGATGGCCAGTGAACAACGCGAGCAGAATCAGACGACCTACCACGATGACCTTCGGGAGCATTCGTCGGCCATGCAAGCTCGTGCGCGCACGGCCGGGCGGGGGGTCCGCAAGATCGCACTGGCCGCGCGTAGTGACCTGGTTGGGCCGGACTGGCAGGCGCTGCTGGCTGAAGCGTTCGGGCCGGACGATGAAGCGGCGAACGACACGGCATCGCTGGTGGCTCGAGCCCAGCGGATTCGCACCTCGCCCGCGGTCTCGGAGACGGCTGAGGCGATCATGCGGCGGCTCTATCTGGCGTCGCGGGCTCACGTCGATCAGGTGCAGCGGAAGCTGTACCGGATGGATCAGGAGGAGCGGGCTCGGATCTATAACCGGCACACCGGCTCACAGTGGAAGATCGAGGCGGTGGTCGAGGAAAAGGAGCTGGCGGTCCTGGCCGGGCTGCCGGTCTTGGGGAACTCACGCGACGAGTTACTCGGGTCCTACGCCCAGCAGTGGCGGGATCGGTTCTCGTCATCGGTGGGTCAGGCGCTGGGCGGCAAGCCGGGCACGTTCATGACCGGCGTGCAGGTACTGGCCCGGAAAGTGAACCGCACGTTCGATTGGTGGATCGCCCAGGTTTCGAAGGTGGCCGAGTTGTGTGCGGCGGAGGCATTAGCCGCCAGCGCACGCGAGGCGCTCAAGGCGTTTCGTCCACCTCGGGACGAGGCGGAGGCGGCCGAGCGGAAGGCGGTTGACCAAAAGGTGATGGCCGGGGCCGCTGGTTGACGGAGGTATCGATGGCCAAGTACCGCAAGCGTCCGCTGGTGATAGATGCCGAGCAGTGGCAGCCCGACAAGGTGATCCCGGGCGTGGAACTCGAGCCGGGCAGCAATCGGGGGCGAATCACAACGGCTATGGGTCGGACCGAGTTCGTGGAGCCGGGCGATTACGTGGTGCGCGAGGCTGATGGCGTGCACTGGTACCCGTGGCGGGCCGAGGTGTTCGAGGCCATGCACGAGCGGATGGATACGTCGGACGTTTGATGGGGAGTCAAGGCGTATGTCCGATTTAGAGTTTGTCACCACCGATGCTCTGGTTGCGGAGCTGAAGAAGCGGACGGCGGCAGGTATCTGCGTTTACGCATACGCCGATGAAAGCGGCGAAGGCGTCGCCGGCAAGTTCTGGGGCAGCACGTTCTGGCGGGCCGGCGTAGCGGCGTCGATTGCACGGGAGCACCGGGCGTTCGCCGACGCACTGCTGGTGCCGGACGATGGGGAACAGAACGACTGACGGTTTGCGGGAGCAGTGATGACGTTAGCTGTGGTCAACATGGTGGACAATACCTCACTCTGGCAGATGGCCAGAGACGCTGGCGTGACCAAGAAGCGGTTTATCACGCACCCTGAAGACGTCAAGCAGGTGTGCCCGCACTGCCTGAGCCTGCATGACACAGTCTGGGACATCGACGATCCGGCAGCCCCTGATCCGCCGCTGCACCCGAACTGTGCGTGCGAGATAGCACCGGAGTTTGAGCCGACCAGCGAACTGGGCAAGGACCCGGACGGCAACCCGGTGGTACCAGATCGGGCACCGGCGTTGGCGCCTGGTGAGTACCTACAGCGGCGGATCGAGCGGATGAGCAGCGCCGAACTGGAGAAGTTCCTGGGGCCGACGCGGGCACGACTGCTCAAGACCGGACTGATCTCGGCGAAGCAACTGGTGAGCCAGAAGCACGGCATCCGCACCGTCGAGAAGCTGATGCGGGCGGCGAAGGTGACGCCGGAGGATATGCGGAGCCTGAATAACACCGAACTCCGGAACATCGCTGAGTGGCGGCTGGCCCGCTCCAAGCGACGTCGCCGGCTGGCCAGCCAGGCACCGACGCGAAAGTCTCCGACGGGACGCACAACGCCGACGCAGGTGGGCGAGATTCCGCGAGAGGCGACGGTGATCGGGCGTGATCGGTCGCTGCAGAGTTTTCAGCCGAGAATCCCGACCGGCAGCCGGGCGACGCAGGTCGGGCGGGTCGATCCTGTGCCGCCGGTCCAACCGGCCCTGCCGGCGACGCGGCCAGACGGTCCGACATCCTCTCCGCACGTGCGGGTGATGCCGAACGGACAGATCCGGCTGAGCCAGCCGACAACGCCAGCGGCGGCCGAGCGCATGTTGGAGCGAATGGCCGAACTGTTGGACCGGGCTCGAGCCCAGTATCTGGCGAGTCAGGGATTGCCGCCTAATGATCCGGCGGCTGTACGGGCCAGCCTATTGCTGTCGCACGTGCAAGCTCAGTTCGGGCGTGCCGTCGAAATGGCCCGGAAGGTTCTGGGCTGAGGTGGAGGCAACATGAGTTACGCAACCACAAAAGAAGTTGTTTCCGCTATCGGCGCTGACGTGCTGGCCAAGCTCCACAGCGACACCGCT
>CAZBQH010000406.1:0-14018 GCA_964493915.1 uncultured Nitrospiraceae bacterium
CGAAGCAAAGCGCCCGCCGCCCCCGGTGCCGGGTCTCCTTCCGGGTCGAGGACTTGCAGATGGTATGTGGGCGTAGGCGTCACCCAGAAAGTGGGCAACTCGAGAACACTGTCGCCCGTCATCTCCGCGACTACGGCCGACTCTTTGGGCAAGAGATGGCCGGGCGCCGATTCGAGAGTCACGACGTTGCGCCCCTCCGGGGCGAAGAATTCGAAAGACCCAGATGCTCCTGTATAGGCGCTGTCCGAAAGGTTGCCGCCCGACCGCAACACAAGCCTCGCCTTCTCGACGGGCTTGCCGGACACCGCGTCCTTGACCGTCCCGCGGATGTGGCCGAGGCCCATGACCGCAAGAGTTACTTCCTCGGAGGGGCGCTCGCCCGTGATCACCGCGCGTTGCCAGCCAAAACTGCTGTGGGTGGCGGCAGCAGCTCGGTACTGGTAGACGCCGGGCACGAGGCGCAGCGTGAACCCGCCGCCCATTCCCGTCTTCGTCAAAGCGGTGCTGTACGGCGGTTGCATGTTTCGGAAGAGAATTAAGGCGTTTGCAACAGCCTGACGGGTGTCCTTGAGTACGACCTTGCCGCGTACGATCACACCCGGGTTAAGCTCGATCACTGCCCGATCGGTTCCAACTGCGACATCTGTGGCTACCCCCTGGGCGTAGCCGACTGCCTCCGCCTTGAGCGTTACCGTACCACTTCCAGGAAGCTGGTCAATGCGAAATCCCCCCTCTTCGTCAGAAACAAGCACTGAATACCCGTAGTCTTCGAGTTTGTCAAAAGGGATGCTTACCTTCGACCCCGTCTCGATGGCCGCCCTGACAATGCGGGCTTCTGGCACAGGCTTTCCTTTGTGGTTGACGACCTTGCCGGACACACTGCCTGCGTCCAGCAATTGCAGGGTTACATCGTCAATGCTTGCCATTACAGGCAGAATCCGATGTTCGCCGCCAAAGGCGTGTCCGTCGGCAACGGCGAAGAAACCTGTAGGACCCGAGGCCACTTCCTGGAAAACAAACCGCCCGTCCTCGTTGGTTACGGTGTGGGCAAGGGCGCCGGCAAGGCCCGGTTCGAGGAACACATGAGCTTGCGGGATGGGATTCCCTGCCGCATCAATCACCTTTCCCCCCACTTGGCCCTCGCTCGCGCAAAGAGCCAATGCGAGAACCACCACACAGAAACCATTCAACGTATGTCCTCCTGGCCGACACTTAGGGGTTTCCCTAGTCGAGGCTCGCAACCGCAACGTCTTTGATAAGGCAAGGCCCTTCCCTGGCTGAAACGCCTGCCCCGCCCTTGACTGCAGGTGGCCCACCTTGGGCAACAAAAAGGCGTTGGCCGTTCAAGTTTACCTCGATGGTCGAACCTCTGGCCCTTGCACGCAATTCATACAAAGCATCCTCGGCGAGGGGAAAAGCGTGGGTGTACACGCACTTGCGGATCTCGCCTTCGATGTTCCAGAGCCGTACTCCTGTGCGGCTCAATACCAGCAGGTCCATTCGTTTGACCACGCCTCCTTCATCCTGAACACGGAAGGCCAGGCCTGGCGCCCCTAGACCTTTGAAGGCAACTTGCGCCTCGATCACCAGGTCTCTCGCTCTAAAGCCGGGGAAAAGGCCCAAGCTTACACCCGCCCCGCCAACGGACTGCGCGACTTCGGCAGGCGAGGCATCTGCAGGAACGGCATTAACGACGCCGCCTTCGTCTTCGCGCCAAGCGCCAATTTCGGGGAAATAGGGCTCACGTACCCCGTGCAAGGCGCTCAAATCGACGCGTTGCAGGCTAGATGCGCAGCCAACCGCCGAGAAAACAGCGATCGCCACCGCTGGCATGGTTCTAATCAGAAGTCTTGCCAGCTTCACAAGCCTCTTCCCCTGCGTCTTGGGCTGCCACAATTGATGCGTCGGCCATGGTACTTCATTTGTTGGTAAAATGGAAAGAGGAAACGGGGCGATGCATGCTGTCTTTGACAGCCTGAAGAGCATTCAATAAAATGCCCTGACATTTGGGGAGCCGAGCGCGTGTGGAAATCGTAAGCATCAAAGACGTCAGACCCGGCCAAATCGTAATGCGCGCAGTTACAAACCAAGCTGGGGTCTTGTTATGCCCCGAGGGGCAGCAATTGACGGAGCGACTTATCGAGCGCCTGCGAGCCGCTGGGGTTGTCACTCTGGTTGTTGAGGGGAGCCGCAAGACGGGTCCAAGCGTTGCTGAACGCCTCGAACAGCTTGAGAGGAGGTTCCGGGGCGTCAAGAACGGGCGCCTCCTCGAGATGAAAGCAGCGGTGGAACGTTGTTTGGAGGCTTCAATGAAGCAAGACTAGCGCGCCGTTCGACGTCGCTGCTGTCTGTTTTTCCTCGAAGGGAGCTGAATGGAGCAGAAGGCAACACTCAGTGCCGAGTACATGGAACGGCGCGTGGCAGAGCTCATCAATCTGCCTACGCTGCCGGGTATCTTAAAGAAGGTGAGCCTTCTAACCGAAGATGAACACTCGAGCGCTTCGGACATTGCCAGCGTCGTTTCCGCCGACCAAGTGCTGAGCGCCAAGATTCTGCGGCTTGTAAACTCTCCGGTCTACGGTTTTCCTGGAAGGATCTCGTCAGTCCAGCATGCAATCGTCCTGCTTGGCTTCAACGTAGTCAAGGGGCTGGTCTTAGGGACGGCTGTATTTGATGCAGTGGGTCCCTACGGCAGAGGTTTATGGTCGCATAGCCTTGGATGCGCCGTAATCAGCCGGCACATGGCGATGGTTCTGGATCTTAGCGAACCTGACGAGGTCATGGTGGCTGGTCTGCTTCACGACTTGGGAAAACTGGTTCTCGCCGTCGAGAACACGAACCGTTTCACGCTCGCCGTGAAACAAGCTAAAGAAAGAGGATGTCACATCGCCCTCGTCGAGCGCGAGCTTTTCTCGGTCGATCACTCGCGTGTCGCAGGATGGATAGCACGGGATTGGCATTTCCCGCAGCGTCTGGCCGATCCGCTCGCCTACCATCACCGGCCTAACCTCGCCAAGAATTCACCCGACGTAACCGCTCTCGTGCACGTGGCCGACATCCTTGCGCGAGGCATGGGCTATGGTTTCCCCGGAGATGAAACATTGCCCCCGTTCAATGAAAAGGCCTACCATCGTCTCAACTTGACCCCCGACAAACTGGACCGCGCCCTGGCAGGCGCCGACCAAGACTACGCTCTAGGCGCCGGAATGTTTGTGGAGTAAGGCCGGCCATGGTGCAGGGAGAAAGTCAATCCGTCCTCGTCGTGGCGGAGGCGTCCGGTTTTCGTAACCGCATTCAACGGGCGCTCAAGAACGGCGGCTACACGGTGTACTTGGCGGCGGCCAATCAGGCCATCGAATCCGTTTTTGCCCACCCGCCTCACTGTCTGTTTCTTGGCGAGGGGCTGGACAGCCGGTCGGAGCCGGGTTTGATTACCCAGATCAAGTCCGACAACGTTTACGGACATTTGCCGGTGATTGTCATGGTGACTGCAGAGGAGGTTGCCGCGGGCATTGACTGGGGACAACTCGAGGTCGACGATTATCTCATGGCACCTTTCACCGATGCGGAACTCGTATCGCGCGTTAAACTCTGCCTGAGCCGTTCCAATCGAGACGTCAATGCCAATCCGTTGACGGGCCTGCCGGGCAATATCACTATTATGCGCGAGGCGGAGCGACGCATCGCCCGTGGCAAACCCTTTGCATTTGCCTACCTGGATATCGACAACTTCAAGCCTTACAACGACTGCTATGGCTTCAATCGAGGCGACGAAGTGCTGCGGATGGCTGCACGCATACTGGTGAACTCGATCCGAACCTTGGGAAGCCCAGACACGTATGTCGGACATATTGGCGGCGACGATTTCGTGTTTATTGCGCCGTGCGAACTTGCATCACAAGCATGTGAAAGCATTGTGAGGGATTTCAACCTTATCGTTCCAAGTTTCTATGACGAAGAGGACCGTTCCCGAGGTCATATCCAAAGCTTCGATCGCCAAGGGAACAGCAAACCGTTCCCGCTCATGAGCGTCTCGATAGCCGTCGTGGATACGGCGGGAAGCCATGTCAGGCATATCGCGGACCTGTCGGCCCGTATTGCCCACGTCAAATCCTACACGAAAAAAATGGCAGGCTCGAACTATATGGTGGACCGCCGCCGGTAGTCTTCCGCCTTTCCGCTGCTATTTTCCGGCCCGGCTAATTTGATAGGCCACGTCGCGCTCCATCATGACGTAGTTCCTGCGATAGACCTGATGCAGAGCCTTTTCCTCGGGCACCCCGGCGGCGAGACTCTCCATGAGCGAAGTCAGGCAACGCTTGCCGAAGCGCGTCCACATGAAATCGACCGTCGCGCGCGCCTGACAATAGGCCAATCGCAACTCGTCGGGGCTGAGACGGTCGAGCTGCGGTTCCGTCAATTGGGACAGGTTGAAAAGCGTGCCTTTCTTGTAAGCATCCAGTAGCATTTCGGCGTCTTGGGTCGTGGCTTCGCGGGAGAACACCTCGGCCAGACCCTCATTGAGCCACCAAGACACGTTATCTTTCACCAGGAACCGCACAACCACATGAACGTACTCGTGGTACAGCCGCCTCCGAAGTTCTTGCTCCTCGAGGAGGCGGCCCTTCCGATCCCGAAGCGGGACGCGAACTTTGCCGTCATAGAGAGCGCCGACGTATTCGCCCATCTGGGTGGCCTTTGCGAATTCGTCAGCCGAGTAGACGATAACCTGAACCGGACCCGGCGGAAAAATGCCGCCGAACCGATAGCCAATGTCCCGATAGGCCCCTTCGAGAAGCGTGAGCACTTGGTTATGGTCGCTGGAAGGCGTGCCCGGGGCGTAGCTGACACTGAAATGGCGAGACCGACTCTCGCCGTAGTCATACTCGACCGAATCCTCCCGGATTGCCTTGTCGAGCTTGGGTCTGAGCCCCGGCCTGCTCGGTTCTCGCGCCAATACCAGCTCCCACTCCGCTATTGCGGACGGAAGATTGTTAGCCTTGTAGTAAGCGTCGCCGAGGACTTCGTGGCCGTCCAGATTTTCGGGATCCAGCGAGACGGCTTCTTCTAGACGGAATACGGCGTCCTGCGCCATATCCAAACGCAGAAGGTACGAACCCAGTTGGATCAAAGGAAGAGGATCCTCGGGTGCGACGGCGATGGCCCGTTCGAGCTGCGCCGCGGCTGAGGCGTAGTCGGCTTCTTTTGCAAGGTCGTTGGCGTAAGCCCTGTAGGCATTGCACAGGTTATGGCGTACCGTAGCGCTGTCGTCCGCCAGGGCGTAGGCTTGCTCGAAACTCGCGACAGCCTCGACCCAGTTCCGCTCGTTGTAATGGGCTACCCCGCTTTTGTTGAAATCTGCGGCGGTCTCGGCATTTGCCGCTTGCAGCGGGAAAGCCAACGCGAGAAGGCATGTCCACACCAACCGGCTGTACATCAGTATCTTTCCCCAATCATCTACGTAATGCCGCCCTAAGAATCCAGAACGGCGACAGCCTCGACCTCGACCTGGATGTCCATGGGCAGCCGGGCGGCCTGAACACATGTACGGGCAGGATAGTCTTTTGTGAAATAATCCTGATATACCTCATTAAAGACCGCGTAATTATCCATATTGGTGAGGAAAACGGTTACTTTGACGACGCTTTTGAGGCTTGCGCCTGCGTCTTCCAAAACAGCCTCGAGGTTGGACAAGGCAAGGCGCGCCTCTTCTTCGAACGTCCCCCGAAACACACCTGATCCATCGGCTTTGATGGGCCCCATGCCGGATACAAAAAGGAATCCCCCAGCAGCCACTGCATGGGAATAAGGCCCTTGGGCAGGCGGTCCGTTGGGCGAGAAAATGCACCGTTTGTCCATGCGTCACTCCTTGGGTGGACTGGCACCCTGCGCCTGAACGGTACCACAGAGGGGGAAAACCGTCAAACCCGTCTGCTACATCCGGTTAGACATCGTGCGGCGAGCACCGTATCGCAGCAGGAGCCACTGCAACACAAGAGACCCACCAACAAACGCGGGCGTCAGGCGAAACGGCCAGGCCACGCCGAGACTTCCGGCCAGGCAACCAAAAACGATCGATCCAGCGAAACCGCCAAGGCCTACCATGCTCTCGTGAATGGCTGCGCGCCGGTGTTTCTTTTCAGGGTTGGCTACGCTGTAGTACAAACTTGCAAAGAAGCTCGCACCGCCGTTGACGCCGACAATCAGGCTGCAAACGGCCATTACCAATAGACTATGCGAGAAGCCAAGCACCAGGAATGCTGCCGCCGCACCGCATTGGAGCACGAAGAGGAGCGCAAACCGATGCTGCCACCCGTGATAGCGTCCCATCGCCAGCGAAATGCCTGCACGCGATGCGTATAGAGTCAGTGCAAGCCAGGAGAACTGCGTTGCAGCGCCTGCTGGAAAGGACCAGCCTCCCGGGAACGCCGCCAGTTCGCCTGCGGCGACGAGTTCATCGACCCGCTTTGGGAAAACCGATCGCATCACCCCGACCAAGGCCCAGCCCGTCATGCTCGCCAGCCACGCACTGTACAGGTGCATGTCGCTCAGGCGATCATGGTGGCGCCGCGCATCCGAGCGGTCCACCGGGTAATCGCCGAAAAGGCGCCTCTCGCTGGGCAAGGTAGCCACAAGCACCGACGCAACGCCTGCCGCAACGAACACGCCCACAAAGGGCAGCCAATAGTGTGCGTCATAGGCACGGCCCGCGAAGACCGGCCCGAGGGCTAAACCACAGGACCACGACAAGTTGTAGAATGCAATGCGCCGCCCGCGCAGCGCAAGGTCGGGTTCGGCGCCAATCCAAGCTTGGGCCGCCGGCCAGAACAGACCCGTGCACGCCATCCCTAAAACGCTGAAGAGCCCGAACAAAAGGGGGTTACGCGTAAGAAGGGCAAGAGGAAGGATCAGCCCGAAACCGGCAGCGCCTGCGACGCCAAAAGAGAGCCCATTGCGGGCCCGCGCCACGAATTGGGCCGAGATGAGGCAGGTCAGCCCGGTACACAAGGCCTGAGCAGCCATGATCGCGCCCGACATGCGCGCTCCTCCACCCAAGTGATCGTAGATGAAGAACGGGACGGCCGTTGCCCCGCTCATCATGGCGAAGTCGAGGAAAAACGCAGCCGCATAGAGTCTACGGTGAGGCTTCAGCATAGTACGCGAGTCTACGCATGAAGAAGATCCGCTGCAACCGCCCTATATGCCGATTGCCGTCCGGGTGTTCGAATCAGGTAGAATCTACGGCAATGATTCAACTCAGCGGGAAGGGAGACAAGATGTCCAGCCGGATGCAACGCATTGCCGTACTGCAAAACGAAGTCGAGGCGCAGTTTCTGGACAGCGAATTGACTGCACGCAACATTCCACACATGATGCGCAGTTACCACGACTCCGCCCTTGACGGACTTTTCCAAGTCACGTTAGGCTGGGGACACGTCGAGGCGCCTTCGGCTTACGAAGCGATCGTTCTCGAGCTGCTCAAGCAGGCCCGGGCGGCCCTGCCCAGAACCGAGGGCAACGAGACGTCAAATCCTGGATAGACGGAGTCTTCGGCTTGCCCAAGAGCGGCCCGTGTTAGTGGATCGGCTCAGACATCATTCCACCAGATGCTCGTCGGTGGGATCAAACGGCGGCGACACCACGTTGATAATCTCGAACCTTCCGCGCAGTGCATGGCGTGTCAGCGGGGGAATGTAGACCACGTCGCCCGGCGCCACGGCATGGAGCCGGCCGTCGAGTTCGATCGCTCCCTCCCCCTCGAGAATCACGTAGTACTCGCTAAGCGCCTTGTGGTAATGGGCCTTCGCTTCCCCATTGATCCGAACGCGATGCACGCTTACCCGGTCGTTGTCGGCGTTTGTGACGATGCGCTGCGACTGGCCGCATGGGCAAGGTACAGGCGCCACATCGGCCAGCTTCCTAACGAAAGCCTTGGTTTTACTCATGTTCCGGTGCTCCGTTGTTTGAGAAAGAGCTACGCCGAGCATTTGACAGGGTTGGGCGTCGTCTTCTCCAGGAGGTCTGCGAACCTGCTGGTCGTGCATTTCCTTAGTCCAGAATAGAGGGTGGGCAGGATGATTTCCAGTTGGGTCCTGGGTCAGGGCTTGGATATGGAGTCGGGTTAAAGGGGGGAGGGCCACGGTGCGGGCGTGGCCCTTTGCAGAAAGGTGGTGGGGAAACGGATTGGTTACGTTTCGGGGGTGTAACGTAAGAGTGCGGCTCTTACCCCAACCCGATTTCCCCATTCGCGACAGTTAAGGGTGAGCAAGATTCAGGCCCAAAAAGGCCCGGATGATTAGATCGTTCTAAGTAATTGATATGCAATAATTTAAATGTATTCTACACAATGGGCTCATTTTTGTACAGTCTGAGCAATTCTCAATAAAGTAGCTCTTGAGACCATTAGTATAGCACTTGTGACATTGTTTTGCCGCCCAATAGCTGTGGTTTATCCCCTCTTGCCCCGACGCTTGTCGCATAACCGCAGAGAGGGGCCATGAAAAAAACCGATTGCAGCGCACGTGCCTCGATGTTCCAGCGGCGTACTACGAACGGGCCGGTTCTAGACCTCTGCGGTCTTTTGTACCACCGTTTGGTCTTGTTTGCCATGTCGCCACGCCCGCACATTCAGCCAAACAACTAGGAAAAGGCCTGCCAAGCCAACCAAGGCCATCCCCGCGGTGTTATCGGTGCGGTTCGGGTCGTTTTCCTGGGCCAAGGCCAGCAGCGACATGCCGGCCAGGATGCCCGAGCCCAATGCCAGTCGGCTGCGGGCCGGCAGGGGACCGTAGCGCCGGGTGATGACGTAGAGGACCGATGTCGCACCTATGACGATGGCAAGCATCAGGAAAAACGCCGCCACGGGATGGAGCCCAGCAGAAGCTGGCCAAGCCAAATGCAGCAAGAAGGCTGCGTACCCGGCAAGGCCCAGAATCCCGAATAGAATAGGGTGCGCTTTCCGTGCGGTCCAGTCCTCCTGTGGAATCAAGGGATAGGGCACGCGGCGCGCCAGCCAGACGAACCCGAGCATCAAGAGGAAGGTTGCCGCGTAGTGAGCCGGGCTGGGCCAGAAATGAATGAAAAACAAGCCGAACAAAAGGTGCATGGCCAAACCGTTGAGGAAGAATAGTACGGCAAGTACAGGCAGAGCCCGCGGGCCGAGCCACGGCTGCCTGGCCCGGGCCGGGAAGAAGGCCTCGGCCACAAGGACCGAAATGCCGATGCTGAGAATGGCGTGGTAGACGGTGAGATCGAGGCTCCAGACCCAGTTAGTCCCAAGCCACCGGTCCCAGCCCTTCATTGGTCCGAGGTCCGGGTGACCGATATTGTAGAAGCTGCTGCACACAAAGCCTTCCTCGAACACACCATAGGCGGCGCCGAGCAGGAGCAGCGCAGGCCAGCCTTTGCCCCACCTCCGGGCGACCTCGCGGCAGAGCACGGCGCCTGCGCCATAGAGCAAGATCTGAAAGGGAAGACCGATGATACTGAAGAACTCGACAGGCGGCGAAGACCCGCAAAGGAGTTCGCCCAAGGAAGGCGCGATCACCATTAGCGCAATGACAGGCGACCATTCGGTTTTTCTCACAGGTTGGCTCATGAGCGCCTCATTTCGTTCGTGGCCCGCTGAGGACGGGGCCGAGGGTGTTTGTGTTGGTTGCAGTGGGATATAACCCGGCCATGCGAAAAGGTTACGGCAGTGTTGCTTCATTTCGCGGGGGAGACTAGAATGGGTCCACGTTTTTCGCTCGAACAACAACAGAACAGCGGGAGGAGACTCGACAATGGCCGGGAAGTTTCGCGCGGGAGTGATTGGTTGCGGACAGGTAGCGAAGATGGTGCATGTCCCTGACTACGCGTATGTTCCGGAGGCGGAGGTCGTCGCTTTCTGCGACATCGTGCCCTCAAAGGCGAAGGCGTTGGCAGAACGCTGGGCGCCGGGTGCAAAGGTGTATAACGACTACAAGAAGATGCTTAAGGAGGAGACGCTGGACGGCGTAACCGTTGCGCTGCCGAACTATCTCCATGCGCCAGTCACGGTAGATGCTTTGAATGCGGGCTGCCACGTCATTGTCGAGAAGCCTATGGCGACTAGTTCTAAAGAAGCGCAGCAGATGATCGACGCGGCGAAGAGGAACAACAAGTTACTGATGGTTGATCAGAGTCAGCGCCGTTTTCCGCCCCACATAAAGGCGAAAGAGGTGCTGGACAGCGGCATTATGGGCAAAGTGCTGCATGTGACGGCCATGTTCGGTCATAGCGGTCCTGAGAACTGGAGTCCAGCAGGCAAGTGGTTCTTCAGGAAGAAAGAGGCGCGTTTTGGCGCGATGGCAGACCTCGGCGTGCACAAGGCTGATCTGATTCGGTTTCTGACGGGCAAGGAGGTCGCAGAAGTATCGGCATTTTACGGGTGCCTCGAGAAAAAGAACACCGATGTCGAGGATAATTTCGTGTCTTGTCTGAAGTTCGACGACGGCACACTGGGCACGCTCGCGGCATCGTGGACTGTCAAGGGCATGGAAGCAAACTACACGATTCTCCATTGCACCAAGGGTTCGTTGCGCGTCGCCGAATTGCCGGGTCAACCGCTTGTAGCGCATCTCGTCAATCCGGAGTGCCAGATCACCTTCGAGACGCCGCCTGTCGTAACCAATGTGCAGGAAGGCACATGGGGACTGGATATCAGCGGGGCTTTTGTGCGCGCCGCCCTCGGCATGGAAACGCCCTTCTGCACGGGCGAAGAAGGCAAAAAGTCGCTCGAAGTCATTCTAGCTGCAGAGAAGGCTGCCGATACGGGCAAAACCGTCGTTCTAAGCAAATAGTCAGGTCGTTTCCGTGGGCCGGGGCGTCCCGTTTACGAGGGACGCCCCGGGCGGGCACGGTCGGCGACTGGATCGACAATCAAGTATATGGAAACGCTCACCGTATCCCTTGGCAATCGCTCATATCCCATTTATCTCGGGACCGGCATCCTTGATCGCCTGCCATCGCTTTTGACCGGGATTGGCGTCAAGGGGAAGGCGGCGATCGTGACCGACTCGAATGTCGGCCCGCTCTACGCTGACCGGGTATGCTCGTTGCTGGATGCAGCCTCTTTGAGCGTCGCGACATCGGTGCTTGACGCCGGTGAGAAACATAAGCGGCTCAGCGAAATTGAGCGGCTCTGCGGCGATTTTCTCGAGGCTGGTCTGGACCGGGACAGCACCGTCTTTGCCTTGGGCGGGGGCGTTGTGGGCGACGTGGCGGGTTACGCGGCGGCGGGGTTCATGCGAGGCATTCGTTACGTTCAGATACCAACGACCGTTGTGGCCCAAGTGGACTCGAGCGTGGGCGGCAAGACGGGCGTCAATCATCCCCTCGCCAAGAACATCATTGGCGCGTTTCATCAACCCTCCGCCGTCGTCATCGACTTGACCTTGCTGGAGACGCTCCCTGACAGGGAGTTGCGGGCGGGGTTGGCGGAGGTGATTAAGCATGGGGTCATCGCCGACGAACAGCTCTTCATCTATATGGAGCGAGAGGCTAGACCTGTCCTGGGCAAGGATCTTGCCACGCTTGAGTTTCCTGTGCACCGGTCCTGCGAGATCAAATCGGCCGTCGTGTCAGCAGACGAACGTGAGAAAGGAATGCGAGCCATATTGAATTATGGTCATACCTTTGGTCACGGCATCGAAGCCGTCACCCATTACACGCGTTATCTTCACGGCGAGGCGGTTGCCCTCGGCATGCACGCAGCGGCCATTCTGGCCCGCAATCTGGCCATGGTGGACGACGCCTTCGTAGCAAGGCAAGAGGCGTGCATTAGCGCTTACGGCCTGCCCGTATCCTGGCCGGAGCTCCCGGTGCAAGAGACATTGCAGACCATGCGCCGTGACAAGAAGGTGCGGGCCGGCACCATGAAATTTGTCCTACCCGATCGAATCGGTCACGTAGTCCAGCGGACAGACATCTCGGAGAAGCAGGTGGGTGCGGCCCTCGAGGCCTTGCGCGTGCCGTAAAGAGAAGGATCGAGCTATGGTGTTCGGCGGCGAAAACGCAGAGAGTTACTACGACGAAGGCATTACCGCGAGCATGAAGGGAAACATGTCTCGGGCGGTTCAGTACTTTGAGAAAGCTATTCGTCTGGACAATACGCTGGCGGCAGCGTATCACCAGCTCGGCAAGTGCTTTTCCCGTTTGGGGCAGCATCAGCGGGCTGTCGAGATTCTGAGCCAGGTGGTCGCGAAAAAACCCAGCCAGAAAGGAGCGCGACTCGACCTCGGGTTCGCTTACATCGGAGCGGGCGCAGTCGATGCGGCCCGCAATCAGTTCCAACACCTCCTGAGCATCGATCCCGATGATGCGCGGGCTCACCTGGGTCTTGCCATGGCCGATTTCCGGTCATGCGACTGGGCCGGGGCGATGAGCCACGCTGAAGCCGCCATCCGAGGAACTGCCGAGAACTTCAACGCGCTCTTCTTGCTTGGACGAGCGGCGCGGTTGGCGGGCGAAATCACGCGGGGACAAGAAGCATTGAAAAAGGCCGAGAAACTCATCGAGAAACTTCTCGAAGTCAGTCCGGAACAGCCTGAAGGGCACTTCCTTCGCGGCGAGGTCTACTTTGCGCAAGACCGATTTGACACGGCGCTCGAGCAATACCTCTCCGCGAGCCGTCGTGCCCACACCGACACTGTGTATTCAGCTTTCGGCGAGACCTTTACCCGGACGGACGTCCTCGGTAAGCTCGGCTTGTGCTATCAACGTCTCGGACAGAACGACGAGGCAAGAAGGATGGGGAAAGCCATTCTCGAGGTCGAGCCGGCGCACCGGCTTGGCCAGTCCCTAGCGGAACTCTAAGACGTCCGGACTACGCAGGGGGGCACGCCGCAGCAGGAAATAGACCGGAGGGCGCGCAGTGGATGTGAATCTTCAGCTCGTACGCGAGTTCTTCGAGCTGAATCTGTTTCGGGTCATGACTAATTGGCGGCAACAGCCCATCGCCGCCCGCGCCGCCGACGCATCCCCTCAACTTTTCGTTGAGAACAGCGAGGCTGTTCTTCCCCATGAGCCGCCTTTTGTGCTGGGGCATGCCGATATCCTCGCGATTGATCGGGCCGTCGTTGAAGTGCGTGCTTGGCACGCCGACAGAATGTACGCCAGCGTTATCGAGGCGAACCCTATCTTGGCTGACTTCACCCGCCTGGGCGTCCTCGCTCTTGCGCAGGATCTCTTCGGCGGCAAACCTTGTACAACGATACTGGTCCTATCCGAGCTCCCCGGTTCGTCTGAAGCGCGCGCACGCTCCATTACACTCCTGCGCAAGCTCGGCGTCGCGCACGTGCTCGAATTCCCCACCGTTCTACAGGGTCTGTTAGACCGCATTCCTGAAAGCGGTGACTACCCGGCTTCGCAGACGCTCCAGACGCTTCGCCTGTTAAAGAAGTACCGTTTCATTCGCAATCAGCAGATGGAGTTCGGGTTCCTGATGGAACCGCCCGTCCCCCCCACGCCGCCCAACGTAGAGACCGTCGAGCCTCCCCCAAGGGAAGACGAGAATGGTGACGGGTAGGCGAACCGGCGGGAGCTTCGGGCCATTTGTAATCGACCGGGATAATGAATCGGGGGAATGCACGAATTCAGGGCAAGGCGTACTTGACATCAAAATCATTTACACGATGGAGAAAGAGCGGCGCCTGCGGCATTTGTTCCCGTTTCCACGTCGGGCAGGCAAACAGCGGTTAGCTCGCGCCGTGCCTTTGGCCCTAGAGCTGCAGCCCTTGGTCCGTCATGTTTCTTGCTGTGTCAGGCGGTATGCTGCGCACTTGCGCATCTGCCGGCCAGAACGCAGGCAAGGCGGACGGGGAGGGCAAGGCCTTGCCGGCCTTGGGCTTGCCGTGGATCCCTTGACATCCCCCGTTTTGGCGTGCTACCATCCGGTTCAACATTGAGCGGGAGTAACTCAGTGGTAGAGTGCAACCTTGCCAAGGTTGACGTCGCGGGTTCAAATCCCGTCTCCCGCTCCATTTTTTTGCGGGTCGCTA
>CAZBQH010000407.1:0-2497 GCA_964493915.1 uncultured Nitrospiraceae bacterium
GCGGACGGCGGGCGGTGAAGTGGAGGGTGAAGTGATGGCTGACTTCGCGCCTCACAAGTCTGTCGAGCTTGCTATGCGGCTACTGTTTGAGCCGATTCGTGGATCTAAGTTGCTGCGTGCATGGTGCTGCGACTGCGGCGAGCCAATGCGGATCACGGTCTCGCACGCGAAGGACATCGCAGAAGGCAAGGGCGAGGCGTGCTGCGAACAGTGCAGCCCGAGAAAGACCATCGACAAGGCGAACGTGCTGACGCCAAGGCAGTCGGCCGCACTAGGACGCACGCGAAGTTGACCCCCGTGCCACGGTATGGGCGGGGCAACACGACACGCATGGAGCCAGAGATGACGCAATCAATCGTCAAGCACAGCAACAGCAAGCCAGTGGCGATCAACGACATCATCGTTGGCGACCGCTATCGAAAAGACCTTGGCGACCTTGAACCGCTCAAGCAGTCGATTGCCGAACTCGGCTTGCTGCACCCAGTCGTTATCGACGGCGAGCGGAGTTTGCTGGTTGGAGGCCGACGCCTTGAGGCGTGCAAGCAACTCGGGATGCTGACGATCCCGGCTGTTGTGGCATCGTCTCTTTCCGAGCTTCGGCAGCGAGTATTAGCCGAGAGGGATGAGAACGTCTGCCGGGAGCCGTTCAAGCCGAGTGAGATGGTGGCACTTGGCAAAACGATCGAGGAGTTTCAGCGGCCGATTGCGGAGGCGGCGCACGCTGCCGGCGTGAAAGACGGCGGCCGTCCGCCCAAAAACTCTGGGGGAAGTTCCCCCAGAGTTTCCAAGCCTCGCGACGAGTCGAAGCGAACATCGTCCGTCGCCGCTGCCGCGTGCGGCGTTGACCGCCGCACATACGAAAAAGCCAAGGCCGTTTCGGACGCAGCCGCCGAAGCCCCGGACAAGTTCGGCCACCTTGTCGAGCAGATGGATCGCAGCGGCAAGGTCAATAAGGCGTACTCGGAGCTTCGCAAGGCGACCAAGCAGGAGGAAAGGCAGGCAGCCCAGCGGAAGATCGAGAAGGCGACCGGAGTCAAGGCCGACGAGCGGTGCAAGCCCGGGGAGGTGTGGCAGCTTGGCAATCATCTGCTGTATTGCGGTGACACGTCTTCAGACGCCTTCCGCGAACTGATAACGGAAAAGGCCGCTCTCGCCTTTGCCGATCCGCCTTACGGTGCCAACGTCGAAGGCTACGACGATTCTGCGTTCTATTGGCAGCACGACTACCTCGCCGAGATGGCGGATGTCGTGGTCGTCACGCCGGGCATCGTGAGCATCTTCGAGCTCGCCCGGCGCACTGCCATGCCGTACCGATGGAGCCTTGCCGCTTGGATCACGAACGGCATGACACGCGGTGCCCTTGGCTTCGGGAACTGGATGTATGCCGCTGTGTTCTCGTGCGGCTCTGTGTTCCGGCAGGCACAGGACTTCAGCAAAGTGACCATCAGCAACGCCGAGGCGGCCGACACCGATCACCCGACTCGCAAGCCGACCGAGTATGTGCAGTGGATCGTCGAGACGTTCACAAAGCCAAAGCAGCTTGTGATTGACCCGTTTCTCGGGAGCGGCCAGACGCTGATGGTGTGCGAGGCACAAGGTCGGCGGTGCATCGGCGGCGAACTTGATCCGAAGTTCTGCTCAGAAATCGTGGCCCGATGGGAAGCAATGACGAACTCGGTCGCAGAGAAAGCCTGAAGTGTTGACGCCGTTTTCCCAGGGCAACCAAGACTTCTCTAACCGGGCTCACGCCGCTGCGAGGTCGCTGGTTTACCCAAAGATTTTCGACTGCGACGGTTCGCTACTGTCGTTTGATGATGCGTCTGTTTCAGCAGGCGGAGAGAAGGCCATCCTCGACGGCCAAATGGCTATCGATCGACTTGTAAAGGTCACGGTCAACGGCTTGCGCGAGCCAATCGAGCACACTGTTCAAGAGCGATTCCGAAAGCCTCGATATGCGCCGTTTCGCGACATCACCATCACTGAATGGAACCACGCAAGCGGAGAGAAGAGCGAGCTCTACAAGCTGAAGTGCGGAATGTTTCTGTACGGCTACTACGACGATCAGCAAGGCAAGTTTGGCGAAGTCATAGCAGTCGATACGGCTGCTTTGCTTGTTGCCATGAGCTCTCGAAAGTTGAAGTACACGGTTGAAGAGAACCCGCGCACGATGCAGACGTTTGTCTGCCTGAAGTTTGACCACCTAATCGACGCCGGATTGGCTCTTTGGAGCAGCAAGCAACACCTGGAAAAACAGATTGCATCCGCGTGGGAAAGCAGTAGCCCGGCTTTTTGTTCTGTTCGGTGAAAGGATGTGTTGAGCATGGACGCTCTCGACCAGTGCATTGATTTCCTCGGCTGCATCTTCGAGCCCGAAGATGTGATCGAGTTCCGCCCGCTTCCGCCGGCCGCCGGCAGGCGGTGGGCACCGCTCGCCGAACTCCCCGACATTGTCGAGTGGCTGGAGCGTGTCAACAAAGACGAGAACCAACGCGTACAC
>CAZBQH010000408.1:0-3091 GCA_964493915.1 uncultured Nitrospiraceae bacterium
CAAAGGCCCCGGTTATGGCGGCCGTCCGGGGCCCCCCGTCTGCTTGAAGCACATCGCAATCAACGGTGATCTGCCGTTCTCCCAAACAGTCAAGGGCTACAACCGCCCGCAAGGCGCGTCCTATGAGACGGCTGATCTCCATAGCCCGGCCGCCTCTCCAAGAGTCGCGTGGCACGCGGGTCTTTGCGGAACGCGGGAGCATGTTGTACTCTGCTGTGACCCAGCCTGTCTGGCTGCCTTTCAGGAACATGGGGACGCGGTTCTCGATGGTGGCTGCGCAAAGCACTTTTGTATCGCCTATCGAGATCAGCGCTGAGCCTTCCGCGTAAGGAACGTAATGGCGCTCGATCAGAACTGGACGCAGTTCGTCCGGTGCGCGATCGCTGCGGCGCATCTAGTGGGCGGCCTCCTGCGTTTTGACTTCCTCGGGATCTGCGGCCGCTACCTGCGTTTCTTTGATGTCCTTATGATATTTCTTGAGGAGGTTCTCAAATACAGAGTCTTCCTGCAGTATCTCGACGGCACGCTGAAGCTGCACATCCTCCATAGTGCCTTCAACGGCCTCGTTGCCCGTCACAGTACCGTGATTCTGGCTGTTGCGGAGTTCGTTGGGATTTGCGCGCAAGGATTCGTGCATTTGCTCGATCAGCTTTGCCTGATCCTTGGGCGACATGGGCGCTTCGACGTCCGGTTTGATGCCTGCGCCGTCGATTGTTACCTCCGCAGGCGTATAGTAAAGCGCAGTCGTTAGACGCAGGGCGCTGTTCTCAGGCTGGGGCAGCTCGATGATAGTTTGCACGCTGCCTTTGCCGAACGTGTTTTCCCCGATCACGATGGCTCGTTTCCAGTATTGGAGCGCTCCGGTGACAATCTCTGAGGAACTGGCCGTTGATTTATTGGTCAGTATGACCATAGGGAAATTGTCTGGGAGCATAGGGGCTCGTTCCGTGTAAAGCTTCAGGTTCTCTGTAAACGACCCTGTGGCGGTTTCGCGCCCCTTCGTATACGTCACCAGGGTATTCTTCGGGAGGAACAGCTCGCTGACTTCCTTCGCGGAGGTCAACAGACCGCCAGGATTCCAGCGAAGGTCCAGGACCAGAGCACGCATCCCTTGCTCTTTCATGTCTTCGAGACATTTGACCATTTCTTCGGCGGTGTTTTTTTTGAAGTCGCCTAGACGGAGGTAGCCTATGCCGTCATCGAGCACGCGATACTCTGTCACGCTGGGAACGTCGATTCGCCCGCGTTTGATATCCACCTCGACGGTGTCGAGCTCTTCGCCGTTCTCATCCGAGCGCCGCAAGAGCGTTAGATGAACGATTGTCCCGCGGGGGCCTTTGATGAGGTTGGCCACGTCGTTGATGTCCATCCCGGCAGTCTCCTGGCCGTCAATGCCCGCGATGATGTCGCCAGGCCGCACGCCGGCTTCGTGAGCGGGCGACCCAGGCAGCGGCTGAACGACGGTGATGAACCCATGCTCCACGTTTTCTTCAATGGTGACCCCGATTCCCTCAAACTCCCCCTCGGTGTCTTCCGTCATTTCCTTGTACATTTCAGGGAATAGGTAGGAACTGTGCCGGTCAAGGGAGCGCATCATGCCGCCTATGGCGCCCTCGACGACCTTGTCCAAGTCGGGTTCTCTGACGTAGTTCCGCATAATCTCGTCGAGAACCACGCCGATGGGCTCGATCTTCTCAAACGGGTCGGGGTGCTCACTTTGGGCGAAGATACGCGACGCAAAGCCGTTTGTGAAGATCAGAGCAACCGTCGCCAGAAAACAGAACAAGGCCGCAAACTGGTAGCGGGTTGTGCGCATGCTTAACTCCATCTGACGCCCGCCGCGTCCCAGCAGCCGGCGAGCTGCTCCACATCAGCGAACGTGGGATCATATCGGTCGAACTCGATTTTAACGATCATAGCAGATACAGCCTGGAATTTGCGAAAGCCCCCCGCAACCTGTTGCATTCCAACGCCTCGCGTCCATCATTTGGAACGCTGGCGGTCTCTTGTTTGTTAAAAGGTTAAGGAGGCGACTTGGGACGGGAACGACGGAGCAGGGCGGCTGTCTGCAGACTGCTTCTCTGATTTTGGTCGAGCTGCTGCAACGGCTCGAGGCGACCTCATGCTTTGAACATGTTCTGAGACGCCCCTATACTCGATCGCGCGACTGCGTCAACCGAGGAATAAAAGATGAGAGATTTGAGCGAGTTTTTTTCGCAAATCCATCATATGATGGAAAGCTTGGACGAAGGCGTCCGTTTGGGCGGTTCGGATCTTGCTGCATGGCGCCCTCTTCTCGACATCTATGAAGGGGACAAGAGCATCGTAATTGTGATCGAGTTGCCCGGAATCGATAAGGAGCATATCAGCGTAACCGTCGAAAACGGCATGCTGAGAGTGACCGGGCATCGGCCGAAGCGGATGCCTGATTCCACAAGACACGTCCATCAGATGGAGATTCCCTACGGTTCCTTCGCGCGTTACGTGCGATTACCGAGAAGCGCCAACCTCGACCGGATCCAAGCCGAATACGAGGGTGGTTTTTTAACGATTCACGTGCCAAGGAGCGACAGCGATGAGTGAACCTGTTTTTGCCGGCGACATGAAGGCACCGGAGAAGCCGGCCGAAATCCCTGACGTCCTGCCTTTGCTTTTACTGCGAAACCTGGCGCCGTTTCCTATGTCGATCATTCCAATGCGCATCACCAAAGAATCGGAAAGCAAGCTGATAGACGAGGCGGTGATGGGCAACAAGCTTGTTGCATTGTTAACCAAACGAGAAGGCGTTGAGGGAGAGGGTCTCGATGCTGCTTATGAAGTGGGGTGTGTCGGCCGGATTCTTCAACTCCAACGTGTTCCGGACACCACCATCAACGTCGTTATACAGGCGATTCGGCGCTTCCGGGTCGAGGGTTTGGTGAAACGAACGCCCTATACGACCGTCAAGGTTCGCATGATCGAGGAGCCTGCTGCTAACGAGGACGAACTTGCCCCGTTGGTTCAGACGGTGCGCAACCAGATGGGCCGTCTTATCGAGCTTTCGCCAAATATCCCAGAGGGTGCGGCCCAAGTCCTTGAAAACGTCTCGGAC
>CAZBQH010000409.1:0-1663 GCA_964493915.1 uncultured Nitrospiraceae bacterium
AAGTCCCCATCGTCATTCCTGCGCACGCAGGAATCCAGAGGGCTTGCGAGGCGCGCGGTGAAGAACGCGCTTCGTTCGTCGGGCCGAAGCAGCCCAGCCGAACGGACGCTTGTGGCGTGCGTTGATATACATTCCCACCCATCGATTCGGCACCCTTGTCCCCCGCTGGCGGGGGATCCGCAATGCCGCAGGCATCCGTTCTCGAAACGCCGGAAGGCGTTCCGGGGGTGGATTCTTGATTCTCGAGAGCTAGAATGGCATCTCTTGGTGTTGGATGAACGCAAGCAAAGCATAGGAGAGTCGCGATGAAATCTTTGTCCCGGCGGCAATGGCTTGGGTTTACGGCGCTTTCAGCCCTGGCCACGAACCGTTTTGCCAGTGCGGGACCGTCGCGCGCACAAACCGGCTGCACCCTTGGGTTCAGCACGTATGGCATGAAAACGCTGCCCATCGAGGAGGCCATCGCCGCCATCGCGGAGATCGGATTCGATTCCATCGAGATCACGGCACACACCGTATGGGACGCCGCGCCCCCGAAAATGCCTCCCGAGCGCCGCAAAGCCGTCCGCGCCCAGCTTGCCGATTCCGGCCTGGTGCTTACGTCGCTTATGGAGCACATCTACCCCGCAACCAACGACGCGCAACACGTCAAAGATCTGGAGCGGCTCAAGGCCGTCGTCCAATTGGGGCAGGACCTTTCCCCGGCCCACGTTCCGCTCGTGCAGACCGTGCTTGGCGGCGGAACGTGGGAGGAGAAGCGCGACCTCTTCCGCGACCGCCTCGGCGACTGGGTCAATGTGTGCAAGGAGGGCCGCGCAGTTCTTGCCATTAAGCCGCATCGGGGCGGCGCGATGTCGAAACCCAGCGAAGCAGCGTGGCTGATTCAGCAACTCGACAATAGCCGGTGGCTCCGCATGGTCTACGATTACAGCCATTACGCCTTCCGCGACCTGTCCATCGAGCAGACGGTCAAGGATGCCTTGCCTTACACCGCTCACATCGCGGTCAAAGACGCTTTTGAGGACGGCGAACGCGTAAGATTCGCCTTGCCCGGCAAACACGGCACGATGGATTTTGTCAAGATACTGCGGCTCTTCTACGAAGGCGGCTATCGCGACGACATCTCGTGCGAAGTCAGCGGCATGCTCTCCGGCAAAGAAGGTTACGACCCGAACACTGCCGCCAAAACCTGTTACGAAAACATGGCGCCCCTGTTCGAAAAGGCGGGCGTCCCGCGGGGGGTGTGATGGTGGTTCAAAAACCGGGGACTGCACCAAGCGAGCGAGTCTTCGAGCGAGACGGGGCTGTCCCCAAGGTTTTTGGCCCTCGAACAGGAGGAAGATGATGCCTGACCAGAAGCGAGTGAATCGATCCGCAATGACACGCCGCCAGTGTCTCGGTGTGCTGGGCGGCGCGCCCTTGGGATCGCTGCAGCAATATGGCCGATGCAGGCCCCAAACGGACGATGGCCGCGCACTTGGGATCGCGGAGCCCTAGCTCGGCATTCTCGCGCAACCTTTGTGCCCAGCTACCGCTCGCGCCGCTCTTACGAGTGTCGGGTTTCCCTGTCTTCGTGTGCCGCGAGCTCTCTCCTCATCTTAACGCATACGTCTCATAGGACCTATGAGTCCTATAAATCCTATATGACCTATTCTGAAAAAGT
>CAZBQH010000410.1:0-6957 GCA_964493915.1 uncultured Nitrospiraceae bacterium
TTGCCGTCAAGGGGCCGGCCGAGCGGGTCAATGACGCGTCCCAGCAATCCGTCGCCAACGGCAACGTCCATCACCCGGCCCGTACGCTCGACTTCATCGCCTGCATGCAGATGCCAGTATTCGCCGAGAAGTACGACTCCGATTTCGTCCTCGTCCACGTTGAATGCAATGCCGAACACACCACCGGGAAATTTCACCAGCTCGTCGTAGCCCACGCCGGGAAGGCCGGAGATCCGGGCGATGCCCGTGGAGACGCTGGTGATCGTGCCCACTTCGCGCGACGTCAATTGCGGCGTGAATGCCTCCCGCACCTGGCGGAGTTCGGCGAACGATCTGTCAAAGACCATTTGCAAGTTGTCAGGTTTCCGGTTCATCGGCTCTCTGTTTCGGACTTAGGTTCTTCAGGCGTTGGCTCGGCATTGGCTTCAAGTTCATCCTTCTCTTTCAGCAGCTCCCCGGCGCTCTTTTCCAGTGACGAGAGATAATCCGCCATACTCCAGGCGACCTTCCGTCCGTTCGCGATGAGTTCGATGCCGCTGATCACGTCCGGCGCCGTCTCGAACCGGACCCGTATGCCTGCTCCGAGCGGAGTCGAAGGGTCAACGGAGAAGGTTTCCTGGAGCGCATGTTGTATCGCGCCTTGCTGCTCCGACGGCAGCGCGAAGGCGCTGCGAACGAGCACCGGAACTGATGACGTGTTCAGGGCCGTGGCGAGATCTTGTTTCGCCTCGCCTTCGAGCCTTCGGAGACGCCCCGTGAACACCTCGCTCATCCGTTCTTCCAGCGTCGTCCCCGCGAGATCCGCCAGCATCTTTCGCGCGGTGGCAAACACTTCCTCCAGGCTTCGACGTGCGATTTCTTTGTGCAGGTGCCGGAGTTCGCTTTCCAAAGCCTCCCGACGTTTGGCGCGCAAGGCATCGGCCGACTCTTGCGCTTCATCGAGGAGGCGCTCACGTTCCGCTTTTACCTCCTGCTTCACCTTACTCAGCAGCTCAACGCGCTCTTGGTCGAACGCCTCGTTCGATTTCCGGAACTTTTCCCGCTCCTTTTCGGCTTCCCTCTTTTTCGCGTCGGCCTCCGCGAGTTCCTTGGCGATCCGCTGCTCCCGCGCATCGAGGGCATGGAGGATGGGCTTATAGAGAAAGCGCTTCATCAACCACACCAGGATCAGAAAATTGAGCACCTGGGCGGCAATGGTGAACCAATCGATCAGCATAGGTTTACTTCCCTGTCGCTTCGGCGATGACGTGGCCCCAGAACGGGTTGGCGAAGATCAGAATCATCGAGACCACAAAGCAATAGATGGCCGTGGACTCAATCATTGCAAGGCCCACGAAGAGCGTCCGGGTGATGGTGGCGGAAGCGTCGGGCTGCTGGGCCAGTGAACTCAGTGCGGTCGAAACCGCACGCCCTTCGCCCAGCGCCGGCCCAATGCAGCCGACGCCTGTGGTGAAGCCGGCGGTGACGATAGATGCCACCGCGATCATTGTCATGATATCCATAGGTTCTCCTTTTGTTGTCGCGGTTCATGCTTCAATGTTTCGCCTCAATTCTCAGGCTTGGGCCTGCGGACTCGAGTGGCGGCCGCGATGTAAACCGTTGCCAAGACAAAAAAGATGTAGGCCTGCACCATGCCGGTGAGCAGACCGAGCGCCGTCATGACGATGGGAAAAATGAAAGGCGTTATGCTGAGGAGAATGCCGATAATCATCGCCCCGCTCATCATGTTTCCGAACAGACGGACGGCCAGGGCCAGCGTACGCGAAAGTTCGCTGATGATGTTAAAGGGCAGCATGATGAACGTCGGCTTCACATAGGACTTGAGGTAGCCTCCCACACCCTGCTCCCCGATGCCGAAGAGCGGCACGGCAACAAAAACACACAGTGCGAGCGCCGTGGTGGTCGAGAGCGATCCCGTCGGCGGCTCGTAACCGGGAATGACGGTGCAAAGCGCGGCCAGGGCGACGAACAGGAAGAGTGTGCCTAGAAAGCCGAGGTATTTCTGCGGTTGGCGCAGGCCTACCTCCTCAATCTGTTTCTCGATGAGGGTGACGACGATTTCCAGCAGGTTCTGCCAGCGGGAACGTTTCAGGCCCGTGGAGAGTTTGCGCGTAATGATTTTGGAACCGACGGCCATTACGACCATCAGTCCCCATGTGAACACAATGGTGGCGTTGAGCTTGAGAAACCCGTGTTGCCAGAAGATAATCTCATCGGGACTAAGGCGCATAGCCGGCCTCCTTGGATGGGGGGGTGCGGTGCTCTGCCGGCGGTCCGGCAAGCCGCGTCACGATGAAACGCGCGATCACGAATCCGAGGAGACACACCAGCAAACGGTCCCAATGGCCGCCCGAGACAAAGTAAAATCCGGCAAGTGCCACACCCATCCGCAGGAGCAGGCTGCTCAAGAACCAAAGCGCAGGCCGTTTCGACAAGAGACCCTTTCTTGCCGTCCCCCAAAGGCCTCCGAAAAAAATTACTCCGAGCAAAAGGCCCGCGCCTCCCGCACTTACCAGAATCACTGCTTCATTCATCGTCATTCCCCTGTTCATCCCGTATTGCCTTGTCTTCTTTGGACACCCAATGCCAGGCATTTAAACACCCGACAGCGAGGCCGGCGACCAGCAGGGCCAGGGTCCAGGAGCGGCCTCCCGGATAGCTGCGGTCCAGCCAGAGACCAAGCACGGCCCCGAGCAGCGTCGGAATCGCCACCGACCAACCGATCAGTCCCATCATGCCCAGGCCGAACCAGACGGTCCGCGTGACATGGCGTTGCGCACGCAGTTTGCGCGCCGCCTTGGCGCCGACCTCCTCACCGAGGGGCGGCTTCGGCTTTAAAGGTGTCTTCTTGGGTTCATCAGTCATGATGGAATTCCGCGAGGCGGCGCATGAAACCGCTTTCTATTTTCGCCAGCACCATGCGCACGCTCTGTTCCCGTTCGTCCAGGTTCAGGAATTCCCGTTCCACCTCCTCGCGCAGCCGGTGCAGGTCCGTACCGGCTATGGCGTTGCGCACGGAGACGAGCACGTCCGGCCCGGTCTTGATCAGCACCCCTTCATCCACGGCCAGGTAGACTTCGCCCTCCCCTTCGTTTTCGTAGATCAGAATCCCGGGTGCGAGAGCCGCAACGCAGTCCAGCCGGCGCGGCAGGAGTCCGAACGAACCCTCCCGGGTTTCCGCGACGATGCGGGTCACGCCGCTCTTCTCGGCAAAAACCTGGAATGGCAGGAGCACTTTAAGATTCATGGGTGTCGGCTCTTGCATGTTCGACCTCCGGTTTGGGTTTTCCCCTCCTTTTGTCGATCGTCCCGATCATGTAGAGAGCCCTCTCCGGGTAGTCCTTGAATTCATCGCGCAGGATGCGCTCACAGCCGTCCAGTGCTTCTTCAAGGCCGACCAACTCGCCTTTGAGCCCGGTGAACTGCTCGGTCGTGAAGAACGGCTGGGTAAGAAACCGCTCCAACCGCCGGGCCCGGCCGACCACGTTGCGGTCCTCGGGCGAAAGCTGCTCCAGACCGAGCATGGCGATGATGTCCTTGAGTTCTGCGTATTGCGCGAGCGTACGCCGGATCTCCTGCGCAAGGAGATAATGCCGTTCACCGACAATGCCCGGAGTGGCCATTTTGGAACTCGACTGAAGCGGATCGATGGCCGGATAAAGCCCCTCGCTCGCCCGTTTGCGCGAGAGCACGATGGACGCCGAAAGGTGGGAAAAGGTGTGTACCGCGGCCGGATCGGTGAAATCATCCGCCGGCACATAAACGGCCTGGATGGAGGTGATGGCCCCGGTATCGGTATTGGCGATTCGTTCCTCCAAGTGCGACAACTCCGTGCCCATCGTGGGCTGATAACCAAGGCGAGAGGGCATTTGCCCCATCAACCCGGAAACCTCGGAACCGGCCTGAATGAAACGGAAAATGTTGTCGATGAGAAGCAGCACATCTCGCTGTTCGTCGTCCCGGAAATACTCGGCCATCGTGAGCGCAGCGTGGCCCACGCGGAAACGGGTGCCGGGGGGCTCGTTCATCTGGCCGAATACCATCACCATGTTCGGCAGCACCCCCGCTTCCTTCATCTCGCGGTAAAGCTCCTCGCCTTCGCGACAGCGTTCACCGATGCCGCAAAACAGGCTGACCCCCTCGTGGTGGCTGATCATGTTGTGGATCATTTCCGTGAGCAGGACGGTTTTGCCGACGCCCGCGCCGCCGAACAGACCCGCCTTGCCCCCGCGCTCGAGCGGCACGAGCACGTCGATAACCTTGATACCCGTCTCGAAGACTTCGGATTTGGTGGAGCGCCGGGCCAGCAACGGCGGGGCGTTATGAACGGTGCGCCACTCAACGTTCGAAACTTCCCCTCCGCGGTCCAGCACATTGCCGAACACGTCGAATATGCGCGAGAGAATCGCCTTGCCGACCGGAACTTTTAGCGGCCCGCCCGTGTCCTCAACCCTCATGCCGCGGGCAAGGCCCTGGCTGGGGGTCAAGGCGATTCCACGCACGCGATGGGCGTCGAGTTGAGCTAAAACCTCGATGGCGATTTCTCCCTCCTTTGCGTGCAGCAACGAATAGATGGGCGGCAAATGTGAATCGAACCGGATATCCACAACACTGCCGCGCACCGAGACCACCGCGCCGAGGTTCGAGGGACTGCTTTTCTTGTTCATCCTTGCTCTCACTGATCCGCCGTCGCTTGATCTACGAGCCCGTCAAGATTGATGAATTCGTAAAAAGCCCTCCGGACCGTTACCCCGGCCCTTCGACTGCGCCAGGATAAGCTTCCGCGGGTAAAACACTGTAGATCGGCTTGCTGAGAGGTGTTTGGCGGCAATATCTCACCTCTTCGTGTTTCATGAATCCTCCCCGGGGTCCCACATAAAGGAGGGGGGTTGCTTCCTTTTTTCTTGCGCCAGCTCCGCGATACAGTAGCCGGTTTTTCTTTTTCCAATTCCGCTGCTCAGAGCCTCAATCTCAAATCATGATGTTCAAGCGAATCCGTGCTTATCATGCGCATCTCGGGCCTGGCTCCCTGATCCAGCTTATGCCGGCAATTCCCACAAGCCCAATACGGCCAGGATTCGCTCACTGCATGATCCAGACAACCCTTGTAGTGAGAGCAAAACACATTCCTCTCTCCCCTTCTTTGCAGAGGCTTGCCAAAGCGATTCATAAGTCACCTCTCTTGAATGTAAGACTTGCCTTTGAAATCAAGAAAGCCTTGAAACCCGCTGCTGAACGGACTTCTTATCCTCAGCCGCACGCACCCATCCGGATAACGATTTCCTCAAGGGCAAGTAGGCAGGAAAGCAAGATCCAGCCCGAACTGATGTATATAATTTTCCTGTATTTGGTTGGTTTGTCTATGGGGAGATTGCTCATTTTTCTGGGACAATTTCTCGAAAACCGGGAAAAAGTCCCTGCAGGAGATTCCTTGCCTGTCATAAAGGAGAGAGTTGCTTCCGCTAAAGTCCTTGGAGCGAAGCCGTTATCTCGAAAGGCACATGGATCGCTGCGCAGGGATCCAAAGCGGCCCCCACCTTGCCCGAAAGCCGCGACCGCGTCATGGCAGCCGGCCTCCGAAGCGTGCCGTTGCGCCCAATGAATTCCCTCCGGTCGCCGGTAACGGTTCGACTCGCATCGTCCACATCGAAAAAAACCACCCGTTCGGCAAATTCCGCATTGTAGGGGTTCCTCGCGAAGAGTGTCCCGCTCCCGGGGTCAACTTCGGTGACCACGTGCATTGCTGATTTGGGCTGCAGATCCCCCAGCACCCATTCTGCGTACCCCGTGGCGGAGAGACGGCGGGATCGCCCGCACTCATTTCGCACTTTCAACACCGTGAACTTAATCGGAGCGTCCATAGCTGGGTAAACCCACATTTCCGAGCGGATGCCGCGTTCCGTGTGCTCGAAAACACTGTAGCCGAATCCGTGCCGGCAGGCATAAGGTGTCGCTCCTCGGCTCGGCAGCGGCGTGGGGGACCAGAACTCTCCGGTGTCGATATGTCCCGGAGATAACAGAAGGTGCCCCAGTTGTGGCAGGTGCCGTCTTCACGCCAGCGCGTGACCGCCAGGTCCTTCCAGCGACTGTACCCTCCTCCTGCGTTCGTGACCATCACGTGGTACCCGCCGTTCGACAGGAACTGCGCTTCCGGCATCGGGGTGCCGGGGTTGCTGAAAACCCGCATCGGTGTCTCCCAGCCGCTCGAAGTGGTGCGCAGGCCTGAGGACTCGGTGCTGTGCCGATGGAACGCCGAACGCGCAGTACTGGTAGTTGCGATGAATGTCGATCGCGTTATAGCCGGATTCCGACATACCCCATGGTACGCCGCGTTTATCTCCGTACGCGATCTGTGCCTGCACCGCCGCCTTGTAGGTCCGGTCGAGCAGGGTGCCCTGGTAAGTCGGCATGACGAGAAGCGGCATGAGGTACTCGAACGATGAGTTGTCCGGCGGAAATGTAGCCGAAATCGCAGGCGGAAAGATTTGCGAGGAGCGCAAACCCCATGTTGGTGGGCGACGTGCGATGGGCGATCACGGGAGCGGAATGCTCCTGATAGTTATCCGGCGGCAGCCAATGATCTTCCGGGCCCACTAAGTCCTCGAAGAACGACCAAGTCTTTCGGGAAAGCTTCCGGAGAAAGAGGATCTGGTCGGCACTCAGCCTTGCTGCCGGGCGGGCCATGGGCTTACTGAGCCACCAGGCGATAGCGGGTGAAAAAACCAGAGGCATAGTACAGGCCCGGCCACGGCAAGAGCGGCAGGCCTCGAAAAAGTCAGATAACTCCCTGCAGCAGCGGCCACAACGGGAGCAAACCACATTGTCCGAAGGAAGGAGCTGAGGTCAGTGCGGCTTTGGCGAGCCGAGCCGCTCGACGGATTCCACTCCAGCAGCCGTTTGTGTGTGACCGGCATTCGCCAGACCGAGCGCACAATTGCATCCAGACTGAAGAATGCC
>CAZBQH010000411.1:0-3441 GCA_964493915.1 uncultured Nitrospiraceae bacterium
CACCACCGGCTATTCCCCGGGGGTGTTTCCGAACAATAACGCCATGATCATGTACCCGCGCGGGCAGGAACTGTATCCCGACTATTGGACGGACCCGAATATCGCGGTTTGTCCTTCGGACTCGGGCGGCGACACATGGGCAGGCCTGCTGAACCTGCAGGACGACTATGCGGCACAGGTAGCCCAGGCCGCCGCAGCCGTTGGCCGCGATCCCAACAACGCGGCAGGCAAGCATTGCCTGAATACGTTGCTGAGCATGCCTGTCTCTTATGTCTACATCGGTTATGCGACCAAGACCGCCTCGCAGCTCGTGGACGTAATCGGCTCGATGTTTTGGTGGGTCAACATCGACTGGGCAATCCATGGCGGGCAAGGTTTGCACGGTGCATGGGTGGGGAAAGGGGACATGGCGCCCTTTGGCTGCGACTTCGACGTGGCTATCTACATCGGCAAAGGCGTGGGCGATCTGACCTATACGATGGCGCCGAACGGCTGGGAGATGCCTATGAGCGCCAGGGCCGACAGCCAGCCCGCGTTTGACGACGACGGCGTGACGCCCCTTCCCAGGTCGTATATGCAGCTTAAGGAAGGAATCGAGCGTTTCTTCATCACGGATATCAACAATCCTGCGGCAGGGGCCGAAGCCCAGAGCAGCATTCCGGCGATGATGGACGCATGGGCTCAGCAGACGGGTTGGTGGAACGCCTTCTCGGGCGGCGCGATCGACGACCGCGGCACAGCCAAGTTCAACCACATCCCCGGCGGGTCGAACGTGCTCTATATGGACGGCCATGTAGAGTTCGTCAAGTTTGGTTCGAAGTTTCCGGTGGCAAACTCGAGCGCCGGCTATGGCACGGCGCTGTCGTGGTGGATGGCGCCGGTTGGCGGCATCGGCTGATTGAGAGGGTTTCTCGGGCAGGTCCGGACCTTTGCGGGACGGGCCTGTCCGCAACTCGCAACGGAGGATGTGCACCTATGCGCTGGTTGGGAGGGGGGATGCTGTGTCTTGCATTGGCATGCATGCCCTGTCTCCAGAAAGGCCATGCCGAGCAGCTCTCCGATGGGAAGCGACCTATGACGCTTGCTTATTACTATACGTGGTACACCACTGCTTTCGGAAAACATGGGGAGTGGGCGATGTGGACGCGTAAGAGCCCTTGTACGTTGTTTCCCGACGGGACCGACCCGGACGCGCTCCGCTTCCCTCCCGCTATTCGACGCATTTCGTCTTGCGCCTACCCGCTGATCGGGCCGTACGACTCAGACAATAAGGAAGTCGTGCGCTGGCATATTCGCCTGGCGAAGGCGGCGGGAATTGATGCTTTTCTGGTTGATGTGTGGGGCAAACTGACCGAGATCTGTCACCGCGCCCTGTTCGACGTGATTCTCCCCGTCGCCGAGCAGGAAGGGTTTAAGGTCGCGATCTATGACGAGGCCCCGCAGTTCGGAAGCGATGTCGATCAGAATGCGGCCTGGGCCGTCGAGTTTCTCGAACAATGCAAGGACTCGCCCGCCTACCTCCATATTGACGACCAGCCGGTGTACGGCGTGTATCAGGTCTGGGAAGGCAAGATGACGCCTGAGCAAGGCCGTCGATATTTCAAGGCCGTCGAGGACCACGTCGGCGATGTGTACTGGATTGTCGACCGGATCGTGGCGCGCCCGGGCGAAGGCCGGCCCGACGGCATCAATGGGTTCCAGATACGGGACGGCTGGGCCGGCATCGAGGCCGTCGACGCGTTTAGCCTATATGCTACGTTCTCGAATGTCCGCGAGTATCGCCCGTCCGTTCTGGTGGATTGGTACAAGGACATCACCCTGCAGGTGCACGCTCTCTCCAAAAAGATCCTGTTGCCGGTGCACCCTGGCCTGGACAGCCGCGCCATCCAGCTTGACGAGGTAGCGGGACCTGAACGCCATTGGACCATCCCTCGTGCAGAAGGCAAGACCCTGCGTGGATACCTGCATGCAGCGGAGACGTCCGGGGCGGATTTTATCTCAGTGACTTCGTTTAACGAGTGGCCGGAGACGACCTGCGTCGAGCCCGCGATGACCTGGCCTAATCCTTATCTGTATTTGCAGATTCTGGCTGATTTCGCCGGGCTACAGTGGGATACCCCGCCTCTTCCTCCGATCGACGTGCTCGACCCGGCCGTCCGTCAGCATGTCCGGACTTTGCGGGAGCAGGCGTCGCCCGAGCCGGCGTTCTGAGCAACGGGTGCAAGGAATCTGAGCCCGGATCGGGGGACGAGATCGCAGTTCTGTCCTGTTACGCCTTCAGGCCGCCTTTGGTCAGGCCCTCGACGTAGGAACGCATGCCGACGGAGAAAAGGGCGATGAGGGGCACGGACCCGATGAGGTACCCGGCCATGACGGGCGCGTAGTCGAGGTTGCCTTCGAGACCGAACTTGGTGACCCCGACGGCGAAGACCTGGATGCCGGGGTCGCTGACCGTAACGAGCGGCCAGATGTAGTCGTTGTACTGCGCAACGAAGCTCATAATGGCCAGGGTGGCCAGGATAGGGGCGGACAAGGGCAATGCGATGTAGCGGTAGGCGCTGAACTCCGTGGCGCCGTCGATGCGCGCGGCCTCGAAGAGCGTGTTGGGGATTTGCTCGAAGAAGGTGCGGCACAGGTAGATGCCGACGATTTGGCCGCCCGTGACTGCGGGGATAATCAGGACCCAGCGGGTGTTGAGGAATCCGCGTCCGGCCTCGCCCTGGCCCAGCCAATTGTTGCCTCCGGCAAAGGGAAACTCCTTGTACCACAGGAAGGCGGGCACGAGGGTGAGAATCCCGGGGATCATCATGACGGCCAGGATGAGCATGAAAAGCGTGCGTTTGCCGCCGAAGGTCAAGCGCGCAAATACATACCCGCTGAGCGAGGCGAGAAACAGCACGCCAGCCACGTCTATGGCGCCCACAATCAGACTGTTCAGGATGTAGCGGTGGATGAAATGGAATGCTTCGGCGAAGTACTCCGGATGGAACTGTTGAGGAAAGGCCCAGAAGGCGCTGAAGATCTCGGCATTGCTTTTTTGAGAGATCATGACAGTCATGTAGAAAGGCAACAGGGTCAGGCCGGCCAGACAGACCAGAACGGCGATGAGCAGCCCTTGGGTCTTGATTCGGCGGAGCTTCATGTTACAGTTCCTCCGCCTGACGCATAATCTTCATGTTGACGAGGGTGATGGCGAGAATGGCAAGGAACAGCACAAAGCCGATGGCTGCACCGTATCCGTAATGATTGAAGCGGAAGGCGGCGTGGTACATGCGCAAAGCCGGCACCATGGTCGAGAGGCCTGGGCCGCCGCCGGTCATGATGAGGATGGTCTGGAAGTCTTGGAAACTGCCGATGAACGTGAGCACGACCAATAGTCGCGTCTGACCGCGCACGAGGGGCGCATCGATTGCGGCAATGCGGCGCAGGATGTTGTCTGAA
>CAZBQH010000412.1:0-1840 GCA_964493915.1 uncultured Nitrospiraceae bacterium
ACGAGCGGAGACCAGAAGTACAATCCGACCGGCCTGTTGCGGATTCACCTGAGAGGCGGCACCCCGGTTTTGGGACCGTCCGACGGTTGCGCGGCCCTGTTCAGCGGCGAGGGCAATCTTGTTGCCGTCGGCCCCTCTTGGAAAAACACGGACGGCGCTTGGGCGAGCTTGGCGGAAATGACTGGGCTGGAGCCAGACGTGGAGATTCTCGACGCATCCATTGATCAAGTGCGCCTGCGGGTTCAGTACCGGGTTGGTATTTTGAGCGCCCAGGACCTAGTCGCGTTGGACGCGCAAATGGATGAGAATGCAACTGCGGACGACGCCCTGCGCCTTACGGAAGTCTTTACACTCAAACCCGGCGAGTTAGTTATCGAGGACCGCATCGAGGGCCCCGCCGTTTCCGCCATGCGTCTCTCTTTCCCAATGCTGATCTTTGACGGAGAGGACGAGACGAAGGTTCAGGTTGGGCAAGACTCCCTTCGCTTGACGCTTCGGGGTAAGGGCATCTTGTTAGAAATGCAGCAACCGCCCGCAACCAAATTCGTGCGATCGGGACAGAAATTGAACCATCGAAACGGCGTTATAGAACCGGTGTACTGGGACGTCGCCGGAAACGTGGCCCGCTGCCGGATCGCGGGAGCTACGGACAGCCCATGAAAAGCATCTGCAAAGAGAATGCTTGAGCTGGACTCAAGACCCAAGTGCAATGAGCTTCTCCTTGCTTCGGTTCTGAATGACTTCGTTGAGGGTGCGGCAGCCGAAGTTTCCTGGTGCGATTGTCGCGCTCGTCGTCTATGACGGGCAATTGACGCCCAGCGAGGTCCTCAAAGCGTCCCTTCCCCAGGACCTGCAGCCCTAGACGGAGGGTGCGGCTGCGAGAATCTCCAAGACCTCACGTACAGCACGATCGAGACCGACAAAAATCGCCCGGGACAGAATGGAATGGCCGATGTTGACTTCACGAAGCCCGGGGATAGCCGCCACCGCCCCAAGGTTTTCGCGGGTGAGACCGTGGCCGGCGTGGAAAATGAGACCACACTCCCCCGCGCGCCTCGCCGCAGCCCTCATACGGTCCAGCTCAGAGACCACAGATTCCCCGCGGGCATTGGCGTACGCACCCGTGTGCAGTTCGACGTAGTCGCCCCCGACCGCCGCACTTGCCTCGACTTGCTCGATATCCGGGTCAATAAACAGACTGACTTTGACACCGCGCTCGTGAAAACCCGCAACGACTTCGGTAAGCCGTTCTTGCTGAGAGGCCACATCGAGCCCGCCTTCCGTCGTAACCTCCCTGCGGTTCTCAGGGACCAGGCAAACGGTGTGCGGCTGTATCCGGTGAGCGATCCCGATGATCTCGTCCTCCGCTGCCATTTCGAGGTTCAGACGAACCAGCAAAACCTGTCTAAGCAGCTCAACGTCCCGATCCTGGATATGACGGCGGTCCACGCGAAGATGAACGGTGATCTGGTGCGCGCCAGCCATCTCGCATACCTTTGCCGCTGCAACGATGTCTGGACGGACATCCTTGCGCGCCTCGCGCAGCGTCGCCACATGGTCAATATTAACGCCAAGTTCGATCATCGGCTACCTCTTTTCACCTAAGGCGGATTGAGCGCCGCTTGCTCGATCCGATCAACACAATGCCCGCTACGTCTCGCCACGAAGGGCGGCAGCCACTCTCGCTGCAAACTGCGCCGCCAGGATTTCCGCACGCCGAAGCCCGTCGTGCTGCACCATTATACGAATGATAGGCTCCGTACCTGAAGGGCGGATCACGACGCGGCCTTTCCCCCCGATCTCCTGGTCTGCTTCGCTCCGGATGATATCGAGCGTCTCC
>CAZBQH010000413.1:0-4832 GCA_964493915.1 uncultured Nitrospiraceae bacterium
GAAATCAGCGAGCGCCACGATATGCGCCGGCTACAGATGCTGGTCTCCGAGGCCATCGACCGCGACGGCGAAATCTTTTGCATCCTGACCAACAAGCGCGACGGGATGCCCGCCGTTCAGGTGGTCGAGTCGCACCGCGTGGCCAACCCGCCCGACAAGGGCGACGAGATCGTGGACGGCGTGACCTTGGACCGCTTTGCGCGTCCGCTGGCCTATCATGTGGTCGAAGGCGACACCTTCAGCCAGCGCACCAGCCGCCGCATCCAAGCGGACATGATTCTGCACGTCTACGAGCCAGAGCGCCCCGACCAGGTGCGCGGGTATCCGGCGGTGGCCGTGGCGCTCAATAACCTCCTCGACCGTGACGAACTTCTGCGCTTCGAGATGCAGGCGGCCAAGATCGGCAGCAGCATCGGCCTGGTGGTGCAAAACGCGCAGGGCGGCGTGGGGGCCGAGGGCTTCTTTGGTGACCTCTCCAAAAACCCCAACGAATCCCTGACCCGCGAAACCGTTTTCGGCGGCGGCATGATTCCGCGCTTGAAGGCCACCGAACGCATCGAGAGCTTCATGATGAACCGCCCCAACGAAAAGTTGGACGCGCATCTGGAACAATACATCCGCGCCGCCGCCCTGGGCCTCGGCTTGCCTTACGAATTTATCTGGGACACCTCCGCGGTCGGCGGCGTGGCCCAGCGTTTCATCATGCAGAAAGCCGCCCGGACCTTTGCCTCCCGGCAGGACGTTCTGATTTCTACCTTCCTTGGCAAGCTCTGGAACTACGCGATTGCAAACGCCATGCGGCGCGGCGAACTGGCGCAAAACCCCAACTGGCGCAGCGTTCACTGGCAGACCCCGCGCTCGATCACCGTGGACGTGGGCCGCGAGGCCACCGCCCGGCGGGACGATGTGAAAGCCGGGCTGATGACCTTGGCCGACTTTTTTGGCGAGCAGGGGCTGGATTGGAAAACGGCCATGCAGGAGATCGCCGCCGAGCGTCAGTTTGCCGCCGATCTCGGCATTATTGTCGGCGTCGAGCGCAACGAGGGGGCGACGGTTATCGACCCTGTGCCCACAGGGGACGGCGGTTCAACTCCGCCCGCCTCCACCCCGGAGCCGCAAGCCGCAGAGTTTTCGGATCGCGCACGCAAAAAAAAGCGCATTTACAAGCGCAAGAAATCCGAAACCAAACCGGTTGCTTGACATGAGCGCCCGCCTATATGGCGGAACTCAAATTTGACGGCATCAGCGTGGCCACGGTTGGCCCCGCTCTCGGTCACGAGATGTTCGTAGACGATGTCACGCTGCTTCAGGCTGAACAGGCGGGGCAAGCCGGCAGTCCCGTCAAAGTTTTTGTCGATCACGACGAGTCCATTGATTCGCTCATCGGCCTTCTAAACAACTTCCGCATTGAGGAAGACCAGCTTCGCGCCGACCTCGAGCTGCTTTCGGCTCATCCTCAGGCTGAGTTTTACGCCGAGATTCTTTCTAAAGCGCCTGGCCGCGTCGGATTTAGCATGGCCTTCAGTGGCAAGCCCGAAGAAGTGGGCGACCGCCGTTTCGCCCGCGTGGAAAATCTGGTCAGCGTTGACCTTGTGTCGCGCCCTGCGGCAAACAAGGAAGGCGTATTCCGCGCTGGCAGCGAGCCCGCCACAATTGACACGCCGGCGGAAGTCATGGACGAAAAATCCGCTTCCACTGAAACAGTTGAATTTGACGCCAAGGCCGCCATCGAGGCGCTGACCGAGGTTGTTTCCAAACTTCAAGAATCCGTCGAGGCCATCGCCGCCGACAAATCCGAACCCGCCGAAGTTGAGGCCGTCGAGGAAGTGAAGGCCGAAGAGGCCGCCGCTCCCGTCGAAAACGAGGCGCTCAATGCTCTGTCGGCCAAGGTCGCCGAACTCGAAATCGCGCTGGCCGCCAAAGGTGCCGACGCCATTTCCGCCAACGGCGCCGCGAGCGAAGACCCCGTTGAGCAGTTCAAAGCCGCTTGCGAAGCGCGCGACTGGAAGCTCTGCGCCGATCTCTACGGCAAACACAAGTCCGCCCTCATCAAGGCGCGCAACCACAAAACTTTCTAGGGCCAACACCGAAGAAAAAACCAAACAACCAACCCAATAAAATAATATGGCAAACGTATTCGATAGCGGCCTCGTCGTCGCTTCCATCAGCCAAAACGCGCAAACCGTGTTGGCCAACCGTCTGGCGCCCCTGCGCCTTTTCAGCACCGACTTCTCCCAGGACGTTAAAAAGCCCAAAGAGACTGTCCGCGTTCCCCTCGTCACCGCCACGGCGGCCACCTCGGTCAACCCGACCAACTTCGAGCCCGGCTCGTCCACTACTGTCGGCAAAGCCGAGGTTGTGCTTGATCACGTGGTGCAGTTCTTCGGGATCGACCAGGCGGATCTCGCCCTTGGTCACCGCTTGGAGACGCTCATCCAAATCAACTTCCAAGCCTTGGCTGACAAGCTCTGGAACATCGCGGTGACGCCCGTCACCACGGTCAACTTCGGTGCGGCCACGATCACGACCCAGAACATCACCCCCGGCAGCGGCGACCTCGCCAAGCTCTGGGCCAAGGTTCACAAGTCGGATCGCAAGGGCCTCGTGGTCAACCCGACCATCTACAGCCAGTTGATCCCGACCAACCGCGACTTCCTTCCGCTGTCTGAGGGTGCCTACGGCTTCGACAACGGTGTGACCTACGCCTCCAGCTTCACTGGCGGCGTGGCCAACCTTCGCGGTTTCGCCTGCTCGCGTGAAGCTCTCGCGGTCGCGGCGGCGGCTCCGGCCATCGACCCGGCTGTGGCTTCGCGGTTCCAGATCAGTGACAGCGTGACCGTCGATTCGCTCGGCATGACCGTCTACTACAACGTCTGGGGCAGCACGAGCAACCGCTTCGTCAACGCTTCCATGGAAGTCATGTTCGGCGCCTCGGCTGGTCTGAAAGACGACACGATGGCCCTCATCATCGCCTCCTAAGTCTGTGTGTTCATAACCTCCCGGCGGCTTGAGTGGACCGCCGGGAGTTTCCATCTGGGTTTCGGCCCGAAGGGTCACGGCTCCACTCGCCGTGGCCCTTTCTATTTTCTAGCAAGTGGCAAAAATTCATCTCGGCATCATCTGCGGCAACGAAGCCGAAATGCTTCCGCGCTTCCTCGACAGCTTCCAACCGCGCGTTGATTCCGTAAGCGTGGTGCGTGCCTGCGGGGCCGCTGTGCCCGATAGCAGCCTTGATCTAGCCAAGGCGAGGGGCTGCCTCGTCGGCGAATACAAAAACGCCACAGGGGCCGCGAAGTGGGAGCACGTCGACAATTTCGCCGCTGCCCGCAACCAGAGCTTCGCGCTGGCGCCCGAAGGCACCGAGTGGATCATGTGGGCCGACTGCGACGATCTGCTCTCGCCCACGGGAGCCGAGGCGCTGGCCAAGATCCGCGCTGGCCACCCGATGGAGGGCGACGCCATCTACGGCCCCTACGTCACGGATGCCAGTGGCAGCTACGCCCGCCGCATCCGCCTCGTGCGCGCCACGGCCTACGACAAGTGGATCAATGCCGTTCACGAGGACATCGCCACCAAAGACGGCGCCGAGAACTCATGGTGCAACGAACTGCAAGTGGTGCATTTCCCGCACAACAACAAGCGCGGCAGCGTCCTCCGTAACCGCCGCATCCTCGAAGCCATCCCGCGCGAGGAGCGCACTGGGCGCGAGTGGTGGTTTCTTTTCCGAGAGTGCGAGACGCAACTGGACATCCCGGCAGCCTTGGAGGCGGCCATCATCGCCACGGGCCGCGAGGATCTGGGCGACGAGGAAAAGTTTGTGGCCTACCAATGCATCGGGCGCTGGCTCAAGGACACAGACGAGGCCGAGCGCCCGCTGTTGGAGGCTGTGCGCCTCATGCCGTGGCGCAGGGAGGGCTACGCCGAACTCACCAAGCTGCACCTGACGCGGGGATCGGCATCCAAGGCGCTGGCCTACGCCTACGCGATGGAAGCCCAACCGATGCCCGACGAACCAAGCTGGACGCATGACGCTTCCCTGCACGGCTGGCGGGCGCATGACTTGAAGTGTCTGGCACTATCCAAGGCAGGGCGCGGCAAGGATGCCGAGGCCATCCGCAAGGCGTGGCTCAAGCGGCTGAAACCGCGCATCGCGGTGGGCCACCCCGCAGGGCGAGGCGCCAAGGACATCGAGGTGCGCGACCTCTGGCTAAGTCGCGCAGCGCACCCAGAGCGCGTGGCCTACTATTTCGGCATCTGCCAAAGCGACAAGGAAGTTGTTGAGGAATTGCAGCACTACCCGCGCGGGTTGGCGCCGGCAGTGCCCGAAGGCCACTCATCTGCCGTGGCCAACTATAACGCCGCCGCGCGCGCAGCCACCAACAGCGGGGCGCGCATCTTCATCATGGCGCAGTCGGCCGTTTCCCCGCCTCACGGCTGGGACGAGCAAGTGATCCAAGCCATGACCCCGCACATGGAGAAGCCGACCGTGCTGCACGTTTCGGACGGCTTCGACCAACCAGGGCAACAGCTAATGACCATAATGACCTACAACTGGCGCTGGTGGCTGGGGCGCGAGTGGTTGCTTTGTCCCGAATACGACGGCTACTGGTCGGACACCGAGTTTTCTTTCCGCGCTTACCGTGATGGCGTGGTGCAGGACGGGCGTCATATTAAATTCTACCACGACCACCCGATCTTTACGGGCGCGGCCTCAGACGAGTGCTACCGCCGGCAACAGAATCCCGAAGCCAACGAGCGCGGCAAGGCCATCTTCAGGCGCCGCAACCCTGACGCCATCGGGTGGGCTACATGAAATTTCAAATAATGATCCC
>CAZBQH010000414.1:0-12061 GCA_964493915.1 uncultured Nitrospiraceae bacterium
CCCCCAATCAATGAACATCACCTGTTTCGCATCCCGCGCAACGCCGAAACGTTTTTCAGCGTACGTCTTGGCGCGCGTGTTCTCTTCCATGTATACCGGGTATACCGGGACCCGAAATCTGGAGGACCGCATCGACCCAAGGGGCACGTCCTGCCAACCCGAAATCGTGGACGACATCAACGAGACCCCCGCTCCCGGTTCTTTGGATACAAGTTTGCGGGCAAGTCCCAGTGCCCCAGGCTTTGATCTGGTTCTCGAAGTGGTCCGAGAGGTATTGGGCACGATGAGCTAATACACTGCTTTGCTCGCGCTCAGGCCTTGATCTCGTACAGGCAGAGGCCCAGATACGACAGGATCGGCGTCGTCAGCTTCAGCGCCCCTGCTGACACCTGCCGCTCCTCTTGCTGCGTGCCGTCCTGATCGAAGAAAGTCACTTGGTATTGCGGCCCGGATGCTGAGACCCAAGGCCTGGGATCACAGACCAAGTCAATGGTCCTCTCTGTTCCTAGATTGAGCACCAGGACAAGGGTAGCCGCAGGCATAACGTAAGCGGATACGTGCGCTTCCGGACATGACTCGCAAAGAATGCAGTTGCCGATAAACGTACCCTCTGTGAAGTAAGCAAGAAACTGCCGGCGAAGTGCGGCACAACGCTTGAGGGCATCGCTGAGTGCGGCATGATTGGCAATCCAGTCAGAGCCATTAACCGAGTTTGGCTTTCTCGGAAAGACGTTCAGATACAGATTATCCATAAAACCTTGATAGGCGGTCATCGCGCACGAATCGACGTTGCAGCTTATGCGAGGCGAAGGAAAAGCGCTCGTGAAGGCTTGGCAATCGCGATAGCTGCCCCAGTTCCAAGTGTAGTCCAGCTCACGCCAGTCCACTTCGAGGTTCCAGAGCTCTTCACCGGAAAAGGTAGCTTCGGCGTCACGGGCATACGCCATATCTCTGATGGCCGCCCCAAGCCTGTTCTGGTGCCCTTCAGGCGTGCTCCAGTACTGGTCCCAACTGATGGAAGGAATGCCAGCCTCGATGTAGCGTCTGCAGGACATCAGCACTTCCTTCTGCCACAGCTCATTCGCAGGGTCCACGCCTACGCTGCGATATAGCGGAACATAGGGGGCCTGAAATCTCGGAATCGTCTCGGTGTGCTGCGCCCAGCCACCTTGCTCAGGTACGGTTAGACCATACTTGTGCGCTGTCTCCGTGCCAACCTGTAAAATGCTGATGAACGGAGCGAGGTTGACGCCGATCTCGCGGCATCTACATACAGCCTGCCGCAGGTCATCGAGGGTACCAAGGTGAGGCAAAGGGTCAGGTAGAGGCAGTTTGAAGAAACGCATCATCCCCCAGATCACCATCTCGTCCAGGCCGTGCGCACAGGACTCCTTGGCCAACGCTTCGAGATCGCTCATGTGCCAGATAATGTCGTCGGGGTCGTTCTCGTATCCTAAACTCATCCAGATCGTGCGATAGCCTAGCCCTTCACGCACGTGTTTGGGTACCGGCCAAGGCCTGTCGCCCGTGTTTTTGCGGACCCAATCTCGATACGGTTCAATGCCTTTTGCCCACCCGCCGCGGTGCGGCGTGAGAATGTACTCCCCACTGCTCCATGTATCGCCGGGCTGGATATCTGTAGTGTGGACGCAAAGCAGCCGCAGCTTGTCTTCTTGTTCCCAATGATGCAGCCGTACAACTGCCCTTGGATCCCACCCCCACCGCTTCGGGAAGAGGCTGAACCCGCCTTGAAGGCCGCCCAAGTCCATCCATCTCAACCACATCGAGTTGAACATGCCGCCCGATTCGTACTGAACCGCACCATATGCGATGTCCTGCATGAACTGGGTGGAGCGGCGGGCCTCGGTCATGCGCAGCTCAACGAAAGGCGCGCTGCCAAACCCGCCCGTCTTGAAAATGGTGTGTTCCGGCCCCGCCACGGGCAGTAATCCGTTGAGATCCGGGAAGATGACCTGAGGGATGGGCTGTGTTGAATGGTTTGTGATTTCACAGCACAGTGAGATGGAATTGCCGTCAGGTAGAGGCGTCAGCGATACGCGGGCTGAGACGCTTCCCGGCAGCTCGAATACGTCACGGCTTGCGCCAAGTACATCCCACGAGATCAAGATCCCACCGGCGGCATCTTCGATGATTGCGTTCTGGCTGAATCGGCTGGCAAGGCGAAGAGGATAGAACTCAGGGATGGGGTACGCGAGGTCGACCAGACCTGCCAGACTGGCTTCGCACTCGAGGAAAGTGCCCGGTCCGGGATGAGAGAGGGCAAGAATAGAACCAGAGTGCTGATCCAACTGAAACGCCAAGCCATTGATCGTCCGCCTCAAAACAGGCTCTGTCTCACTGATCCTTACTGGTCGCTCAGCATCTGCGGTTGTCTCCCCGCAGACAGTCATAGAGGCTGCGGCAACTCCTGTTCCAGTCACCTTCAGAAAACGCCTGCGGTCCAGACGGAGCGCCTGCGTCCTGGCATGCGGTCCCTGTCCAAGCCCCTGCTTGCCCGACTTCGATTGCTCCGTCATAATCCAACCTCCTTGGTACACCAGTATCTCCAATTCGTGTCCAAAGAAACCGGGGCCGCTCTATTCATAACGGCGGCCTTTTGGCGCTCCGCTGGCAAACGCTTAGCTGATGCCGCAGCGCCAAGTTGTCCGCTTGAAGGGTCGCACGCGATTTAACGAACCCAAACAGAAAACCGCCCGAAAACCTGACGAATTCAATCATAGCAACTTCAACGACGCGTTCAACAACGACAAGGGCAAGTTCCCAGGAAGCACCCTTCGGTTCCAACGCCGTGATCTGGTATCCCAGGACTTGCCAGAGTTTCACGCCAAGACTTAGGCAGCCGCTTTGTACACCGCCAGAATGTTTTCCATGGGAACATCGCCCTGGTAATCCTGGCTGCTGCAAAGGATATAGCCGCCATCCCGATTAAGGATGTCTACGAAGCGCCTCGCCTCAGCTTCCACCTGCTCTGGCGTACCGTACGGCAGCAAGTCCTGTGTGTCGATGCCCCCATGGAAAGTCAGAACGTCGCCGAAATCCTCCTTTAGCCGTTCTGGCTCAAGGCCGGGCACCTTCTGGATGGGATCTACAGCGTCGACTCCGCAGGCTACGAACTCCGGCAGGATGGGACGGATCGCACCGCAGGAATGCTGCATCATGAAGGCCCCGTGCCGGTGCGCCAGCGCAGTCATCTTGCGCGTGTTCTCCGCGAAATAATGCCGCCACATTGCCGGGCTGAACAGCGTACTGACCTGTGTTCCGTAGTCGTCGAACGTCCTCAGGATGTCTACCTGGCCGCCGGCCGCAGTCAAAATTCGATCATAGTATTCCAGTTCAAAGGCTACGCAGCGGTCGAAGACAGCTTTGGCGATCTCCGGCTGTGCCGCCATGTCGATGTAGATTTGCTGGGACCCGCGCATGAATGAGGGGATCTGGTACACCCCTGCGTGTCCGATCATGATCGCCCGGCCTTCATAGCGCTTACACTGCGTTTTCACGCTCTCGTAGTCAAACCAATCCGGGTCTGGCCAAGCGTAATTCATCACCTCCTCGACAGACGACGCCTGCTCGAGTGCACCGTCGCAGAGAAAATTATCCCACTGAAACCCGTTCCAATGCCAACGGCATTTGAATCCAAGCCAGTGTTCCTCAATGCGGTCGCCATTCTGCTCATACGACTTAAGTGGAGGCCCTATATAAGGCGGATCCACCACGCGGATGTCGATGTTTAGGGCGTCAAGGACCTCGTCCTGGCTCTCACAACCAAGCGTTTCTTCCAGCTTCCTCCACACTTCTGACACCGCGCCCAAGTCTGTGGGCACTCGGTCCGGTGACTCGTGACGCAGCGCGCACCGCACACGTTCTTTCGAATTCATGCGCTGTTTCCTTAGAATTGCTACGTGTTAGCGAACTCGACAGAGGGAACGGACAACCTCAATGTACGGATCCTCCCCATCACTGTTGCAACAGATGTCATTCTACTGGGCCCCCTTTCCTGCAATCAAACTCGTCGCCAACAAAGACAGCCTTCAGGCCTCGAGTCCGCCCTCGTTGGCCTCTCAATCTAGCAGCGCACGCCCAAGGTCCTTGCACCTTTAGAAACCCACGGCTCCTTTCGGGAAAACCTGCTTGGGCGCATCTGTTACAACGGCGTCATTTTTGGCCAGTGCAACAAGGAACAGACGCGACTCCCTGCAGTCAGGTTGTTTACGGGTCCGACGGAGGGCTTGGCGCTCACATTGTCCCAGACGCCATCGCCAAGATTCGCGCTACCGGCGCTTCAGACGGTGTGTTGCGCGCGGTGTTCTACGACAATCCGGCCCGCTTGTTGCCGCTGCCGTAGGCATAGCACCTGCAAAGAACGGCGCCAACGCTCAGGTAGTCGATGCTGTACGCTGGTATGCGCGTGCTTCGCCGCGGAGCTTTCTTGTGTCTGCATTGACCCAAGGTCTCAGGCGATACTGGCGCTGCAGACCACGCAAACAGCCGCTCTGTAGATCGTTGGACGAATCAGTCCGACAGCATCGGCGTTTCCCTCTCGATCGCACGGACCGAGTCTCGTTCGACGATCTGCGGCCGGATTACCTGGTGAACCGGCTCGCCGGACGTCTGGCCCGCCAAGGCCTGAAGAAGAAGGCGCGCCGTCATCCTGCCCATTTCAACCGTAAAGACTGACACCGTCGTCAACGGAGGTCCCATGACTCCCGAGATCTCCGTGTTGTCGAAGCCTACAACGCTCAGGTCGTCAGGTATCCGCAGCCCAAGCTCGTGAGCGGCCCGGTAAACGCCTACCGCGACCCGGTCATTAAAGCATAAGACGGCGGTGGGCCTCATTTCCTTAGCTGTAAGAAGCTCTATGGCCTTTCGATATCCGGCTTCCGACGTGTCCCCTACGCTGAGCACCAACTGGTACGAATTGCCATGCTCGATCATGACGTCGACATATCCGCGGACGCGCTCAACGGTCCAATGGGAAGGACCGGCAAGATAGGCAATGCGGTCATGGCCACGTCCCAGAACATGCTCGGCGGCCAGTCTGCTCCCGAGATAGAGATCCGCCGTCACGCTATGGGTATGAAGCTCGGGGCATGGATTTCCGAAAATGACAACCGGGGTCCCGGATTCTATCAATTGGCGAACATATTCGAGCGTTCTTCCTTTCTCGAAAGGCGAGAGTATATAACCACGGAGACGGCTCTGTTCGAACACCTGGAGGGTTTCCACGTGTTCCTCGAGGGCCTTGTCTTGCCCCAAGAGTAGTTCAAAGCCGGCCTCCGTCAACACCTCGCTGACGCCAAGCGTCACCTCGACATTGAACGGATTGGCAATGTCGCGAATGATCATGCCGACCATCTGCGACAGATGTGTCAGAACGGATCGGGCCACGACCCGGGGCGGGGCCTCCGCCCGTCTCAAGGCCTCGAAAACTCTGTTCCGCGTCCTGAGGCTTACGCTGGGTTTTCCGTTGAGCACAGCCGAAACCGTTGCCCGCGAGACACCGGCGAGGTCGGCGATGTCCTGCATGGTAGCCCTGGCAGAGTAATGTGGCTTGTTTTCTCGTGTTGGACTCATTATGTGTGTTAGACTTGGATGTTGCTTCCCAATTACATAAGAAATACCGTCCTCATCAGCATCATCTTATCACAAAAGTCATGCTGATTCATCCTATCAGGTTCAGAGGTGTTGACATTTGTAAAAAGATATGCTTTAATATGCCTTTGTCACTTAGGGTGACTGCCGAAGTAATGGAGTTTGCGCCTTCGGCGCAGAAAGGAGAAAAAGTCATGAACAAGAGATTCGAGGGATTCACGCTGATCGAGTTGCTGGTGGTCATTGCCATCATCGGCATATTGGCCTCCATTTTACTGCCGGCCCTGTCCCGGGCTCGCGAAGCGGCGCGGCGCGCGTCATGCGCCAACAACCTCAAGCAATGGGGGCTCATCCACAAAATGTACTCGAGCGAGAATCGGGGCGGCGAGTGGGTGACCCTTTCGGACGTAGTGACCAACGCACCGGTCAGTGGCCACCTCATGATGGGCATGATGAACATGCGTGGAAACACCCTTTACCCCGACTATTGGACTGACCCCAATATTGCGCGCTGTCCATCGGACCCCGGGGGCGACGAGGTGGCATCTCAATGGGGATTTGACCCAGACTATGCGGCAAACGTCGAGCAGGCGGCCGCGGACTTCAGCAGCACGCAAGATCCTGCCTATGAGGCCTGCCTCAAAGCCGTCTTGTCTATGCCCATTTCCTACCTTTACACGGGATATGCAACGCAGTCGTGCGGCCAATTGGCGGACCTGATTGCAGCGAAGTACAACATGATGCTGCAAGCTGCGTTGAGTATTGGCTGGGTGGGCTGGCCACCCACTGACGTATGTGGATGGCATACGATCGAGGTCCCTGGATGGAAACCAGGCGATCCGGGGCAATACGCCTACTGGACGGGACAGATTGACGAGAACAACAGGCCCTTGCCGGCTTCATATCCGGCGTTGCGGGAGGGAATCGAGCGGTTCTTCATAACGGACATCAATAATCCCGCCGCAGGGGCCATGGCGCAGAGCACCATTGCCGTAATGTTCGATTCCTACGGCATAAATGCTTCTGGATGGAGCGTTGGTTGGACCTTCCCTGGCGAGCAGTCAGGCGTGGCGAGATTCAACCATGTGCCGGGAGGTTGTAACGTTCTGTATATGGACGGGCATGTTGAATTCCAGAAGTACGGCCAGGAATACCCTATCGGCTACAATGGCGCCACAGGCTGGGTCGCCGGGATACTCCCGCAGCTGACGCCCATGGCGGCAGGGTTCGGTTGATCCCCATATTCCAAAGGGCTCGGCGTCAACCAAATAGATTGGTTTCATAGGCCCTGCCCGTCAAGTGCGTTTCCCCGGCGGTTCCCTCGAGAAGCCGAGCCGCCGGGGCTTTCCCATTTGTAGAAGGAGTTAGGTGGGTGGAGTCAGGAATCAATCGCAGAGCGTTTATAAGATCGTCCGGTGCCGGCCTCGCCGGACTGGCGTTGACGGCCTCTCAGGAAACAACCGCCAGCCGGGGAAACGAAACGCAGCATTCAACAGTTCTGCCTACGGCCATCATCGCGGCGCCCGTCGGGCCAGGAGATTTTGACGCCCTTGTCACACCCCTCAGCTCCCTTCTCGAAGAGAGCGGATACGTCCTGCGGCACATTAACGCCGCTGTTCTGCATGAACATCTCAGCAACGGCGCCAGCAAGCCTGACCTGCTGGTCTTAACCGACGCGGCGCGGCTCCCTGCTCAAACCATCCTGCCTGTGACGCGGTTCCTGCGGTCCGGCGGCCACTGCATCGCTCTGAATACGCCCGCGTGGCGCGAGCGGCTCGTGCAGGTCGAGGGGGAATGGATGACGGCCGCGGCTCTCGAGAAAGACTTGTTACGCAAGCCGGCCCCGTCCGCTGAAGCGCCTCAGATTCTTGCTGTTGCCGCTCGCGACACCCATCGGGGCAGCGAGGCCGGTCCCAAGCCCGTCACGGCATGCCCAGGGCCCAATCCCCAGGCGCCAGGTCTCGCCATCGAGATCGAGGAGCTTCTTGGCTGGGACGACGTCTCGCTGGACGCCCAGACCTTTCGTCGCGTCACGCCGGACGCTCCCCTGACCGTCCTTGCGGCCAAAGGCGACACAAATACGACGCGACTGGCGTTGCGGTGGCACTGCGACGATGGATCCGTCTGGAGCACGACGCTCCACCTGGACCTGGACTGGCAGCTCTACGTGGTCAGTCCCAAAATGTTCGCGTACCGGTATGGGGGGCCCGCTGACCGTGCGGAGCAAGGTTTTGACCCTGCCCGGGCCCAGATCCTTCATGTGGCCCAAGACCTCAACGAGACGGGCCGGCAACTCGGACCCCGGCAGTATTGCATTGCCTTGGCGGGCGCCGCATCTATGGACTCGGCCTATGGCGCCTTGGCAACCGGCATGCCTCTCCCCGAACTTGAGACGCTCGCACCTGTCAGCAAGGGCTTCGAACTGGACGATGTGCACATTCTACGTCCAGAAACAGTCAGGAGGATTCCGCCCAACGAGTCCTTTGCCCTGCCTTCCTCGTCCGTATGGTCCCCCCACGTCCGCCCCCAGGCCGGTGGATTCGGCTCTGAACGCACGTGGCGCTGGATGCCGCTGATTGAGGCCCGCAACAAAAGTAATGAATGGCGCGGAACGCCGGCCACGCTGGTGTGCTTCAGCGACGGCCCATTCCGATGGGGCATGTGGGCCTCATTTGGCGTTGGCAACGCCCAATGGTATCTCCAACCCAGCGTGCAGACGTTGCTTTCGCGCGTCGCTCGACGCATGAACACGGGACTCGCGATCATGGACGGCGGCGCCGACAAGTATACGTACTTCGAGGATCAGCCCGTCGAGCTCGGGATCCGCGCGGCAAATCTGGGCCGGGCACTGGGGACAGACCTCTCCGTCCGGGTCAGGGTCTACGACGAAGCGACCGGGGAACTGGTCCACGCGACCGCCGAGTGGCCCATCGTGTTGGAACCGGGTGAATCGCAGATTCGCTCGGAGACATGGGCGACACCCCGTTGGGGTGCGGCGGGCCTGCGTGTCCGGGCGGAATTGCTGCACAGGGACAGCGTAATAGACGCCGCAGAGCATGAAGCCCATGTGTGGCGTCCTCCACAAACGCAGCATTGGGTCCGGTCCGAAAAGGGCGGCCTCACCCTCGATGGCCGGCCGTGGCGCATCCACGGCGTCAACTACTTTCCGGCGTCTGCCGTAGCCCTTGATGTATCTGCGCCGGACGGACCGGGGACGTTTACGCCGGGCACATTCGAGTTCTGGACGCGTCCCGACGCTTACGATCCGGAGATCGTCCAACGCGACCTCGAGCGCATCAAGGCGCTGGGATTTAACGCTTTGAGTGCGACGCTCTGGTGTCAGACCAGCGATTCGCAGAATCCGCTTGATTTCCTCAGGCGCGCCAGTAACCTCGGGTTCAAAGTGAACCTCGCCATCCGGTACCCAGGGCATACCAATCTCACCTATGATTGGGACGCTGTAAAGGCGGCCGTCGAGCGGCTGCGGCTATGGGAACACGATTCGATCTTTGCCATTGACGTGGATTGGGAACCCATGTTTTTCCCCTGGCTTCACGAGCGTCTTGCGCCGGGATGGGAAGCATGGGTGGTCGAGCGTTACGGCAGCGTCGAGAAGGCCGAGAACCGGTGGGGAACGCCGATCTGCCGCAACGCGGATGGTTCCGTACGCCTCTACGAACCCCATATGCTCGACTCGGACGGGCCTTGGCGGATCATGATCGCCGCGCTGCGGCGCTATCTCGATACGGTGCTCTATGCGCATTACAGCCGCGTCCGCCGGGATATTCACAGTCGGCTTCCCCATGCTCTCGTCAGCTTCCGAATGCATTCTGCGGGAGACCCCAGCTTTCATTGGAACCAGTGCATCGCCTTCGATTTCGCTTACCTCGGCGGGGCGGTGGACCTCTTCGAGCCCGAGGGCTATAGCCGCAAAGTAAGCTGGGAAAGGGTGGAACGCGGTTTGTTCACCGTGGCTTACGCGCGTTGGGCCAATCCCGACCTTCCCGTCTTCTGGGCCGAAGCCGGAACCGACACCTGGGTCGAGGCCGCCGGCCGCGCGACGCCATGGTCCCTCGAGCACCAACGCCACGACGGGGAACTCTTCTACCGGATGCTCATTGCATCGCGCAGTGACGGCGTCGCCTGGTGGTGGTGGCCCGGCGGCTGCCGCTACGGCGAAACCAGCGACCACGGCCTCATGAACCCCGGTGGGACCCCACGGCCTGTCTGCAATGTTGTCGAGACGCAAGGGCCCGCGTTTCTCGAAGCTGAATCCCACCATGCCCCCGTGCGCCGTATCGAATTCGACCGAGACCGCCACGTTGACGGAGTCCGCGGCATCTATTCGGCGTGTAAAGACACATTCAGGAGCGCTATTGCCAAGAGCGAGCAGATTGAACTTCGGACCGCCGGCACTGGAACCGACTCCCGGAATTGTCCGCCGCTGGCCGTCGGCGGCGCACCGTGGAACGGCGCCGAACCGCCTAAGTATCTCGACGCGTTCTTTGACACGGTCGAAGTGCGCAACGGCGGGGGATGGCAACCGGTCTCCCTTGGCGAGACCTGTCGCGTTACGGGCCATGGGCCGTTCTGCCTGCGCATCGCCGTGACGAACCTGGGCGAGGCGGCATGGCTCTCGCCGCTCGAAGAGCATGAGCCAAAGGGGACTGTAAGCCTTGTAATCGCCGTCGCAGGCCAGGGAAAAACCCGCATACCGATGCCGCGGCGGATAGAGCGTTTCGGTCAAGTAGTGCTGGACACTTGCTTCGAGACCCATGCAGACATCATCGGCAAGACGCTCGAACTGCGTCTTGATGCATTGGAGCGCAGCCCTTTTGGCCCGCGCGGGACACTGCGTATCGGGCCTGGAGACAAGCCGGAGTAAGCACATTTCGTGGTTTCAGATCCTTTGTCACGAGCAACACGAAGGCCTCAAACAAACCACCTAGAACGGCTCCCTTTTCTGCCCTTCATCCTCGTCGAGCGTCATGAACAAGGCGCATCATCACGGCCCGGGCGCCCGAGACCGGGCCCCGCGTCTCCAGGGGGAGACTCCATGAAACGGCTTACATCGCCTGTTGAAAAGACTATCACCGATTAGGACAACAGAAAGGCCGTTTTGTGTATTCACGAAGCGCGCCACTTGGTGCAACCTAATGGCCGCATAGGATTGGCTCTGTTTCCCATGGGCAGCAGGCCTCGATCGGAAACAGGGCGGGTCCATCCGGAGGGCGCCGGCTGAGCCCTCGTAGAAGTTAATGAGATAAATAAGCCGCGCCTCCTTTAGGTCGCGCGGCCCTAGCGTGTAGACAGAACCAGGCTGACGTAAAGGGAGAAGGAGGAACTATGATGCGAATGGGCACAAGTGTATTTCTCGCCGTGCTTCTATTGACGGGGCCAGCAATCGCGGGGACCATAACCGTAGACCTGAGCACCCCGGACAGCGGCGACTTTGCCGGAACGGGTACGGCCCACTTCGGGGGCGACAGCGGCGCCCTGGTCCGGGCGGTAACGGCCGTCAATGAAAACGCGACGCACGGGCCAAACACGACGATTACAATCCAGGAGTCGGGCGTCTATCTCGGCGACCTGAGCATTACCCAGACAGGGCTTGTGATCGAAGCCGCCACCGGGGTCGCACCCGTAATCCAAAGCAACTCAACATGGGGAGCAATAACAGCCTCGGCCGTCGTGGACGACCCCCTCGTCATCCGCGGCGACGCCCCCGACAACCGCTTGCAGATCATCGGCAGCACCGAGACGGACGGCAGCCACGCACTCGTAAACTGGGGCGGCGCCATGGGGACCATCGAGAACTGCTACATCCAGGCAACTGGCACCAAGAGCGGCACATACGCCAGCAACGGCGAAACGTTTATCGGCTGCTATTTCAATTGCAGCAACGGGTGGGGAATCAACGGAGGGAACCTGACCCTTGACAACTGCGTTTTCGAAGGCACAGACCTGCCCATGTGGATTGTTGCGGACTCCTCCTTCACGGGCTGCACGGTGATTGGCGGCCTGCCCTTCCAGGTCGATGACGGTGTTACTGCGACGTTCGCGGATTGCACCTTCCAAGACATGGCGGGCGGGGTCGTGAACCCCTGGTGGGGATGGCCCGGAACCTACACCTTCGACCACTGCACCGTATCAGGCGGGGATCGTTGCTTCGGCATGTCGAAGGGCGAAGTAATCACCGTCCGAAACTGTTCCATCGACAAGACTTGGGCGCTTTGGGATCTTGCGCACATAACCAATGGCACGCTCACTCTTGACAACGTCACGTGGACGGGCTGCCGCATCGGTTTCGGCGGCTGGATGGGACCTGTCACGGGCGCCGGGGCCAACGTGCATCTCAACCAGTGCATTGTCGTTCGCGACAACGCCCAAACCGGCGACCCGGGCGACGTGCCAACAGACCTCCTTAACTGGGACGGCTACAATGGGGACA
>CAZBQH010000415.1:0-50468 GCA_964493915.1 uncultured Nitrospiraceae bacterium
TACGGTTGTCGCAACCGCCACCGTACCCAAACACAACTTCATCCGAGACTCGCGCGACCCCCAAGTCGTCGACTCCCATCTGCCCTTGGCGTGGTTCACAGAGAAAGGAACGAGCAACACCATTGCGGTGCTGGCTTGCTGGGGCATGCACCCAGAGGCCTTGGGCGGCCGCAACACATTGATCAGCTCTGATTTCGTGCACTACTTTCGCCGCGCCATCGAGGATGGTCTCGACGGTCCGCAGGCATTTGAGGGATTCGGCGGCGTCTGCATCTTTTTCGCAGGGCCTCTCGGCGGCCTCATGACCCAGCTTGGTCTCCCGATCACGGATCGCCATGGCAACACACACAAGGATAACGGCGTTGGCAAGGCAAAGGCCCAAGGCGAGAATCTCGCCCTGCTTGCAGCCAAAGCCTTGCGCAGCGAGACAAGCCGCATCATGAAGGACCAGCGTGTGGCTGTCTGCGCCAAGACCTTCTACGCCCCTATCGGCTGGCCTTTCAAAGCAGCGCTCTACCTCGGGATCGTCCACCCCGGCGTTTACGGCGGCAAGGCGAAGAGCGAGATTGACGCCATCCGCATCGGGGAGATTGAGATGCTCACCACGCCAGGCGAGCTGTTCCCCGAGATTGCCTATGGCGGGATCGAAAACCCTGAAGGCGCGGATTTCACGGTCGCCCCCGTTGAGACGCCGCCGCTGACGGCCGCCATGAATGGCGCCCCTAAGATGAACATCAACCTCTGCAACGACGAGATCGGCTACATCGTGCCCAAGTCTCAGTGGGATCAGAAAGCACCCTTTGCCTATGGCCTGACAAGCCCTCCGTACGGCGAGGTTTACACGGGCGAACCGGAAATCGCGCCGGTAATCCACCGAACCAGCCTCGACGTGCTTGAAGAGCTCCACCACGCACTTGGGGAAACGGCTGAGGCCGGATATGTCATCCACGAAGGCACCGAAAACGCACAGGAAACGGCTGCCGCAGCCGAAGAACCCGCTAATCTGCTAGAGGACAGTGCACAGTGAACCACGTGTTTGCGGGCGCCTCAATGACGGCCTGCTGCACAAGAACGCCGCCATTACGAGCAATTCATCGGATCCACCTCAACAGAAAGCCCCCCGCCGTCGGGAATGCGAGCAAGAGCAATGCCAAACTGACAATCGTCCCAGCGGGCACGCCATCATGGCCGTTGCTGTTGTTTTCTTCTCCAACAGCACAGGAAAACTCACCACCGCACTCCTGGAATTCGAGATTTCTATTGGGAACCCCCACTCCCTTGATAATGAGCTTATCAATGCCTCCTCGGTAACTTCCGTTGAGGATTTGGGCGGGCAAGGTCCATCCCGAGGCTGTGGCGTCTCCCAAGCCTGGCAGCGCCTGCAGGTTAAGCCGGCCTATCTCCATGAAATCAGAACCCCTGCAGTAAGAAAAAACAAAATCAGCGCCCTCCACCCGACAACGGTACTGCAACGTGGACGAGACGTCGATCGCTCCCGACGTCCAGACACCGTTGTAGTCCGGGTCGAGCAGAAGAAGATGGGCGGCGCCGTCTCGCAGCCGGGCAACGATATGTCCTCGTGTAACGCCCTCAGGATCATTCACAAACACCCAAAGCGGATAGAACACCCCCGTTACCGCCGGTTCCGTTAAAAGCACATTGACCTCGGGAAACTGGCTGTAGAACCGGTCTGCCTGATACCTCGCGATGCTGGCGCCCGTAACGGCACCGGTAAACGTCAGCGTGCATGCATTCTGAGCGACTGCCCCTGCATCGGACCAGAACAGTTCGGCCTCTCGGTCGCTTTGGCTGCCCGAAAACCGTGCGGTTCCTCCCGCGACCCGCGTGCGGAGCCAGTCTCTGTACGCATTGTCATACGGTCCCAACTGCACGTCTTCGGGCGTCAAGTCAACATGAGAAGCGGTCTCATCGCCAAACACCTCCAGGAAAGCGTCTAAGTAACGGAAACCGTGCTCCCGGCACGGGATCAGATAGTGCCCCTCGAGCCACTCATTCCAATTGTCCAGAAGAACCATGCGCTGACCCAAGTCGCCCTCGGGCAGGTTCCCCATAAAAGTCTTCACTTGGCCGCAGAGCATCTGGAAGCTGTCCGAGCTCATGTGATAATGGGCAGACGCATGGTGATTCGGCAGCGCCTCGATGGGCGACGGGTCCCACATGAATGATAATGTCGGCACATTGGGCAGAATGTCCCAGTCGCGGCGGTCCTGCAGGTTCTGCATAATCACCGACCGCGCCGTGGCATCGGAAGCGCCGTCGGGTACATTGCCCCAGCAATACGCGAAACTCGCGTCAAGCCCGCAGTCGGCGATAAGCTGAATCACGTCCGGCCACCAGTGCCGCGATTCCCCAAAAACGTACAGCCCCGAGAAACCCTCGCCGACGCACCTGGCTCGCATCAGGTCCATAGCAGCGCGGACGTTTTCAGTGGATCCCAAATCCTCGATGAGACGTTGAATGTCGTAGATGAACAACACGGGCTTGCCGTCCACGACAAGGTAGTTTGGACGCCTGAAATAGGTTTGCATCCAGAACGCGAAGAGATGGTCCATCAGGTCTTCCTGGGAAGCCACACCCGAATACGCCCCGTTGGTCCACATGATGGCAAACTTGATCCGGTTCTGGTAGCGTGCATGAAACAACCCTTCATGGAGGGCATGCCCCAACTGCTGCTGCAACGGATCACCGTCGTTCCCGATAGCGCGGTACCAGTCATACATAAAAAAGTCCACGCCGTGCTCGACGGCCCACTTGATCTGCCAGTCCGTTGCCTCGGGGTCGCTCTCGTCGTACCAACCCAGCGCCGGTTTGCGCCAGGGATAGTCGACCTCGAGAGGCGCCCAACCCATGTGGTCGCCCGGCTTCCATCCCGGGAAAAACATCATACCCACGAGTTCCGGCGTGTCGCGGACGATGGGTTCCGGCACATAATCGGCAGTCGAAGGGGCGACCGGTTCCGTAAAGGTCGTATCGAGGACGTCCTCGGTGGTCTCCGTGCCTTCTCCCGTAATGGTCACGCGAAAGACGCCTGAAAAACCCTTCTCGGCACGGACGCGCCATGACAGGCGGGCCGAAGGCAGAGGGGCCGGATAGCTGCTGGGCAGGAACGCGCCGCCGAGCTGAATCGTTTTCTGCTGCCAGTCGGAAGGTGAAATGCTGGTCGTCGAGTTCTCCAGAAGCGCCGCGTCTGCAGGCGCCTCGAGCGCGACCTCAAGCGCCGGATGGGCCTCCTCGAGATCCCGCACATAGAGCCAAAGCACCTCCTCGCGGCCGGCCCGCTGGACAGACCGGTCCCAGTACAACCTCGCGAGGAGATCGTCGGTCGAACCCTTAGGGGTTCCCGCCTCAGCATGTGAAATTCCGCCAGCACCACAAAACGACACCCACACCAGGACACAAAACGCTAAAGCCACCCGGAAAGGAGAGCTGCGTGTCATAGTGCATTGCCCCTACGCGAAACAGCCATGAATCTCGCAACTCTCAAGCTGCATTCATCAGGCATAGCCCCGAATATCCTTTCAGCGTCCCGCAAACCAGGCGAGACCACACGATCCTAACGAAGCGGTCAAGCGCATGGCTCGGACCTACCCTAAGGCATGCACAAAGTGCGTTCTAGAAAAACCATTTTCACGCTTTACGGCCTGCCTTGTCCAGTCCTGCTGGATAGTTGCGCCATGACCGCAGGTCTTCAGCATCAGATGCCTTGACAAAGCCGTCTCGGCCTTGAGGGTGTGCGCGAGAAAACACCTCACGACCGGCTACGAATGAAAACAGTCGGACATCGCATGCCTGTGGCCGTTTGTGAACCGCCGGAATCTTGAATTTCGAAGCGAGCATAGTCTAAAGTATTGCGTTTTTGTACATTCATGCATCGCTCGCGCTCAGGCCTTATTCAGGAAAGGCTGAGCCCAGGGCGTGCACACGCAGAACAAAAAGAGAAAGGAATCTAGGAAACAGGATTCACATGGGTAGATACACAGGACCAAAACACAAACTCTGCCGTCGGCTCGGGCAGTGTATATGGGGAGACCCGAAATGCCCGAGCGTCAAGCGCCCTTATCCACCGGGCCAACACGGCCCCACGATGCGGCGTAAGCTCTCAGTCTACGGTCAGCAGCTTCTTGACAAACAAAAGATCCAGACGCATTACGGCCTGCTCGAGCGCCAAATGCGACGGGTTTTCACCAGAGCCCAACGCATGGGCGGCGTGACCGGCGCCAACCTCCTGATGCTTCTCGAGTCTCGCCTCGACTCAGTCGTTCACCGTTTGGGCTTCGCACCGACAATCCCGGGCGCGCGTCAACTCGTGGTCCACGGGCATGTACTCGTCGACGGGCGGAAAGTGGACCGTCCCTCGTTTCAGGTAAAACAAGGAATGACTGTATCTATCCGCGAGCGCAGCCGGAAAATACCCATGATCCTTGAAGGCGCAGAGAATCCTCCGGCGGCCATCCCAGAATACCTTGAGCGCGCCCCGCGCTCCTTCGAAGCGCGCATGGTTGCCACCCCCAATCTAGATACGGTCCCTTTCAAACCGGACACGGCAGGGATCATCGGTTTCTACTCCCGCTAATCCTCAGCATGCTATCTATTCCAGGGGCGGATCCGCAAAGATCCGTCCCTGTTTTTGCTTTGCCCAACGTTTTAAATCCGCTGCCCAACGCATTCTATGAAAGATGGACCGCCCCCCTTTCCAAATCCCGTCTGATCACGCCCCGCCCGCCCAGCTCTCAACTTCCGGCTCGAACCACCTGAAGGCTGCTGTCCAGTGACTACAGCAATAAATGCACTATTATTGTGCTCGTCGAGTGCGCCCTGTCTGCATATTTAGTCAAGCGAGTTCAGTGAAAGGAAGAGTTATGTTAGAAAAACGTTAGGATTATGTTAAGATTACATGAGCAGCTGCTCATAGAGAAAGGGTCCTTTTTCAGATGATCGGGAGCAGACACGGGGCCGGTTTTTCCGGCCTGGCGGCTGGTTTTATACTTGCAGCTCTAGCCTGCGGTGCGGCCCACAGCGCCGTCCTCATCAACGAACTGCAGGCCGCGACAACCGATCGCCTCCTGCAATGGCCCGAGAATGGCATGCCATTGCTCGGCGCCGCCCCCTCGTGGACTTCGCCGGATTTCGACGACACAGCATGGCCCAGCGGGCCCGGCCCCTTGGGTTACGGCGAGAGCGGCATTGCCACATCCGTTGACACAAATGCGTACGGCGCCGTCTCCCTCTACGTTCGCAAGACCTTTTTCGCAAGCGCTGATGAGGCCGCATCGGACCAGGCGCTCACCCTTTCCATCGACTTCGACGACAGTTTTGTGGCGTATGTAAACGGCGTCGATGTGGCCCGGCGCGCCATGGCTGCCGAACATGGGTTCATATACCATGATCAGACAGCCTATAACGCGAGGGAGTCCGGCGTGCCAGAGGCTTTCTCTCTAGGACCCGCATCGAGTCTCCTACGGGAAGGCAAGAACGTGCTGGCCGTCCAAGTGCACAACATCTTTCTCGGCAGCAGCGACCTGGTCGTCAAAGCGGACCTTGCCATGGCAGGTCGTGCAGAACTGCTCGTTAACCATACCGGCACGTGGCGTTATATGGTGGGAACATGCGAGCCTTCGGGCGGCGTAAGCGACGAAGACTGCGCGTTCTGCGACTGGATCGAGCTTTACAACAACGGATCTCAGGTGAACCTCGGCGGCTGGTCGTTGACGGACGACCCGCTGGACCCGGGCAAGTGGCGCTTTCCCAGTGTGACGCTCCCGAGCGGGCAATACCTCGTTGTTTTCGCCTCGGGCAAAGATCGGACCAGTCCCTACCTTCACACAAGCTTCAAGCTCTCGAGCGAGGGCGAATACCTCGGGCTTTTCGACAATGCGGGAGGCCTCGTAGATGTCATCGCGCCTGCCTTTCCGCACCAGTCCCCCTTCTACTCGTATGGGCGCGCCTCGAACGGATCGTGGGCCTATTTCGAGACCGTCACCCCAGGAAGGCCAAACAGCCTTGGACGCCAGTTTCAGGGCATCCTGGACCCGCCCCGATTTACAGCAGAAGGTGGGCTGTATGATAGTCCTTTCGACCTGACGCTCAGTTCTGCACCGGCTACGACAATCCGCTATACCTTGAGCGAGCGGGCGCCGCTCGGCCAAGACGGCGTGCGATGGGAGTTCAACGGCGACGGGGACCCGGAAGGTTGGAGCCCTTGGCACTCGACAAGCGCCTTCGAAGTCTCGGGCGGGGCGTTGCATTTCAGCATCACGAACACCGACCCCTTTATCGGCGCCCCGAGTTTCGCCCTGGACGCATCCCTCCACCACTACGTGGTCATCCGGATGCGCATGTCCATCGCGGGCAGATGCCAGATTTTCTTCGTCACGCAAACCCAAACCGGTTGGGACGAGCCGAAGAGCCGGTTCTTCGAGTCCGGGCCGGCCAATGAGTTCACGGACTATGTGCTGGATCTCAGCGACCACGAGCTGTGGAACGGCTACATCACAGGGCTGAGGGTCGATCCGCCGAGCGAGGCCTCGACGGGCGACGTCGCCATCGATTTTATACGGGTCATCGCCGAGCCTGACACGTCTCCAAGCGAAGAACCGTCGCCAGCCTCCCCCTTTGTCGAGGGACGCGAGCCTTCTGAACACTCCGGCGCTGTTTACACAGGTCCTATCCACATTGAGGCCAACACCATCATACGTGCAAGGGCATTCAGGGAGGGTTTCATACCCAGTCCGACGGTCACCCACACTTACATATTCGGCACAGGTCTTCCCGGCGACGACCGTCCGGCGCTGCATTCGCTCCCGATACTCGCCGTTGTCGGCGACAAGGAGCGCAGCCTTGTCGAGCCGCACGGGTTTATGGCGATCCGCGGCGGATCTTACACAGGCCAGTACGGATGGTGGGAACCGCAGGACATCGACGACTACAATCATCCCATCATGCACGGCCGCGCCTTCGAGCGGCCGGTGGCCGTCGAATTCTTCGACCCGCTGGGCGGCGCCGGGTTCTGCACCGATGTGGGGATGCGGCTGGCCCGCAGCGACGTCGCCCGGCCCTCCTTCCGTTGGGTAGATGGGTGTTGGGTGAGTTCCGGCAAGTGGTCGTTCCGCTTGTATTTCCGCAACGACTATGGGGAATCGCCTCTCGATTTCCCGCTTTACCCCGAAGAACACAGTTCGAACCGCTTCGACGTGCTTGCGATCCGCACCTTTGGCGGCGATTGGAAGAACCCTTTTATCAACGAAGAGTTGACGCGGCGGCTCCAGATCGAGATGGGTGCGGGCGGATCCTACGGCATTTACGTGAATCTGTTCATCAACGGCCAATACAAGGCCTACTTGAACCTCTGTGAGCGGCTTGACGAGAGTTATTTTCAGCACCTGCACAACAGCGACAATGAATGGGACGTTCTCAAGAAACAAGTCAACAGGGACTTCCAACCCGTTCTCGAGGTGCAAGGCGGCGACCTCACCGCCTGGAACAGCCTCATCGACTACGTCCGGAGCCACGACCTGGCGGTTTATGCCAACTACCTCGAAGCGGCTGGACGCGTTGACGTCCCCCAGTTCATCGACTGGATCCTCGCAAACGTCTACGCAGGGATGATCGACTGGCCCTGGAACAACTGGATCGCCGCCCGCGAACGCACACCCGAGGGGATCTGGCACTTCTACATATGGGACGCCGACTACACGTTCCGCATGCTCGAGCAACACGGTCACGGCGGCGTGAACCACCGGACAATGGACAACATCGAGTACCAGGGCAACCAGGTCAACGACCTGTATCGGGCGCTCAAGAACAGCCCCGAGTTCCGCGTGCTCTGGTGGGACCGCGTGCACAAGCACTTCGGGCCGGGCGGCGCGCTGTCTAAGGAGAAAGTCGCCGCGTTGTTTCACGAGCTGCGTGCGCAAGTTGAGCCGTCCCTCGATCACATGTACCACGAACCATTCGATACATGGATTCTCGACCAGTGGATCCCCAACCGCGAAGAAATCCTTTTCCAGCAGTTCAGCGATTTCGGGTTGGCGCCGGCGCTCGATGCGCCCATCTTCGCGCAAACAAGCGAAAGCATCACGATCACAAACCCGAACACAGACCTCTCGACCGAGATCCGCTATACACTCAACGGGGCCGATCCGCGCCGCCCGGGCACTGGCACGCCGGTCGGATATGCAGCGGTCGGCAAAGCGCTTGTGCCATTAAGCGGCTACACGGTGGTAAAAGCGCGTATCTACGGCAAGATAGGCGACCGATGGAGCGCCCTCGAGGAAACCAAGGCACTCGCTGAGGAAGCGGACTACGCCGCTCTGCGGATTACAGAGTTCATGTATCACCCGGCCGACGGCGGCGCCGAGTTCATCGAGCTCCGCAACATCGGCGACAACCCGCTTGATGTCTCGGGCGTCTACTTCAGCGACGGCGTCGACTACGCGTTCGACCCTGGAACGATCGTCAATCCGGAGCAGTATGTCTTGCTAGTCTCGTCGGAAACGGAATTCGCCGCGGCTTATCCGGGCGTGCCATATGACGGAGTTTACGACGGTCAGCTTAGCAACGGCGGCGAGCGGCTCGCTCTGAACGACCCGTCCGGGATCGAATTCCTTTCGATGACTTACAGCGACGAGCCGCCATGGCCCACTGCCCCCGATGGACAGGGTTTCTCGCTCGTCATCATCGACGAAGGCGCCGACCCGGATAATCCTTACAACTGGCGGGCCAGCTCGGAAATGGGCGGCGGACCTGGTCTGGAAGATGAAGACCCGACCATCCCCCAGGTGCTGGTCAACGAAGCCCTTGCCCATACGGACCTGCCAGAGCGCGACGCCATCGAGATATACAACCCGACGGATCAGACGGCCGACGTCCGCGGCTGGTTCCTCACCGACAGCCGGACAGACCCAAAGAGAGCCCGCATCCCCTTTGAAGCGCGTTTTGTACTACCGCCCGGCGCCTATGCAGTAATTGACGACGCCCTATTCGGCGATAATCCAGGCGAGGTCGACGGCGTGCCGCTCCCAGGATTTGGCCTGAGCGCAAAAGGCGGCGAAGGCGCCTACATCTATTCGGCGAACGAAGCCGGTCTGCTGACCGGGTACAGCCACGGATTCGAGTTCGGCCCTTCTGAGAGCGGCGTTTCGTTCGGGCGGCATGTGACCAGCGACGCCAAGGTCCACTACGTCGCCCAGCGTCAGAACACGTTCGGCGCGCTCAACGCAGGACCCAAGGTAGGGCCGCTGGTCATCAGCGAGATCCATTACCATCCCCCAGGAGACGGCGTTGAATACCTCGAGTTAACCAATATATCGGACCAGGTTGTCTCGCTATGGGACACGGCGCCTGGCGGCAACCCGGCCAACACCTACGTGATAAGCGGCATCGGCTTCGTCTTCGAGCAGGGCGTCGAGGTAGGACCCGGGGAACGCCTGCTCATCGTGAACTGCGAGCCTGCCGACTTCCTTGCGGTCTATGACGTGCCCGCCGACGTGACCGTTCTCGGCCCCTTTGGAAATGCTTCCCCTGACGGCGAGGCTGCCCTGAGCAACGGGGGCGAACGCATCACGCTCGAATGGCCCGACGCACCCGAACTCGAGACGGCTATGGTCTTTTACATCATCATGGACGAGGTCGACTACGACGACGAACAGCCTTGGGCCCCCGCAGATGGCAATGGGCTGGTGTTGCAGCGGGTCCGGCTCGACCAGTTTGGCAATGAGCCACATAACTGGACAAGCGCCATGCCGAGCTATCCGCCTCTCTCAGGCGCCGTAGAACCTATGGTCCACATTCCGGTTCACTCATCCGAAGACGACGCGGAAGAAAGCCCCGATGGCGGCGTAGACCTGGACGATCTCATCCTCGAGTTGACAGACGGTCCGTCTGGCGCTCAAACCGTCGGCTTGCGCTTCACAGACGTGGGCGTTCCCCGCCGCGCCGAGATCACCCGGGCCTATCTGCAGTTTTCTGCTGCGGCGGTCGACGCAGCCCACTCGAGTATCGTGCTGTGCGCCCAAGCGACCAGTTCACCGCCGGCATTCTCCTCGACCGCGTTTGATATTTCGTCCCGTAGTGTCACCTCCGAAACAGTCTCATGGGCGCCGCCGGCCTGGTCAATCATCGGAGAACGGGACGCCGCCCAACAGACGCCCGACCTGTCCGCCGTATTGCAAGAAGTTGTCGCCAAGCCCGGTTGGGACGGCGGAAACGCAATTGTGATGCTGTTGACGGGCAGCGGGGTGCGGCGCGCCTCCTCCTGGGATGGAAGCGCGCAAAACTATGGAAATGACAGCGCTGCGCCCGTTCTCCACATCGAGTTCGAGGTAGGCAAGTACGCCGTGGGCGACATCAACCAGGACGGTTCCGTCAACGCCCTCGACGTGCAGTTGGTTATCAATGCAGCGTTAGGCTTTGATATTGGCGACTTCGTGGCAGACGTCAACCTTGACGAGAGTGTAAACGCACTGGATGTCCAGCTTGTGATCAACGCTGCTCTAGGCCTCCCAGTCGCGATTAAGACAGAGGCGGGCAACGGGGGCGGTTGGGCGTCCGGCGGCCTTCTTCACAGGGACGGGGACGCCCAAGGGATCAAGACCGGCGTCGACAAAGTGGAATCTTGGCCATGGTAAAGCCGTTTCCACGCACGAGCGCGCACGAGCCCGCGTTTACGCAACGCTTCGAGGCGAAATACCTGGTAAGCGAACTCTTGGCCGAGGCGGCAAAAGACTATATCGGCCCTTATGTTCGCCCGGACGCGCATGGCGCCGCCTATAGCGTCACGAGCCTTTACTTCGACAGCCCATCTCTTCACACGTTCTGGAGCAGTGAACGGGGCGAATCAAACCGGTTCAAACTGCGGATCCGCGCATACTCGGACGCCGAGGACGCACCCGTCTTTTTCGAAATCAAGCGACGCATAAACCGGATTATCCAGAAAGACCGCGCTCTCGTACGCAGACCTTCGGTCGCCTCCCTGCTCGATGGCGGATTCGCTGATAGGCAGGTCCTTGCCGAGCCCGGCGACACGCAAGACATCGAGAACCTCCACCGTTTTCGCGCCTTGGCTGAATCCCTCGGGGCTGCACCGCGTGTGACGGTACGCTATGACCGCGAGGCGTACGTCAGCGACCTGGAGGAGCCGGTCCGCATTACCTTTGATCGACAGGTCCGTTGCCTAGCCTCCCCGGTCTACCGCCCGGACCTCTGGTCCAATACCGAACGGTGGTTCGAGGTGAATGCCGTTCCGGTCCTCCTCGAGGTGAAGTTTACCAACCGGTTCCCGTTGTGGGTCTCTCACCTCATCAAACGGCTCAATCTCAGGCGCGGCTCTTTTGCCAAATACGTCGCGTGCGTGAAGGCCGTCCAACGCGCGGGGATTCCAGTTGGGGGCAACAAGGAGCGTGCCGCACCATGGAACTCCTGAACCAACTCTCGTCCAGTGGTCAACTGGGCGCGAGCGGCCTCGCCCTTGAACAGGCCATACTGGGCCTGCTGCTTGCCTTTGTGTTAGGCCAACTCGCTGCATGGATCTACATGTACACCCATGCCGGGCTTTCTTATTCACGCGCATTCGTCCAGTCCATTATCCTCCTGACCATCATCATCTGCTTAGGCATGATGGTTATCGGCAACAACATCGTCATTGCCTTCGGCCTCATCGGCGCCTTGGCCGTCGTCCGGTTCCGCAACATCCTGAAGGACACGCGGGACATGGCCTTCGTCTTCTTCGCCCTGGTCGTCGGCATGGCTACAGGCACCGGGAGCCATCACCTGGCCGTGCTGGGCACGGCGCTGTTTTGCCTTGTCTTGCTCTACCTGCACTGGGCCCAGTTCGGGAGCCTGAGGACCGGCGACGGTTTCGTGCGGTTTCAGATGGATGCATCCACCGTCGATCCGGAAACCATACAGGCGATACTGCACCGCTACTGCCGGTCGGCAAACCTCGTATCGCAACGGTTCCACGACGAGGGCTACGGCGAGACCTCCTACCGTCTGATCATGCGCGACCCGGAGCGTGCGGACAACATGGTTGAAGCACTGCGGCAAACGCCTGGGCTATCGAACATAACCTTCGTGCTTCAAGAAGAACAGGCTGAAGTATGATGGGCGCTGGTTGGAAGCAACCACCGGGCAGGTCTTTCTCCCGCAGGCTGCGGTTCTGGCGGCGCCGGTATCTCCCGCTCGTTGTGTGGTTGGCAGCTATCGCAGCGGCCGGTTTCCTTCTCGAACGGCAGGCTTACCGCGTCGATGCGGTGGGCGTCGTCGAGCTGCGCCAAGTAGCCGTGGCTCCTCTTGTCAACGGCGCTCTTCAGAGCATCGGCGTAGACCTACTAGACCCGGTTAAGGAGGGACAACTTATCGGTTTGATGGACGACGCAGAGGTAGCCGGCGAACTGCGGATTGCGGAGTCCGAACTGAGCCGTCTCGAGGCGTCCCTCGCCGCTGAGAACCAGCGCCTGGTCGTCGAGCAGTCGCTCGCTCAAGCCCAAAACCTAAATGACTTCCGGCAGTTCGTCGTCAATGAGGAACAGGCCCGGCTTGACCTGCTCGACCGTCAAGTTAGCCAGGAAACGGACCGCGTCGCGCTGCAACGTCTCGAAATCCTTCTCAATCGCCAGAAACAGCTGCTCGAGGAACAGCTTATCGACGTGGCCGCTTATGATGAGGCGCGCCTTCAGTACGCGAATCTCGAAAAGCAAATCCTGGAAAACGAGGCTGCCATTGCCGTCGCACGCAGAAGTCTTGACGAAGCCATTCAAAGAAGGAGCGAGCGCGAGAAAGACGCAGAATCCACCTTTCCTTTGGACCCATTCCTACAGCCCTTCAGGGCGGAGATCCGCGTTCAGGAAGCCCGCATTGCCCAACTCAAGGACCAACGCCTGCAGCTCGCCCTCAAAGCGCCCGTATCAGGGCACATCAGCGCCGTCCTGTGCCGCACGGGCCAGACAGTCCTCGCAGGCAGCCCCATCGTGATGATCGCCGACGACCGGTCTCAACGCGTTGTCGCATATGTCGACGAAAAGGCGGGACGCAGCATCGAGCCCGGCGCCCCCGTCGATCTCCGTTCGCGCCTCGAGCCGCACATCGAGATCAACACCGCCGTATCACGGGTGTCGCTCCATGTCGAGGAAATGCCGGCCCGGCTCTGGCGCACCCCCCTTGTCCCGCAATGGGGGATGCCGGTGCTCATCAGCGACGTCCCCTCCGGGCTGTTCATACCAGGCGAGGTGGTTCAGCTGCGTCTTACGAGGAGATCCCCCGCACCGTAGCTCACGGTTTTGCGCCCTGCCGATCAGTTCCCGTGCCCATTGTAGTAATGGGCTATCGCCGCCTCAATCGCAGGCATAGGCGCCACCACCGGCCTGACGCCCCGCTTGGTCGCGTGCTCAACGTCGCCGATGGCAATCAGGTTCAAGGGATCGGCCATCGCAAGAACCAGATGGTTCTGATCCGCGCGCAGTGGAATACAACAGTGTTTATGGGCTATCCGCCCCGGCAGCAAGGCGGCAGCCTCCGGCTCGACCCCTTGCGCGTCAAGCTGTATGTAGAGCACCCCTTGTTGGCTGGCGACACCCTGCGCTACCTGCTCGGCGCTGGCAAAACCTTCCTCAATAAGCACCTGTGCAAGTGACCTCCCGGGATTCCCTTTCTGACGCGTCACCGCTTCATCGAATTGGTCCTGCGTAATCACGCCAGCATCAAGGAGGATTGTCCCCACATTTCTGGACCGCCCCTCCCATTCGCGTCGCGAACGGCGCAGCACCTCGTTCTCCGTCTTGAGCGCCTCAAGCTGCGCTTGAGCCTGCTCAACTTGCTGCAAGGCCTCGGCAAACTGCTGGGCAAGCGCCGCCTTCGTGCCGTTTGCCGTCTCCTGTTCAAAACGCTCCGTCAGAAGCTGCGCGCGCCGGTGCGCTTCTTCGAGACGCCGTCCCGTTTCAGCGGCGTTCTCGGCCACGGGCCTCATCGCCTCGAGCTCTTCGCGCGCCGCGTTCAACTCGAGCCGCGCCGTGTTCAATTCGGCCAAGCGCTGCGCAAGGTCTTCTTCAAGCTCCTGCGCCTTCTGCTCAAGCCGAATCTGACCCTCCTCCAGATTCACCGCCTGCGCCTCCACTATCTCCGCTTCGCTCTCGTACTCCTTGACGCGCAACTCGAGTTCGGCAACACGCCGCTTCGCCGCGGCCGCAGCGTCCTGGAGATCCGCAAAGGCCTTTTCCGCCTGCGCCGCCCGCTGCGCTGCTTCCAAGGCGCGGTCCTCGTGTTCCTGGGCCGATTGCTCGAGCTGCACTACCCGCTGCTTGGCCGCCTGAACCGCGTCTGCATTCTCTGCGACCGTCTTCTCGAGCTGGATCCGGCGATCCCGCTCCGTTTCCAGCGCCTCGACCTGCGCGGCATAGGATTCCCGCATGGCCTCGAGATTGCCCCGCAGACCAGCCAGCAACTGCACTGTCCCGGCCCCGTTCTCCGCTAGAGCCTCGTCAAGCACGTCAAGCCCGTTTCGCAAACCCGAGACGTCTTGCTTGAGGCGCTCCGCTGCAGCGGCGGCCTGTTGTTCCCATTCAACAAGTGCGGTGTTGACCGTTACGCAAAGCGATTCAAAAGACAGTCCCATGACCCAAGCTCCACTCCCCCGACAGGATAGAAACAGTCTCTATGAATTGTAGACTGAAACAGGGCATACGTCAAGTAAAATGAATATTTATTTCGGGTATTACGGTGTAAACGCCATTAAAGGAGATATAAATTATGATAAATACTATAATAGCCGGTCTAAGACCACCCCCTCTCGACGGTACCCGAATCGCTCTCCTCTCGACATCCAGCCCCTTCCCCCATTTCCTTCCCCAGTGGAAGATGCCGCATCTCGTGTACTATGCTGGCGGCATAGAATCAAATGAGTCCTCGAAGATCTTCAGAGAATAGGTTGATAAGTGAATCCAACTGCAACTGCCATAGGTATCTTTATTCTTTTCTCGACATGCGCGGAGGATGCAAACGTGGAATGGATGGTTTCAGAGGGTTGGCTCATGGCCGAGCACGCAGGTCTTGCACTGCTTGGCCGAGGCCACGGTTATGCAGTCGACGTCGTCGTGGACGACGAACCGCTGCTGGAAGATTCCGGAACGGTTGCTGAAGCAAAAACCAAGGGAACCCCGTTCGAGGTTGTCTACAACGCGGAGAAAGGTCGGCTTGTTGACCGTTTCGAGCCTTTCCCGGCCATGGGCAAGAACGCATGGTTGCGCACGCTGACGTATACAAACACAAGCGGAAACACCCAGGATTTGCTCCGCGCGACGATGCGTATCGCGCCGGCAATCACGCCGGAGGCCGCCAAGTGGAACCCGCGCTACTTCTGGATGGCGGAAACGGCCCAAGGCGGTTCCCTATGCCTCGCTTACCGGGGAAGCACGGATTTCTACCACATCCGCGAGGATGAAAGCGGCAATCCGGCTCATGTTGTCGATTCCTGCTGGCGGCTCAAACCTGGGCAGCACGCCGTCATCGGGTCGCAGGGCGTATGGCTGGCCCAGAACGGACGCGAAGGATTCCGCACGGAGGCCCAGCGGTGGTACCGCGCCATCGATCTGCACGTCCCTGAGCAAGAACCGGACTGGCTTAACGACATGGTCCTCTACGAGTTCAACGCAGGCGGCCACATTGACTCGCGCTTCAGCGATGTCGGAGGGTTTGACCGCCTCGCCCGCCAAGCAGACTATCTCTACGACCTTGGCATCAGCGCCGTCTGGCTGCAGGCCGTCCACAAGCATAAAACGCCGCCTGATCCCATGACTGGCGGCTGGAATCTCTACGATCCCCTCGACGTACTCGAGGTGGACGCGATTCTGGGCGGGCCCGAAGCGCTTGAACGGCTTATCGATGCACTTCACGGACACGGCATCAAGGTAATGGGCGAGGTGGTCCCCCATGGCGGTCACTCCATTCAGGCTCAAGCGCTGGAATCGTGGTGGACCTACAAGCGCGACGGAACCCCGCAACGCAATTGGGGCGGCTGCGGCATGGACTACTCCTCGCCGGAATGGCAAGAAGTGATGCGCCAGGCCTGCGTCCTGCTTGCCCAACGCTATGGCATGATCGGCGTGCGGGTCGATGTCGCTGACGGGAGCGGCCCCAACTGGAAATCACCGCGAACTAACCATGCCTCGTTCTCGACGCTTGCAGGTTCCGTCGAAATGCTCGAAGCCATCCGCCAGGGATTGCAGGAAGGTACGCCGGATCCCGTTATCCTGCCAGAGAACTTCAATACAGCCGAGCATTTTGGCGTAACGCCGCTCGGCTATGGTCACGGCACGTGGATGATGCTCTCGCGGGAGATCCCCGGGATGAAGCACGACCCCGCGGCCATGGCGTCCCGTATACGCGATTATTTTGAGGAAGAGCGAGGCGGTTATCCGGAAGGCGCCCGTATCATCCGCACCTTGAACAACCACGACACGGTGGCCGAGTCGGGCCGCGTGCACCTGCGCTACGGCGTCGGTCTCGCCCGTGCATTATACGGGGTTTGCCTGATGACGCCCGGCATCCCCATGATGTACCAAGAGGAGGAAATCGGGTCTTTCGACGCGCTGAGGACCATGAACTGGGCGCGCCGGCGCATCCCCGAGTTCGCAACCGGCGAGCCCGATTACTTCGCAATCGATTTCGCGCCCGATGTCTTCACGTGCCTGCGCAGCCACGGCAATGCGCATGCGCTGGGCCTGTCCAACCTCTCCGGCGAGACGGTGTCGGGCGCCGTCTCCCTGCCGGCAGCGTTGAACATCGCGGATGGAACGCGCGTCTACGACGGCGTCTCGGGCCTACAATGGGCTGTTGAGCACGGCGCCTTCCAAATCGAGCTGGCACCCTATCAGACCGCGCTCTTGCGCATAGGTCAACCGCCCGCCGGCAACATGCCTCAACCCGCTTTTCCAGGCGAGGCCCTTGTCGAACCGGCAACACAGGAAGCCCTTGTAGTCAAAGCGGCGGGAGACGGCATCCATGTGCGCTGCGGCAGGCTTATCGCAACGATAGAAGCCGGACCCGGTCCGTGGCGGGAATCCAAGGAACACAACGGGACAATTCAGCTCGATGCTGAATACGGCAGTATCGCCATCACGCCGAACCTGGCATTCACCATCACGCTCGAGCAAACGGGGCCTGGTTTCACACCGGAACTCGCCATCCTCAACGCCGATCGCTGGTCGGTGTCAGGACTGACGGCTTTGCTCGAGGACCGCCTGCTCCGGCGTCATTTCCCCTTTCCCCCCGAGGCCAACTACACCTGGAACAAAAGCATGACCTGGGGCGCCAGGATCTACACTACGGCGCCAACGGCCAGGCTCTGGCAATCCCTGCTCGAACCCCTTCATCCCGCCAATCCGGCTCTGGCGTTCGCGGATCGGGACGGCGCAGTCTTGCTGCTAGCAGACGTGTACGCAGAACCCGCTGCAAACATCGTCCTAACGGATCGCACCGACGAAGGGGATCCCGATCCCTACGGGCTGGTTCTGCGTTTCCACGCGATCGACCCCGACCTGCGCCCTGACATCGCCGCTGTTGGACTCGGGCAACCCTGGATCGTCGAGGAAACTGCCCAGATAGGACCGAAGCAACAGCGGGTCCACTTTCGACTCGAAGAGGCCGCGTCCGGCGCATTGCGCGCATTGCTGGCAGCCCCGAGACGCCCCGTCGAACGGTGCGAGGCGCGCGTGGTGCATAGCGGGGGAATAGTCAAAGGGCTGCACAACAACGCTGAAAACGCGATATGGCTTGTCGAACCCGGCACAGTGACCTGGTCCCACCTGGCCCGGGTCGAGGGGAAGTACCGGATCCGCCTCGAACTCCGGCACAGCGAGGGGTCAGCTGCCGGGACCGATCTCGAGAACGCCTACACGCTGACGATTGATGGCGAGAGCATTCCCCTTACCTGGGTCGAACATGACACGTCACACACTGGCAACGCTTACTTCGGCTACGCTGAGACCCCGGCCATCGACCTGGCAGTGAAAGGCCGAACCCTCTCGATCACAACCAGCAAACCGTGGTGCGCCATCCGCAAGGGTTTCCGCTTGATGGCCGGAGGCTGACCATCGCGGAACCGCCGTAGCCTGGCCCTATCTCTTGCGACCTATAGCGGCTATGGAAGCTCGGCCGCCCTCAACGCCGGGTGGCGATGAAGGCATCCCACAGGTCTTTCTGAATGTACACGATGCGGAGCACGCCGGGCCGAAGGCCCTGATATTCGACCTGGTAATTACCCTCGAGGGCCGCCTCGACTGCCGACTGGCCCGCGGGAGATGTGATGACCACATCCGCATCCGCATCATCCGGCGAGGCGTTCCAATAACCGACCCGCGTATAACGCCGCAGATACCAGGGCAGGGGCCAATAATCCCCGGTAGGCTCGATGACCCGGATTAGCATGGCCTTGCCCTTGGGCGACACGGCAGCGAGATCCTCAATCCTATCCACGAGGCGCATCAATGCGCTCGATGTGTGGGCATAAACGTACGGGTTGCGCGGGTCGGCCTCATAAACGTAACTGGCCCGATAGGCCTCGAGGCCCAGATGCGCGGCGCCCGCGGCGAAAAGCAATGCACTAACAGCGCGTACCCATCGAAGGCGCACCCGCTTGTACAACGCCGCCATGCCGTATCCCGCGAGCAGAATCATCCCCTCGAGAAAGCTCAAAACACACCACGGCGTCTTGTACGGGATTGCCGCGTAAAACACAGTCAACAACACCACGAAAAAGGCAACAAATGCCGGAAAGACTCTGCGCGACCCGAACAGGGCGAAGGCGGCGCCGACAGTTGCAAATGCAAGGATGAACCCCTCGCTCCACCGTGGACCCAATGGATACCGGACATAGCCTAGAAGCCGTAAGTAGAAATGCCAGGGATGGTCATGGAGACCGGCGCCGCCCGCCCGGTCAAGATAGTAGACATAAGCGTGGAACGCGTCGAAAAGCCCTCGAGGATTGCTGAAAAAAGAGGAATAAAAGAGACCCGCTACGATAACGGCCACAGCAGCCCCGGCCAAGAGGTCCCGCGCGCGCCAGTACTGCTTGACGGGGAAAGGGATGCGCCGCCAATGCGCCCAAAAAAACGTCAGCGCAAGGCCGCCGGCCATCGCGGCCCAAGCCAGCACGGCCGTCTCTTTCGTGGCTTGTGCGAGGCCGAGAAATGCGCCCGCCAGCAGCGCCCAGTGCAGCTTGCGGACCTCAAGATAGCGCTGGCCACAGGCGATAACGGCGAAGGTAAAGAACACCAGGAGCGTTTCCTGGATGTAATACCGGCTGTAGAACACCATCGCAGGCGATACGGCGGTCAGGATCGCCACTCCCAATGTTGCACCGTAACCCAGGTCCCTGCGCAAAAGCCACAGTAGCAGCACCAACCCAATGCCGAAGAGCGCTGGTACGATGCGGAACGTCTGTTCGGTGCTGTCGGCGAAGGACTGCGTGCCCGTCAACCAGACCACAGGAAGGGTCAGGTAATAGAGGGTCGGCCCGTGGTGATCTTTCGGGTCATAGCGATAGAAACCGTCGTCAATGAGGCGGCCTGCCTTGTGGGCCTCGTTTGCCTCGTCGCCATGCATGGGGCGCCCGGAAAGTAGGGGCAACCGGAACCCTGCGGCGCCGGCAGCCACCAAGACAAGCACAACGAGATACACTGTTTGCCCGAACGGAGCTCGCGTCCTGGACGCTTCCTCAAGTTCAGGCGCGGCGTCAACGGCCATGGGAAAATGTTACTCCACCGGCTTGCAGTAGACCTCGACCTCGACGTAGTGGTTTTTCTCGTCGGTAGTGTTGCCGTTGCTGTAGAGCCGGATGTAACGGCCCTTCACACCGCCCGCATCGATCAGTTTGCCCTGATACGACTCGATATACTCCTTATCCTCGCCAATCCCGAGACCAGAGGAATTGTCGTGGTCGTTGTTGAAAACCGTCTTGACGCCCTGAGTAAAGTCTTTGTCCTCGGCGACCTTCGCGATGGTGTCAAAGTAAACGCGCTCGGCTGCGTGGTAATGCCACAAGAGCACGGCATATATTTCGCTCGGGACGCCCAGGTCGATCTGGACATACTGCACGCCTTCCGGCAGTTCAACTACGCCCTTCTCGAAATAACGCTTATCGCCGTCCGTGATGAGCTCAAGCTTGCCTGCCAGCGGTTTGGTCGCGCTGCTGGTCACAGCCTTGCCCTTCGCCAGATTTGCCGCACCCTGGGGCACATAGAAAGGAGGACGCTTCTTAAACGACCGCTCTTCAAGATTGGGGCTGAAATAGTTGAGGGGCGTGCCCCCGTAATACGGCTCGGGCAGCTCGAGTTCCAGCTCTACCTTGCCGTCGGGCGGCGCGGGCTTCTCATCTGAGGCGAAGGCCGGAAACCCGCCTAGCGCGGCAGCGCCCAATGCGACGAGCAAGGTGAAAAAGAGAGGTACGTTACGCTTCATCATGGTTTTCCTTCCAGGCTGCTTCGGTTCTACAATCAGACGTGTTGTCGGCCGCGCTCATTCAATCCATTGCGAGCTGTGATCAGACATGGCCCGAATCTCAAGTATCCGGTGCGCTCCCGCACCAAGTCAAATGCGCAGCATAAGCTGCGCCGTCGCTAATCCCCGACAACGACCTTCGCGAACACCGGGTAGTGGTCTGAAGGATACCGTCCGTCCTCCTCGTAGGCAACCGTTTCACAGTATGTTGCGCGTGCTGCGCCCCCCGTCAACACCCAGTCGATGCGGTCGTCTCTATCTGGGCACGGGCCTTTGAAGTCCCCGAACGTATGGGCCGGACCTCTCGTCGCTGCACTTACCAGCCACGCATCGGACAGTCCGCCGCCTGTCAGGATGCTCCAGGGTTCGCTCTTGCATGCAAGGGCGTTGAAATCCCCCGTTACAATTACGGGAGCGCCGGCGGCAATATCCTGGATGCGGCGGAGCAGAAGCCGGGCGCTCTCGATACGCGCCGTCTCGCTCGCATGGTCGAAATGCGTATTGAAGGCATAGAACGCCTGTTGGCTCGGAATATGGTAAAAACGCGCCCAAGTCGCCATCCGGGTACACCGGGTGGACCAGGACCGCGATCCCGGCACATCCGGCGTCTCAGATAGCCAGAAGTGGCCCGAGGAAAGGGGTCTCAGCACGCGCACATCATAGAAAAGGGCGGTCGTCTCGCCCGTGCAGTCGGCCTCGCGTCCCAGGCCGATCCACTTGTACCGAGGCAGCGCCTCACAGATATAGTCAGCCTGAAAATCCAGGCATTCCTGCGCGCCGAACACGTGCGGCTCGTACGTGCGAAGAACGCCCGCCACGATGTCTTTCCGGTGCGCCCAAGCGTTCTCGCCATCATCCGCTGTACCGTGACGGACATTAAAGGACATCACTTTGAGCTCGACGCCCGCAAAGGCGGATGGGCATGAAAAGTAAAAGGCTATCCCGATTGCAAAGCAAAGAAGCGTCCACTGACTCATCGAAGATCCTTACCTGTTGCTCGAGTTTCCCGCGATGCCCGTGAAAAAACCATCTACGCGATCGCGTCCAGGACCGTTCTGTCGAAATCCTTTGTGCGGCAGCAGCCGATGACAGGCGCGCCCAGGAAAGCGACGGTCCGCTCCGCCTGGTCCAGGCCGAAAAAGGCTTCCGCTCTGGCATGAAATTGCTCGATAAGGCGCTCGATATCGCGGTCGATGGCCTCGACAAGCACCGGAATTCCCTCGCGAGCGCGAGGAGGCGCTCCATCGACAGCCGCCGCCGCGTAGTTGCGCAATATCCGCTGGTCGTTCCAAGCGCCCAATACCTCCTGGGCATTCTTGAGCTGCACGAGGAACGCGTCCATCTCACTTCCATAGAGGGGCGCGTAGACCTCGCAGGCGTACCGAAGCTTCTTGAAACGCACGCGAATGCGGTGGAGGATGTCCTCAGCAGGAGCGCTTGTCCAAAGCGAATAAAGGTTCCTCAGACGGCCATAGCCCTTGGTGAGACGGCGGGCTGCGGCCTTAAGATAGCACTCTTTGCAGGGCGCAATGCTCTCGAAGATGTCGATCAGGGCGCGGTTGAATTCAGGCGTGCTAACGGAAATTGCGGATGCAATCACCTTCTCGGACTCAGCTTTCCGCAACGCGCGGAGCTTCTTGACAAGATGCACCACACCGTGCCGGGGGGCGCCGTGGACCTGTCTTCTGCGCTCTTCCAGAAGGCTAAGGCAAACATCAAGCTCGCGAGCCTTGCCGAGGGACGACGTGACTCCGCGCAGACGGGTCTGAAAATCGGCATAGGCCTTTTTCCCAAAGACGGCCTTGTGCTCGCGCAAGGCGGCGCGCAGCCGGCGCGACGCCACTCGCATATCGTGGATGCCGTCGACATCCTCGAGGCGGGCTTTCTCACTCGTTCCACGCAGTTTGCCCACGCGCTTCTTGAGCGACAAAGAGGCCGCCTCGCTCGCTAGTACACATGGCTTGGTCACAAACAGCCTTTCTGGAACGCCCCGCCTGCGACTCCGCGAAACCGAGCTTATCATGCTGCGGCCCTACCCGGCAAAACAACGACTATGAAATCGTTGCAGAAAACAGAACGAAGGGCGCCCGCGTCTATGGACCTTCTTACTTTCCCTTTGCCAGGCCTGCGTAGACGCGGACATTTCTACTTTGCATTTACCCAGCGGACGCCGGGGGTTTGACCTGACTGGGTTTTGGCCGCTATACTCTACCGTCTGTCCCTTTGGGACAAGGCAAATCCTATGATTGGAGGTCTTTGGAAACCGTATGGCACAAGAAAACAACCTGGAACAACAAGGTGCTGAAGAAGCACAACAACCGGCGCCTAATAATCTCGAGGCTGTAACACCTCCCCCCGAAGTGACAACAGACCTGGATTCCCCGCCCGACCAGTTTTCGATGGCAGAAATGGAAGCGCTTTACGACCAAAGCATGCGCAATTTCCGCGAGGGGGAAGTGGTCCACGGCAAAGTCGTCGAAGTCACCAATGACTTTGTACTCGTCGATATCGGCTACAAAAGCGAAGGCGTGATCCCTATAGGGGAATTCATCGACCCAAATGAAGTGCATCCGGGCGATGAGTTTGACGTTTTTATTGATGAGCCGGAAGACGAGGACGGGATGCCCATCCTATCCAAGATCAAGGCGGACAAGATTAAGAACTGGACCCATATCCAGAAGGTATACGAGGAAGACGGCGTGATTGAGGGGCGGATTATGCGCCGGGTCAAAGGCGGGCTCAAGGTCGACATCGGAGTCGATGCGTTCATGCCCGCGAGCCAGCTTACCTGGCGGCCGACAAGCGACCTCGAGCGCTACATCGGCCAGACCATGGAGGTTAAGATCATCAAGCTCACCAAACGGCGTCGCAACGTCGTAGTGAGCCGGCGCAAACTGCTCGAAGAGCAACGGGCAGGCGAGAAAGCCAAGTTGTTGGCTACCATCGAGATAGGGCAGATCATTCCAGGCGAGGTCAAGAACATAACGGACTTTGGGGCTTTCGTCGATGTCGGCGGAATTGACGGTCTGCTCCATGTGACTGACATGTCTTGGGGCCGTGTCAAACATCCGTCTCATGTGGTCTCCGTCGGTCAGCGCATCGAGGTAGTGGTCCTGAACTTCGATCGGCACACAGAGCGGATCAGCCTTGGGCTGAAGCAAAAAACTGAGAATCCGTGGCGGTCGTCCGCCGAACGGTATCCCGTAGGCAGCGTGGTGCGCGGCAAAGTGGTCAGCATGACGGACTACGGCGCGTTCGTACAGCTTGAGGATGGCATCGAGGGCATGGTGCACGTCAGCGAAATGAGCTGGACCCGCCGGGTCCGGCACCCCAGCGAGGTCGTATCGCTGGATGAAGAAGTAGACGTGATGGTCCTCAGTGTCGATCCCGAAGCGGAGAAGATCGCTCTTGGATTCAAACAGACGCAGCCCAATCCATGGCGGAGCATGGAACAGCGCTATCCGGCAGGCTCAACCGTTCGCGGCACTGTGCGCAACATCACGGACTACGGCGCTTTTGTCGAGATTGAGGAAGGCATTGACGCGTTGCTCCACGTAAGCGACATGTCCTGGACCAAAAAAGTGGCGCATCCTTCGGATGTACTCCAGAAGAATCAGGAAATTGACGTCAAAATCCTGAGCATCGACCCCGACAATGAGAAAATAAGCGTCGGACTTAAGCAACTCGAGGAAGATCCGTGGCAGCAAGTGGTCGAGGCGCATCCCATCGGCACGCACGTCGAGGTCGAGATCGCCAAGATTGTGAGTTTTGGCGCTTTCGCACGTATGGAAAACGGCATCGAGGGCCTTATCCACGTGAGCGAGCTGTCCGAAGAGCGCATCACAAAGCCGGAAGAAGTCGTCTCAGTAGGCGACAAAGTCTGGACCAAAGTGATCAGCATTGACCCTTCGGAACGAAAGATCGGGCTAAGCATCCGCGAGTATCGGCGCGACATGGAGATCGCGGCGGAGGCGGAGCACCGCCAAGGCGGCGCCAGCAATGCGATCAGCATTGGCGAAGCCCTTGGCGATGCGGTGCCGCGTTCACTCCTGTCCGCTGGTCAGACCCTCAGCGAAGCGGCGAACGCAATGATGGCCGAGCTCCGGGCACAGGAAGAAGCCGAAAAGGCGAAGGCCGAAGAAAGTATGCAGGACAAGCTGCCCCAGCCGGAAGCCGAAGAACCACGCTCTGAAGCCGAAGCCCCTCCCGAACCTGTGACCGGTGAGGCACCTTCCGATGCCGTCTCTGATTCCGCCGAGGACAGCAAGGAAAACGGCGGCGACAGTGAAGAACGCGTCGAGGAACCCAAGGAAGAGTCCTAACAAGCTAGAGCCGATCCTGAAAAATGCACCGAACGTTGGAGCGCCGCTCTTGGAAGCGGCGCTTTCTCATATTGAGTGAACAGCCAACCTGTGAAGTCTATCAGGGCACGTGTGACGTTTCGCGCGACGAATGTCTGCGGGGCCAAAGGGACGTGGGACTCTATGGAAGGCGTTTCTTGAGTTGCTCGATGTGGTTACGTTCTTCCCGCGTAAGACGATCTTCCAACCGTTCGATGTTGGCGCTATTCTGCCGATGCGTCTGCTCGAGCAGTGCACGGCCGAGCGTCTCGCGCACAGTCTCAAGGAAATTGTCTGAGCTCATCACCATGGCGCCCAACCCTCGGCACAGCTCCCGCAGCCCGCGGTCGCCACTGACCACGATCACGTCACCGCGATTGGCAAGCAGATAGATCTCACGCTCGATCAACGCATCAGCCGACTGGTGGCCTGGAGAGTAAAGGACCTCCACTCCAGCGGCAAGGGAGGCGACGGCGCCGTTTTCTGCCCGTCTCCCGCTCCCGTCGAACACAACCTTGATGGGAGAGCCGGTGGCGACGCTGAAGCGCGTTACAAGTTCAACGAGACGGTCGCGACCTGCCTCGAAATCGGAGAGGGGCACAGCGTGAAGGGCGGATGCGTGATAGACGACGTTATATCCGTCAATATAGTAGATAGGCATTGCCGGCGGCTGCTTCCGTCCAAGGATGACAGCGCCTCGAAACGCTGACACTGAAAGGCAGGCAAAATAAGAGGGCCGCCATGGCAACACCCCAGCGGCCCACGCAATCCAGTTCTCTAGCTCTCAAGCCCTCGGCCTAAAGCCAGCCGGTCACGCCTACGAGCTCAAGAATGATCAGAATCCACGCGAGCAAGCAGAGCATCCTGTTTCTCCTTTCCTTACGTTAGTAAACGACCCCAACAACCTTCAGTCTGTCTTTAGACCACAACGCTACCACGCGTCGAGGCCAAAAAACGCTCGTACAAGAAGGCGTATCACCATCACAAGCTCAAGGAACGTAGCAACCCACATAAGCAACCAGAGCATTTTGTTTGTCCCTTCCTTCTCCTCAGGATCAAACTAAATGGCCTTTAGCCTCCTTGAGGGTTCTTATACCAAAATGCCTTTGCGGATGTCTAGTGCAACCTTGCCCTCAACCTCCGGTCTAGAGCACTCTGGCGCATCCACCCTGAGCACCTTGTACCCGGGCCTAGAAGATGTCCAGGACTCCAAATACGTCAAGCAATGCCACAATCAGCGCTACAATCAGCAAAAAAGTACCCATATCTCTCTCCTTTCCGTTTTTGCAACTCCCTCAATTCAGACCCGATTCAACTCACACTATAGCAAAAGCCTCCCGCACGTTCCAAGCAAGCGCTCACATCAACGTTCTGCTTCGCCGCGCGCCCGGACGCCCCAGCGTTTGCTACTCAATATAAACACGAGCTACCCGTGAACCTATACCGGAGAGAATCTCGTAGGAGATGGTGTTGGCCAGTTGCGCCAGTTCCTGAACGGTGATCTGCTCATTGCCGTCCGAGCCGATAAGCGTTGCAACAGCCCCAGGGCCAACGCCCCGCAACTCGCTCACGTCAACCACCATCTGGTCCATCGACACCATACCGCAGACGGGACACCGCGTGCCTTCAATAAGCACATGAGCCCTATTTGAAAACACGCGTTTGTAGCCATCGGCATATCCCACCGGTAAAAGCGCGACGCGCATGTCGCGGGGCGCCGTGAAAGCCCGATCATAACCGATGGTAGACGCCGCCTTGGCCTGCTTCACGAGAACAACGGTGGTCTCCCATCGAAGCACAGGCGCCAGCGGCGTCCCTCGACGAGGAGAATCCGACGGCCACATGCCGTAGGTCATGATCCCCGGACGTACCATGTCGAATGCGCCATTCGCGTAATTGACGATGGCCGCGCTGTTGGCTGCATGGGCTATCTCGAACGGGATGCCCTGCCGCTGGATCTGCCGCAATAAGTGACGGAACCGCCGAATCTGGTTGACCGTAAAAGGCTCCTTAGCCTGGTCGGCAACCGGGAAATGGGTCGCAATGCCTTCAATGTCGATATGGCTGATGCGCGTAAGGTGAAGCAAATCATTGAGCAGGCCCTCGGGGTCGAAGCCTTGCCGCCCCATCCCTGTATCTACCTTGCAGTGCACCGGCACGACGCGGTTGGCCCGCCTGGCTAGCTCTCCCAAACGTTCGGCCATGCGCACATCGGAGATCATTACGCGCAACCCAAACTCAATCGCCGCATGCAAAGCCGATTCCGCGGGATGAACAAGAACAAGGATAGGCGCCGTTATCCCCGCTTGGCGCAGCTCCACCCCCTCCGGAATGCTGGCAACACCCAGCATCGACACTCCGGCTTCGATTGCCGCTTTCGCAATCCGGACCGCGCCATGGCCGTACGCATTCGCTTTGACGACGGCCATCACCGCAGACTGCCGCGGAATGAGCTCCCGCACGACCCCCAGGTTGTGTTTGTAGGCGCTCAAGTCGATGATGGCGCGTGAAGGTGCGGTTCCGGCCATTACAGCCTCCCCAGTTCAAGCATCCGCCAATTCGAGCGGGCGTATTGCAGGCCCGAGTAAACCGTGAACAAGGCCACAACCACGCTCATAGCCAGCGAGGCATACCAAAGGAACTGCTGGTAACAGAGAATGGAATAGCCTGTCCAGTGGTCAAGCGCCCTTGCCACGATGGCCAAGAACAGAAACGTATAGATAAACGCCATCTGAAGCACCGTCTTGGTCTTGCCCCACCTGTTCGCAGCAATCACAAGACCCTCGCTCGCGGCTAAAGAACGGGCGCCGGTAATGAGAAATTCCCGCGCTAGAATGGCAATCACCGTCCAGCCGGGTATCCACAAATCCTGAAGCCCCATGAGCATCACGAAAGCTGCGGCAATCAGCACTTTGTCCGCCACGGGATCGAGCAGCTTCCCGAAGTTCGAGACCATGCCCCGCCCGCGGGCGATTTTGCCGTCATAGTAGTCTGTTACTGTAGCCGCAATGAACACCAGATAAGCACCGGCAAAGCAGTACACGTTGTCGAAGGACATGAGAACAACGAAAACCGGGACCATACAGACCCGTACGGTGGTAAGCCGATTGGGAAGATTCATCGCACGCACCACCTTGTCGAGGTCCTAACACATCGCTCCAGGTGGGAAACCAGCGCCAAAGGCAACCGAGAGCTTGGCAGTCACGGGCTCGCACCTGCTCGAGAAAGCATTCTAGCAGATCAGTGCGCCCCAAACGAACCAAGCAATCATACAACAGCCCCCTGGGTACGCCCAGAACGAAGACCTTCGCACAGCCTCAAGGGCTTCCCGCCATCCCCCCGGCAAGACGCGGAAAACGAGTAAATGAACAGCATGGACAGCCGCAAACAGAACCGTGAAACGCACTCGGGAACAAGCGCCTAGTAATCAACCTCCCCCGAGGCATTGGGAACGACCATGTCAAGGACGCCAGCCTCGACGCTCCGCTCCTCAACATCGGCGGTCGGACGCAACACGACGGCATAGGTGAGCCAACCGAGGGCAAGAAGCAGACAGACAGCCCCCCACGTGACCACATCGCTGAACCAGGGCGGTCCACCCTGGCTTTCGGCATTGCTGCGCGATATGCAAAGGAAACGGCTTGTAGGCCTTGTCAGGGCTTTGTAACTGTCGATCAGGGAACTCGAGTCCAGCTCAAGGAATTCACAGTAAGTTTTGAGAAAGCCAATCGCATAGCAAGGTGCCGGAAGACCACCCAAATCGCCCTCTTCGAGCGCCTCAAGCGATAGGACAGGAATACGCGTTCTCCGGTACACTTCGTCAAGCGACAGCTTCAACTCTTTGCGTTTGTCGCGCAATATGCCGCCGGGAAACATTGATGCATCCATGCGACCTCTCAGTTACTCTGGTAAGGACTCGACCAGGATCTCTCGCGCTTTGCTGCCGACGTGAGGCCCTACGATGCCCCTCATTTCCATCATATCGATAAGCCGCGCAGCCCGCGTGTAGCCCACGCGCAGTCGGCGCTGAACCATCGATATCGAGGCCTGGCCCGTCTCGATAACCACCCGCACTGCTTCATCGAAAAGGTCGTCCTCCGGCTCTTCCGCATCGCCGGGAACGTCGCCGCTCTTACCGAAACGCTCGATCTCATCGCGATACTGAGGAGGCGCTTGCTTTTTCAAGTAAGAAATAAGAGCGAACGTCTCCTCGTCGCTCACGAAAGCCCCCTGTATGCGCGTAGGCTTTGATTGCCCTGCAGGAAGATACAACATATCGCCTTTGCCAATCAAACGTTCAGCACCGATCTCGTCCAGGATGCAGCGTGAATCCACCCGCGACGACACCTGAAAAGACACGCGGGCAGGGAAGTTCGCCTTGATCACGCCCGTCAAGACATCCACCGATGGCCTCTGCGTCGCGATAATCAGGTGGATCCCGACCGCGCGCGCAAGTTGAGCCAGCCGAGCAATGGCGTCCTCGACCTCCGCTCGCGCCAGCATCATCAGATCCGCCAACTCGTCGATCACGCAGACGATGTAGGGCAATTTACGGATCGCGTTGAGAGATTCAGTGTCCCCCCCTTCTGCGCCGGTCATCTCGATCTCACCGTTCTCGACGCTCTCGTTGTACACATCGATATTGCGGACCCGCAGATGAGCAAAGAGCCGGTACCGCTCTTCCATCTCTGCAATCAACCAGTTCAGCGCCGTAGCCGCTTTTTTCGGATCCGTGACCACCGGCGTGATCAGGTGAGGAATGTCGTCGAATATCGACAACTCGACCATCTTCGGGTCGACGAGCATAAGCTGAAGCTCTTCCGGCTCCTTCGTGAAAAGCAAAGACGCTAACAGTGACTTTACGCAAACCGTCTTACCGGCGCCCGTGGCGCCTGCAACCAAAAGGTGCGGCATGCTTGCCAAGTCAGCCGTGATTACCTCTCCCGCCATGTCTTTTCCGAGCGCTAACGTAAGGACCCCTTTGCTTTCGTGAAAAGCAGCCGACTCGAATAAGTCGCGCACAACCACTTCCTCACGGTCGCGATTGGGCACCTCGATGCCTACCCGCCCTTTGCCGGGAATCGGCGCCTCGACGTGCACCCTGTGCGCCTTAAGCGCGAGCGTCAGCTCGTCGGCCAGGGAAAGAAAACGGCTCACCTTGGTTCCCGGCGCGGGTTCGAGCTCGAACCGGGTAATGGTCGGCCCGCGCGTCACGTCCGTAACGGTGGCGTCGATGCTGTACTGGCGCAGGGTTTCTTCGAGAAGTAAGCTTGTGCGTTGCAACTTTTCTTTCAGATTTGCAACGGGCTTCTGACGCGAAGGGCAGAACAGATCAATCGGCGGTTTCGTATACCGCTTCGGGTACTGATAGTCTGGCGGCAACTCCGCAAGCTCAAGCGTCTTCCTGCGCGGCATAGGTTTCTTAAAGGGTTTTGCAGGGCGCGCCCGTTGTTCTTCAAGCCCCTCCTCGGAATCCCCAGGCGCTTCCATGCCTTCAGGCCAACCAATCATCTCGTCGGGCGGCTCGGTATTATCGGCGGTCCACGCTGCCGCCTGCCTGACGGGTCTGGCCGCAACCGGCAGCTCCTGCGCCAAAGAAGACTGCCCAGCGGAAGGTTCCTCAGGCGCCTTTGCTCCGTAAGGGCTGTGAGCCCCGCTCATGTTCGAGGCACCGCCGCCCTGCACGCGTATCCGGCTCAGGTCGCCGGGCTCCCCGTCAACGGTCTCCCGCAGGTAAGCAGGCACACTCAACTCCTTTGGCGGAGCGCTGTTTGGCATCGCGACATCTGCATCGTAGAGGCGTGCGTGCTTTGCTCTTTCTTGTCTGCGTCTCTTTCGTGCCTGAGCGCGACGTTCAACCGCAAGGAAAACAAACGTCCGCAGACCCGCGACCAGCGCCGCCACTTGTCCTGCCAGCCACCGCATCAACATAAAGACTGCGTCGCGGATACGCGCCAGCAAGTGAATGAAGAGGAGTTCTGTGGCCAGAAGTACCCCGATAAGCGCGATGGTAACGCAAATGATGTTCGTACCGGCGAATCCGAACATGGGCACGAGCCAATACGCTACGAAGGCACCTATGGCCCCGCCGGCCAAGCTGTCTCCGGAACCGCTTAAGTCGACGTGAAGCAGGCCGGCAACTGCTCCCGCCAAAAGAGCGAGACCCGCTAACCGCGTTGGAAGGCGATCAAGGGGCTTGTGCCGGAGCAACATCACTCCCCATACGCCGGTAAGGAAGTAGAGAATATGGGCCGCATGACCGACGGTCAAATACAGATAGCTAGCCGCAAAAGAGCCGATCTTGCGCAGGCCGTTGTTAATCTCCCCGAGGTGGTCAAGCGGACGGGGCACATGCCCTTGACAGCCGTCGGTTACGAGTGCAAGAAACAGAAGGGTCGTTAACGCCAGCATGAGGACGCCCAGGATTTCGCGGCGACGATCCGCGGCCATCTTAGACGCGAAGTTCATTTTGTCCCCCGTTTGCAGTCAAGGATGTACGCTGTTCAACGAAAATGATTATAGCAAATGCTTGGCAGTCCTGCAACCAAATATTGTGCTTCAGCTGCTGCAAAACCCAACTTATGGCACCCCTGTTCGGTAATTTCCATAAATCCTCGAACCGTCTTGGGCCACGCTTGACCTGGCATTGGTCCCTGTTGACCATGCTTTAGATCGCTTGTATGGTCCTCCGCATCCTTGTACACGTGGCATGTGGAATTATAGCATAAGACCCAGGAGAATTCATGGAATACGTGTATCCTATACGGTATATACGGTGAGACGCCTCAAAAGAATTGCTCTTTCTCTAGACTCGCCCGCCTCCATCAATACCACGGCAGCCACGTCTCGTCCAGTCCCCTTGATATAATCGCCTTGTCGCCGGCCTGGCCGAGGGTTTTGACGTGCTGTCAGAGCCTATGTTACGATTTTTCTTTCCAGACACGCCAAGGGATTCACACATCGGCCCATGTTTGAGCCAAGCCCACAACCACAATACGATCCCCGCCTCCTAACCGCTAAACGGACGAGCACATGGCGCATCTATCGCAGGCTCTTCTCCTACGCGATGCGGCACAAATTCAAACTCGCCGTGTCGATAGTGTTCGCCTTGGTAGTGGCGGTCTCATTCACGTCGATGATTCTCAGCGTTGCGGCCGCCGTGAACGTTCTCTTCGGTTCGGCAACGGCCGTCGACAAGCAGATCACGGACCTAGCTGAAGACTTGGGCAATCTGCCGGGGCCTGTCAGGCAGGCTTTGCCCTTTGCCCAGGGCAATATCCAGGACAACATTCACGCCTTTGTCCATGGCTTGCGTGAGCGCCCGATGAAGGCCTTGCTCGCGGTCTGCAGCGTTGTACTTTTCCTCAGCGTAGTGGCTGCAGGAGCCCGGTTCCTCCAAGAGTTCTTTGCGGGCGCTATTGGCGCCGATATCTCGGTAACGCTCGCTGAGGAAATGTATGAAAACATTATGGGTCTGTCGCTCGACTTCTTCGAGGAGCGGACATCCGGAGATGTCCTCGCCCGATTCACAAACGACATCTTCATGATCAATCGAGGCTTGGCGGGCGTATTTGTCAAAGTGCTGCGCGAGCCAATCAAGGCCGTCTTTTTTCTCGGCGTCGCATTGAGCGTTGATCCGGTGCTCACAGCGGTGGGTCTTTGCGTCTTGCCTTTGGTCGGATACATTATTGTCGCCGTCGGCAAGCGCTACAAAAAAAGCGTCCGCAAATCCCTCGAACGGATTGGCTCTTTGGCGACGGTTGCGAACGAGACCTTCAAGGGGATTGCTGTCGTCAAGGCCTTTTGTATGGAGGCCTACGAGATTCAGCGGACCAGGCATGAACTGGCAGGACTGCGGCGCCATCTCGAGAAAATGGTGCGCAATGACGCCGCGGTAGGACCATTGGTCGAGATCGTCATCGTCGTGGGCATTGTCGCCTTCGTGTTGTTCAGCGCCACCCGCGTGCTCGGCGAATCCATGAGCGGCGGCGAGCTCGTGAAGCTCTTTTCAGCCCTGGCCCTTATGCTCGATCCGGTGCGCAAGCTGTCCGTCGTAAACAACATGATACAGACAAGCGTTGCCAGCGCCGAACGCGTTTTTCAATTCATCGACGCAAAACCTACGGTGACGGAGAAAACCGACGCCGTAGACATTGCGCCGTTGACTGACCGCCTCACCTTCGACAACGTCTCGTTCTCCTACGTGAAAGGCGCCGAGATCTTGCACAGCGTCAGTTTTGAGGTCCGCAAGGGCGAGATGGTGGCTTTGGTGGGCTTCAGCGGCGCGGGCAAGAGTACTGTCGTAAAGCTCATCCCGCGGTTCTACGACGTGACGGCCGGCGCCATCTGCGTGGACGGGCGCAATATCAGCGACGCTTCCTTCCGCAGCCTGCGCGGACAGATCAGCTATGTCACGCAAGACACTATCTTGTTCAACGAGTCGATCCGAGCAAACATCGCTTTTGGGCAGGCCGTGTACAGCGACGAGCGCGTCCGTCAAGCCGCCCAAGCCGCTCGAGCCGCCGAGTTCGTCGAGGCTCTGCCTCAAGGCTACGACACAATCATCGGTGAAGGCGGCGCAAACCTCTCGGGCGGTCAACGTCAACGCCTGGCCATTGCCCGAGCCATCATCAAGGACCCCGCCATTCTCATTCTGGACGAGGCGACCTCGAGCCTCGACTCGGAAAGCGAACAGGCTATCCAAAGGGCTATCGAGGAGTTTGTCGTAGGACGCACCACCATTGTGATCGCCCACCGCCTTTCGACCATTCAGCGGGCGGACCGGATTATCGTTATGGACAAAGGCGCCATCGCCCAGCAGGGAACGCATCGCGAACTGATGCAGCAAGACGGGATCTATCGGAGGCTCTACGAAGTGCAGTTCGGTCTATCGAAGGAGGGCGCCTCGTGAGGAACTGCATCACGGTTGTCTTTGCCCTGAGCCTCCTTACAGGCTGCGAAAGAGAACCGGCCGAACAGCTGCCAAAGAGGCCAACAGCTTCCGAGGGCGCTCCCGCCCCGGGAGCTGCACCAACGGAACACACAGACGAAACACGGGGCGTCTCGCCCTCCGCCAATGCCCAGAAAACCGTCACGGCTTATGTCCGGACTGTCGACAGGCAAGATCATCCTGTCGCGGGCATGATGCCCATTGCGACGGAAAGGCCCAACGCTTTTGACGAACCCCTCGCTTCCGGCCTGCTCACCAATGCCGAGGGAAAGACTGTTTTGGAAATCCCCGCCGGCAAACACGTATACGTGCGCGGATGGGACCCGCACGGCGAATGGTTCGCCAACAACTACTTCGAGATCATGCCCGCTGAAGGAAACGCCACAAAAGAGATGAAGATCGAGATGGTGCGGGGAGGCCTGATAAGCGCGCGAGCCCTTACGGCCCAAGGCGATCCCGTGGCCGACAGCGAGGCCCGCATGATGATGTTTCACCCGCACGAAGGACCTTGGTGGCCGGCCCAAAACCACACCGACGCGGACGGTTACGTGCTGTTCGGCCCCGTACCCGCAGGCGTCTACTTGTTGCGGCTAGCCGTAGAAAACGTAGGGACCCTCGAAGTACCCGAGGTTGCTGTGCCGCCCGAGGGGCAAATCAACCTCGGCGATCTCGTATTTCAATAAAGCGGCCGGACCGGTCGCAGTCCGTTGTCCCCGCCAGGATTGGTAGGGTGTATTAGCAGAGGCTTTTCCAAGCCGACACCCCCAAAAAAAACATAAGGAGATGCCCGGCACGAAGACCGGGCATCTCCAACTCGTTCCAGCTAATAGTCGCCGTCGCTTATTCAGCTAACCGACAACGCCTCCTTGACCTATCATACCCGACAGATCCATCTTCTGGAAACGAAATACGGCGCTGCAAGCGACGCTGCTACTAGCGCCGGGTCTACCCGGACTTTCCATACGATGGACCACCTCCTTTCTGCCTCACCCGATGTATCCCGCGGGCGCCCCATTGAGCCGCATCGCCATCAGCAAGGACTTTCTTAACTAAACGATAACAGGAACAGCAGGAAATGGCAAGCGAAAAAACAGCGGACCGGATCTTTTTTGGGGATACAACCACAATCTGTAGTGGTTTTAGCGAAATTCGCCGGCACAAAATGGCATTGATTGTCCGCGATATCTTGGTATATAGTCCTGCATTGCGAAACGGTAGTCTTACGTTACGAAACGGAGGATAACGCGCATGGCAATTGGCGCTAAACAGACTGCAGAATCCATGACCAAACGCGAAATGAACCTGCGCGTGTTTGATGGCCGGCCACTTCCCCACACCTTTTTCCAGCCGCGCATTGAACCTTGGATTGATCTCCATAAACGCGAGGGGACGCTCCCAGAAACGCTCGTAGGCCTCGACATGTACCAAGCCTACGATGCGCTGGATATCTCGATGCGCTACGTCAACTACTTCACGGGCGCGCCCAGTCCGATTGATGTGAGCTATAGCAAGGAGGTGCGCGTCCATAGCAAGGAGGTGACAGGCGGCCTTCTCAATACCATCGAGACGCCCTATGGCGCCCTTGAGACGCGTTACGGCATGAGCCACGACGGTTACCGCATTGTTGACTTCCCCGTCAAGACTTCCGAAGATTTCCAAAAAGCAGCATGGTTTTTCCAGGGAATGTGCTACGTATTCAACCAGAAGGCCTTCGATGAAGGCGCCCGGATGATGGGCGACCTCGGCGAACCGCAGTTCTTTGTGCCGCGCAGTCCCTATCAGACGCTGAGTCTGGACTGGATGAGGTACGAGGATTTCGTGGTGGCGCTTATGGAAATGCCTGAGGAAGTCCAGGCGCTTATGGACGTCATTGACGCGTCCTACGACCGTCTTTACGAGCAGCTTGCGGATGCTGAGAACTTGCACATAATCAACTTTGGCGAAAACATAGATGCCCGGCTCATGTCGCCGGCTTTATTCGAGCGATACCATCTGCCCTTCTACGAGAAGCATGTTCCCCCGTTGCGCGAGGCGGGCATCTACACAACGGTTCACCTTGACGGCAGCCTTGGGCCCCTTTTGCCCTATCTTGGGAAACTTCCCATGGACGCCCTCGAGGCGCTGACACCGACCCCCCAAGGCGATGTAACCATCGAGCAGCTCAAAGAAAGCTTGGACGACAAAATCCTGATGGACGGCATCCCAGCGGTATTGTTTCTGGCCGAGTTTTCAGATCAGCACCTGCAAGATTGCGTGGCCCAGTTGGTCGATCAATTTGCGCCTCGGCTCGTCTTGGGGATTTCCGATGAACTCCCCATGGGAGCAGGGCCGGAAGGACTCGACAGGCTCCTCTGGGTCCGCGATTTCTGTAAAACGCATTAACGGGAGACGGCAATGGGGAGGCGTTCCGAGGATGCTGAGACTCTTCATCGCAGCAAGGTGGATGAAGAACGAAAGGCCCGACCTGAACGCGAGGAGGAAACAGCGCTCGACGCTATTCAACGCTTGCGAATGGAGCGGCGTCTTGCACTGCTGTTTTTCGGGCTCTTCCTCGCGGCGGCGTGGGTGCTTTCGTTTCTCGCCGGCCCTCCCCTAGATACACCCATTGGCGACAGCGTTTTTCCCGAAGCAGTTCATTCGGAGGCAGTTCCATGAGACGAACGGCCGCCGCGGCGGGCCAGAGTCTCCTTTACGTGTTCGCCTTTGCCTGGCCCTGGGAGGTCTACGGCGACATCCCGCGACTGGGTTTCTCCCTTCCGGACGCGCTGGCGTTCATGATTCTGTGCCTCTGGGCAATGGACATGGCAGCTCAGCGGCAGCTTCGCGTCCCCTTCGAGCTTACCTGGCCTGTAGTCGCATTGGTTGCGCTGGTCTGGGCGGGATTCCTGCGCGGCGAGCTTGAGTCGCCGCTGCGTACTACGGGCGCACTACTCCTCTTTCCAGGCACAGTCCACCTCGTGACTTCCCACAGGATCATCCGCCGCTGCCTTTGGCTGAGCATGGTCGCGATCGTCTGCGTAGCCGTTCTTTCGTTGGCGTCCCAAACGGGATTTCTGTTTCCGACCGCTTTTGCCACGCACGCCCGAATCGAGTTCGCCTTCCCAAGGACCCTGGAAAGTGGAGGCCTGACGCTCATACTCGGGTTGTTGATAGCTTCGAGTTTCGTACGTTTCCCTCATACTACGAGTGCGTCGCGCTGGGTCCCCACGGCTTACGCGCTGATCATCACAGCGGCATTGGCCTTGCCGACAGTTGCATGCACGGGATTAATCAACCAGTGGCGCGCCGTCGACCTACGCAATATTTCATGGGTCTGGGGAGCCTTTGCCTTGTTGATCCTCTGGCTTGTCTCGAGGGTCGCCGCAAAAATCGAAATCGATCGCCGCGAGGCGCCCAGTTTCCGCCACTCCCTTTTCCTGGCCATGTTGCTTGTCTGGGCCGTTTTCGCACTCCTTTTCCGGCCCGTGCCCCGGAACGGCGACTTCTTTCTCCTGGGACTTGCAGCAGCGTATGCCGTCGGTTCAAAAGACGGCGTCATTGTGCCCGTGCCGCGTCCTGCCTTGGTCGCGGTCGTTCTTCTCGCGGGGATCAACCTGTGGCACGTCTGGCCAAGCAACGTCAATGATCCCCGTAACTATGCCGCGGCCGCCCTGCGTGACTATCAAGCCGGCCGGATCGAAAAACTGTGGGACCGTATGGATCGGATCCAACAACTCGCGCCGGCTGAACGCACGACCTACTACTGGAAAGCGAGGACCGCCTTGTCGGAGCGGCGAACTCACTTGGCGGCCGCGCTGTTCGCTGAAGCGATGAAGCGGCAGGCCCGCCGCACAGTGCTCCCAGGACCGAGGATTCCAGAAGTCGACGACTTTGTTGTCCAGATGCGTGATCTGACTTCCTCGTTGCCCCCCGAGGAACGCCGCTTGGCCTATGAAGAAGCGCTGATCGGTGCGCGAAGGCTAGACAGCGCCATGGCATCGCTGCGTCTGCGCATAAATGGAGAAACAGGCGAGACTCCGCGCCTTACGCCTTGGAATCTCGCGCAGATCGTGGCCTTCCTATTCGGCGATCAAGGGCTTGCTCCGCGTTTCGCAGATTGGCGGACGGAGGCCCTGCTCGACCTCCTGCATCTGTGGGGAGCAGAAACTGGATCGGCACCCGAGGGGTTCCCCGCGAACAAGCTTCCGCTGGTCTTAGCCGCCCGCAGCGGGCCGGGGCGCATCGACATTCTTTGTAAAACGGGCGCTGCCGATCTGCGGTCTTCCGCCACCCGCGAATTGCCTCCCCCGGTAGGGCGTTTGACCGCATGGACAGACGCAGGATGGGTCGTGCACGAAGACGGCCATGGCACCGGGTGGACCTTCACGCTCGGCCTTACGGGAATGCACGGTCCGGAGCAGGTTGCACAGGTGCGTGCCTCGGCAGGGCGCCATTTCGCATCTCTCGAAACATACAACCTCGCCCGAGGGCCGGTTCCAGAAACGCCCGCCGTCTTCATCTGGTTTGAGGCGCCCTAAACGCAGCGCAGACGAAACGTCCATGCTCCCGGCGGCTATACGGCCGTCTCGACAGGCGCCTCGGCCAGACGGGTCTCTCGTTTCAGGATGCGCGCCCCGACGGGATCCAGCCCGAGCATCGCCACAACCTCGGAGGGCCTTATCGAGCGCGTGTTCACTACCATCGTCTCGAGGTCCACGACCAGTTGCCCGTCTTTCACCTCGCGCAGACTCAACGAACGGACCATGGGCCGCACATTCACCTCGACCTTCGCACGACGTTTCCGTTTGCCGCGGCCCTTCGGCTTGCCGAGCCGCTCGACAACAAAGCGGTTACGCCCCATAAACTCGCGGATGTGCGCCTTCACTTGTTCGCCGTCGCCGGCCGCGCAGATCGTATAGGAGAACCCCGTCGTGCTGCTCATTAGGGACGGCGCGTTTAGTGCCACCTGGTCGGCGCTGAAGACGTGAATTCCATCGGGCAGCGTTGCACGGAGGCGCTCGAGCAACCCGGCCGGGTCAACGCGTTCGTAAAGCACAATGTCCATGTAATCTGCGACGGACTCCTCTCCGACAGGAGGTGCACTCGAAAAGTTCACCTTAGGGTGTGCATGAAATCCTTGCGAGTAGGAAAGGGGCGCGCGGATGCGTCTCAGTGCGCGCACCCACACGTTAACCAGTTCGAGATGCGACAGAAACCGGACCTCGCCTCTCCGTCCGATGCGGAACCGGATCCGCTGGACCGGCGGTGGTTCCTGGAACGGGGGACTCGACGGCGGTTTCCAGTCCGCCTCCGCTTTCCGCCCTGCCAGGGAACGCTTGATCATGTCGCGGCACAGGTCCGGCTCGCGGTCGATCACGCCGCAAAGACGGCACTGACCTTGGCGGCAGTCGGGTGCGTGCTTGAGCTCCATCGCGGCGGCCCAGTCCTGCTGCAGCCATTGTTTCGGGACAAGGATATCGATGTGGTCCCACGGCAGACGTTCGTCAAGATCCCGTGCACGCAGAGCTTCTTGAACGTTGAAACCGACCTCGTCAATGGCCCCGCGCCACGCTCCGAGGTCGAGGTGCTCATCCCAACTGTCCAGGCGTGCACCCCTGCGCCAAGCTGCCTCAATCAACTCGGCAGCACGCCGATCAGCCCGTGCAATGAGCCCCTCGACGAATGAGCTAGCCGGGTTGTGACGCCCGAACTTAATGCCGGAGATTCCTCGGAACCCGCGTTCGAGAATGGCTTGGCGGCGCTCTGTTTCCTCGATCGAGATCTGCTCCGCCCATTGGAAAGGCGTGAAGGGTCTGGGCACGAATGTGGAGACCCCCGTGTGGACGCGCGCCCTCCGGTTCACGATCCGGCCCGCCTCGACCGTCTCCTTGCACAACTCGACGATCGCCTCGACGTCTTCGTCGCGCTCCGTCGGCAGACCAATCATGAAGTAGAACTTCACATGCCCCCAACCACGGCGAAACGCCTCGATAGACATGTCGAGCAACGGCTCATCGGGAATCCATTTATTGATGACGGCCCGCAACCGAGGCGTTCCCGACTCGGGTGCAAACGTCAGACCGCTACGGCGCACGCCCGCCACCATGTCGGCCAGCTCGACAGAAAACGAATCGAGCCGCAACGAGGACAGGGAAACGCTCACACGGTCGCCTTGCGCGCGCTGTGCGGCTTGTTGCACGAGCGTGCGGGGACGCGAGTAATCACAGGTGGAAAGGGAAACGAGGCTTACCTCCTCATAGCCGGTCGAGGCAAGGGTCCGCTCCATCAGCTCGTCTATCTTTTCAAGACGGCGTTCGCGCACGGGCCGTGTAACCATTCCGGCCTGACAGAAGCGGCAGCCCTGCGTGCAGCCGCGCAACACCTCGAGACTCACCCGGTCGTGCACTTGGTGCGTATAGGGAACGATATAATCTGTCGGAAACGCAGCCTCATCAAAGTTCCGCACGAGCCGCTTCACGATCTTGGGCGCGTCCGCCACGGGTACGATACGGCCGTCATCAAGCTCTTCAAAAGGGTAAAGCCGAGGCACATACACGCCGTCAAGAACCGCAAGGGCCTCGAGTTTTCTGCGACGGGGTTGGCCCTTCACGGCCCTCATGACCTCCGCAATCTCGAGAATCACCTCTTCGCCCTCGCCAATCACGAAGAAATCGAAGAACGGCGCCATCGGTTCCGGGTTGAAGACCGCCGGCCCCCCTGCAAACACAAGCGGATGCGCGTCGGCGCGGTTCTCAGCCCGCAGGGGCAAACCTGCCAGGTCAAGGGCATTCAGAATGCTTGTGTAGGTCAACTCCGACTGCAGCGTGAAGCCGATGCCGTCCATGACGCCGAGGGGATCTTTGGACTCCAGGGCGAACAACGGGAGACCCCGCCGGCGCAGCTCCGCTTCCATGTCTGGCGCGGGGGCATAGACCCGCTCCGCCCAGCACCACTCCAACCGGTTCAGAATCGCGTAAAGAATAAGGATGCCCAGGTTGCCCAAGCCCAGATCGTAAAGGTCGGGGAACACTAAGGCGATGCGCAGTTCAACGCTTGCCGGGTTCTTCTGCACCCGGTTCAACTCTGTGCCCAGGTAACGGGACGGTTTCTGAACCCTTGGAAGGACCTCCTCATACAGGATGTCGCGTAGGTTCATGGCTGTTCCTCGCAGATAAGCTATTGGGATGCAAAGACATAACGGCGCATCCTTGTCGCGTGCTGTATGCGCCGTCTCGCGAACGCCCCGTCACGTTCAGGCAGTTCATCGAAGAAATCGCTGAAAGACGCAGGCGTATTCCGAAGAACAGATCCTATCAACCTTTGGGCATTTGCCGCAAGGACGGTTTTTACGCGAGAAACTCCTTGACAAAGAGACTTAGACGGCGTATTGTATCTACAATTAGTGACATATCCGTTCATTCAGAGAGGAAACTTCGTGTTAGAACCGTTCGCGCCCATTTATGTCAGCATCAAAAACCGGATCCGCGAAGAAATCGCTCAAGGCGTCTTAAAACCCGGCGACCGGGTCCCGTCAGAACTCCAGCTTGCAACGGAATTGGGGGTCAGCCGGACCCAGACCCGCCAAGCCCTTCGCGATCTCGAGATGGAGGGGTATTTGCTGCGCGCACCCGGCCGGGGAAGCTTCGTGGCGCCCTCCGATCAGTGGCCGGGGGCTCGGCCGCGGACTGACCTCTTGCAGGTCACCGTTGCTATGCCCTCGAATGTCGACATCTATCACCAACGACTGATCCGAGGTTTCAACAGCACTTTAGCCCGCCAAGGTTTCAGTGCTCTGTATTTCTATTTTGAAGGAGAACATAAAGACATTCGCCGTTATCTGCGCGATCTGCCCAACACAGGGGTGAGGGGACTTGCCCTTTGGCCCCATGACTACTCAGACGAAGGTCTCGACGTGGTCCGTGAGCTCTTGGGTAAGAGCTTCCCCTTGGTTCTCTTCGACAACCATCTGCCAAGCCTCGATACGGATCTTGTGGCCACAGAAAACGTCGGAATGTACGTTAGGCTGACTGAAGAGGTTATCAGCCGGGGCCACAAACGCATCGGATTCGTACTCTCCGACTACCCGGGACCATCTGTCCGTGAGCGTCTCGAGGGCTACCGCAGAGCACTCGACGGGGCTGGCTTGCCCTTCTCGAAGGAGTATGTTGTCACCGTCGACGATCGGGGGGAACGGACGCATGAGGCTGCACAGATGCTTGCGCGCCTCGACCCACAGCCGACAGCTTACGTTTCTGCCCACAAAGCCTGCGGCTTCATGCTAATCAATGAACTCGAGCATATGGGCATTACGACGCGCGACGACGTTGTATGCGCATCCGTTGACGATCACCCGGACCCCCTGTATCCCAATCCGCCGCACTGGATCTTCGCGGAACAGGACGGCTACGGCATAGGCAGTGAGAGTGCGCGCCTTTTGCTGGCACGCATTGCAGAACCGGCCAAGCCAATCGAAGTGCGCCGGCTGCCGTCGCGGTGCCAATGGGAGCGATATGTATCTGCGCAGGGCAACAGAAAGGAGGCAGAAACGCCCTTGGGAAACGAACCTTAAGGGCAACAAACAAAGAGACGAAACCAAAAGCATTTAGGTAGAACGCCGCGCATCATGTAGAAAAAGGAGAGTGTAGCGATGAATAAGCGAGGTTTCACACTGATCGAGCTGCTGGTGGTTATTGCTATTATCGGGATCCTGGCGTCTATTCTTTTGCCTGCCCTTTCCCGGGCAAGGGAAGCTGCGCGCCGGGCCTCGTGCGCAAACAACCTCAAGCAGTGGGGGCTCATTTTCAAGATGTACTCCTCTGAAGACCGGGGAGGCATGTTTCCCCCAGGGACCTACTATGTACCGTATACGGGCAAAGGCGAAAGCTCTTACGATTCTCGAGTACTTTATCCCGACTACTGGACGGATCCAGCCATCGCGCGGTGCCCGTCCGATTCCGGCGGCGACACGTTGGCGGGTCCTCAGGGCTACGGGATCGAATATGATTTCCCCGCGCAAATCGAGCGCATTGCCCAATCAACGGCGGGCACGCCACAACAACGAAGCGCCTGTCTACACTACAAACTCTCGATGCCGATCTCCTATATCTACCTGCCCTATGCGGTTGAGACGGCGAGCCGAGGGGTCATTATGGGGGTGTCGCTGTTCAACTGGCGACACTGGGGCGACACGCTAATAGAGGACTTTGGCGCCGGCGGCCTTCTGGCCGTGGACGAATCGTGCTTCAACTGGATTTTTGTCAGGAAGCACGGCGGCTTCATGCCGGGTCACGACGACATCCCATCTTCCCTTGTGGTATGGGCCGGTGTGCCGGACGACGACCTGACTCCCATCACAGAAGGCTATAAACGCCTCCGGGAAGGTATCGAGCGCTTCTTCATCACCGACATCGACAATCCCGCCGCGGGCGCACAAGCCCAAAGCTCGTTGGTGGTGATGTATGACTCGTTTGGACAGGGGGCAACGTGGAGAACACAAGCCGGCGTCAGCGACAGTGGTATCGTACGTTTCAACCACGTCCCAGGGGGCTCGAATGTTCTGTACATGGACGGCCATGTCGCCTTCGTCAAGAAAGAAGAGGCGTTCCCTCTGCTGATTGAGACACTGCATCCCGCCTCAATGGGGGGTGCCCTGTATGGAAGTCTTGGAGTGCCTTGGTGGGTCCACGAGCAGGGTGAGATGGGCGGCTGGGGTTGAAGCCGCATAGAATCTCAAGTTCCGGGCGGGGCACGATAGTAGTCCCGCCCGGACCTGTTGAGAAGGAGCACACCTATGCTGTTCGCGTTCGCCTTGGCCTGCATCTCGGGCTGTTTGCAGGCCCCGCTTGACGCTGAGGGTCCCGCCGCCGGTCCCCTCTATGCAGTCGTGACGACGGCAGCGGAACTGCGCGACGCCGCTGCGAAAGCGGGCACCGCGGGCGCTACCATCGTGCTACGCCCCGGCGAATACATCCTGGACGAGGCGCTCACGTTCACCAAATTGAACCACGTTAACATTGCAGGAAGCGGCTGGAACACAACGCTCAGTACCAAGGATGCGGCCGCGATCATTTTCGAAGACTGCGGATTCTGCGAGGTTCGGGACCTGCTGATCGACGGTCCGGACGCGAGCAGCCACGGGAGCGGCATTGTCTTTCGGGGCTACAGCAGCTCGAATCGCGTGGTCCACTGCCGGATCCAGCGCTTTCCCGTCAGCGGCATCCGCTTCGAGGGGCAAGCAGAGTTCCCAATGTCCTCCAACAGCGTCGAGACGTGCCATTTCATCTCGAATCGGGGCGCCCAGCTTTACAGCTTGCACAACAACGACTTCTACATCGTTGGCAACCAATTCGGCACGCACGGGAGCATCCCGGAGGCAGGAGCCGTGCTTGACCACTCTTCGGCAGGAAGCTATACGCTCAACTACCACTGGGACAATCAGGTCGGGATGCACCTCGGGCCTGGGGCGCATTTCAACCGCATCGAGAACAATCGTTTTGAAGAAAGCCGCTCGAGTGGACTGGTCATCGGCGCGCCCGAAGGCGACCCGTGCCGCCTGAACATCATCACGGGCAATACCTTCCACACCAACTCGAAAACGAATAGCGGGAAGCATCCTGCTGTGGCCGCCTACAACGCGGCGGACACAACCTTCACGAACAACCAGGTTTTCAGTTGGAACGCAGACTTGACGAAACACACGAATGGTCTCGTGCTCGACGCACGATGCCGGTCTTGGATTATCACGAGCAACATCTTCCGGCACCATACGCGCAAGGCCATGGACATCCCCGACCTGAGCGTGCACGTTGTCGCCCACAATCTGGCCGACGCGGATCAGGAGCAGACCGTCCCTGAATAAAACGGCTCAGGGACGGTCAAGGTCAGCGCCCGCCGTATCGAATGCGAAAGACTGGCGCCCAAATCAGGAGGGGCCGCGTCCGTGGTCAACCCAAGACCAGCAAGAGGAAGCGCTCGTGCAATGCTGAGACCACGGGCGCGGCCGTGTGGCGTGCCTAACTGTTAGAAGACGTGCCCAGCCGAAACGGCTTGGGCCCGAAGGAAACCTTTTGTTGAATGTCCATCCCCAGGCCAAAGAGCGGATTGCTTTCCTCACGGGTCGCAGGGCGCGCAGCGACCGGGTCTTGCCCTGGAGGCAGAACGGCCGCGTTTGCATTTGCCGTGTTGTCTGCTGATCCGCTGAACGTCATACCATCCCTCGATGTCAAAGGTTCGCTTTGGTTGTCTTGTCAAAGGGGGCAGCACATTCTATGCCAATGCTGGCGCTTGGTTGTCCTTGGTGGGGAAAAGGCAAGAAACAAGGCGTCTACGCGAGCATGGCCGACTCTACGTGGATCACGCAGGATTACAAAAATGTAAGGGTTCGTCCCCAGATGCACAGAAACGTTCCACAAACGGACAGACCGAAGCCGGAGCGGAACAGCGACAACTCGCTCTGAACGGGAAAGAGCCTTTCAGTCTTTCGCCGCACGCGGATCAAGGGCATCTCGCAGACCATCGCCAAGGAAATTGAGGGAAAACAAGGTGAGCGACATTACCGCGCCCGGGAAGATAAGAAGCCAGGGATACTCCTCCATAGCCGCAGCACCCTCCTTGATAAGCGTCCCCCATGAACTCATAGGAGCTTGGACGCCGAGCCCAAGGTAGCTTAGGAACGCCTCGAGCAACATCACGCGTGGGACCGTCAGGGTAGCGTAGACGACAACCGGACCCAAAGTGTTAGGGATGAGATGGCGCAAAAGAATGCGCCGCCGCGTCAGCCCCATTGCGACTGCGGCCTCGATAAACTCTTTCTTTTTGAGCGACAGGATCTGCCCGCGTACGATGCGTGCCATCGTAAGCCACTCGACCGCGCCGATGGCCACAAAAACCAGGATGATATTGCGGCCGAAATAGGTGACCAGTATGATGGCGAGAATGGTAAACGGCAAGGCATACAAGACGTCCACGATGCCCATCATGGTCCTGTCAAGGCGACCGCCCACAAATCCTGCCGTCGCTCCGTACAGTAAGCCGACGACCAACGATACGGCCGTCGCTGCAAGACCCACCAGCAGGGAAATGCGCCCACCCACCAACACACGAACAAACAAATCGCGGCCAAGGTGATCCGTGCCGAACCAGTGCTGGGAGCTGGGCGGCGCGTAACTGTAATCCCGGTTCTGCTGTTCGTAACGGTATGGCACCACCATGGGGCCCAGCGCTGCCGCAGCAGCGACACATATCAGTATGACGGCCCCGGCCATAGCCAAGCGGTTTTTCTGGAGCCGATAGCGGGCATCTTGCCAGAGCGAAGCGCCGGCTTCCGCCTCGGCAAACAGCGATTGCGCGTTCATCGCCCCCGGGCTACCCATAACGCAGCCTCGGATCAAGCCACGCCTGCACAACGTCCACAACCAGGTTGAACGCCATAATGAGGACAGCAAACACCAACACCGTCCCCATAATCATCGTATAGTCGCGGTTGAGAGCGGCCTTAACGAACTCCGTGCCCAACCCCGGTATCCCAAAGATGTTCTCGACAACAAACGACCCTGTCAACAAGCCGGCCGCAGCCGGGCCCAGAAACGCGACAACCGGCTGCAACGCGCCCGGCAGCGCGTGGCGCATCAGAACCCGCTGCTCTTTCATACCCTTCGCGCGAGCCGTCCGGATATAGTCCTGCGACAGGACCTCGATCATACTGGCCCGGCTGAGCCGTGCAATGTAGGCAGCGTAGACCGTGCCCAGGGCGACAGCGGGGAGAATCTTATCGCTCGGCACTTCCCACAAGGCGACAGGCAACCATCCGAGATAGAGCGCGAAGATCAGAACAAGCACCGGACCCAACACGAAATTGGGAACGCAGATTCCGGCCATGGCGAAGGCCATGGGGACATAGTCGCGCCACGTGTTCGGCCGCGACGCTGCGACAATGCCCGCCGGCAAACCGACCCCCAGGGCGACGAGCAAACCGTAGAAACCGAGCTCGACCGAGACAGGCAATTTGATCGCGATCCACTCGACAACCGTCCGGCTCGGGCGTTTCAGCGACGGGCCGAGATCGCCATGGAGCAGTCTCCACAAGTAGCTCCCGTATTGCTCAAGCAAGGGCGCGTCGAGGTTATAGTGCGCCTCGATTTGGCGGAGGGCCTCGTCGCTCAAAGCTTTCTCGGCCGAGAACGGCCCGCCCGGCGCCAGCCGTACGAGGAAAAAGGTGAGCGTAACGATCACAAAGAGTGTTGGAAGGAACGTCAACAGGCGAAAAAGGACAAAACGCGCCATAGATCAGCCCCGTCCCCCGCCACGGAATTGGTTGCTTGGATCGCGATAGTAAAGGTGCTTGAAGGAGACATAGCCCAGGATGTTGGGCGGCAATCCGTCGAGCGCGGGGTTCTTAAGATAGGTCTGGGTGTAGAAATAGATGGGTATGATGGGCGCTTCCGTCATCAGCAACGCCTCCGCCTGCTGGTAGACGGCGTTGCGGGCCTCGAGATCTGCCGTTCGCCGGGCCTGCTCGATAAGCCGATCGTACGCGGCCGAGGCAAAACCGGTCCGGTTGTTGCCGTTGCCGCTCGTAAAACACTCGAGAAAATTAATGGGATCGATGAAGTCGCCGACCCATGCCGACCGGGCTATGTCGTAATCGAGTTCATGTAGCGAGTCGAGATAGACCTTCCAGTCCTGATTGGCCAAGGTGACGCGGACGTTCAAAGTCTCGCGCCACATTGCCTGGAGGGCCTCGGCGATTTGACGATGGCTCTCACTTGTATTGTAGAGAATCTCGACCTCGGGGAAGCCTTCGCCGCCGGGATACCCCGCCTGACTGAGTAGGCTGCGCGCCTGTGCAGGGTCGTAAGGCATGGGCGACGAGCAGGTATAGCCGGCCGTATCGGGAGGCGTGAGGAAGCAGGCAGGCTTGCGGCCGCCCCGTACCACATTGCGCACCAGGTCCTCGCGGTCAACGGCCATTGCAAAGGCCCGCCGGACCCGCCGGTCATCAAAAGGTGGCCGCATCACATTGAGCCGGTAGAAATACGTGCCAAGATAGGGGTCAATCCGCAAGGCGTCAGGCCGCTCCCGCTCATAGACCTCGATCTTAGCGAGCGGCGCCGTTGACGTCAGGTCCAGACGGCCTACGCGAAACAGCAATTCCTCCGTAAGATTGTTGTCTATCGGGTAGAAGGACACGGCATCCAGCCGCGGCAGCTCCTTGTCCCAATAATAAGGGTTCCGCCTTACGGTGATGACCCGGTCGGGATCCCACCTCGCCAGCATGAAGGCACCGTTTCCGACCAGATTGCCGGCGCGCGTCCACCGCGTGCCGCGCTCGTCCATAGCGCCGTAACGCTCGATGGTGGCTTTATGCACCGGATACCATGTGTAATGAATCTGCATCGACAGGAAATAGGGTGCTGGATAGTCGAGAGTAACCTGTAAGGTCTTGCCGTCCAAAGCTTCAGCACCCACTTGAGTGAAGTCCGTCAGCTCCCCTTCGTTAAACGTGCGGGCGTTTTTCATGCAAAACAGCATGTAAGCGTACTCGCTGCCCAAAGCCGGGCTCAGGATCCGGCGCCACCCGTAGAGAAAATCGTGGGCGGTAACGGGATCGCCATTGGACCAGCGGGCCGCATCCCGCAAATGGAAAGTGTAAACGGTCCCATCGCTCGATACATCCCAAGACTCCGCAACAGCGGGGACCGGTTCCAGCGTAGCCGGATCCAGATCGACGAGCCCCTCGAACAAACAAGAGGCGAGGCGATGCTCCGTGACGCCTGTGACGGTATGCGGATCGAGGTCTTGAGGTTCGGCGCCGTTGCCCGCATGCAAGACGATCGCTTCCGCCGGAAACACCGCCGAATCCGTCAAGAACGAGCAACCCGCCAGAACGTAACAGTGTGCGACGAGCGTAACGGCTATGGCAATACGACGTGTCAAGAGGCGCCTCAATCATGGACGAAGGAAGCATAAGCGCTCATTCTATCGACCCGGCGCTGCCGGTGCAACGCGCGCCGCGATACGTTCTTTGCCCCTGCGCGTTTTCAGGCGATACAATACCGCCTCTTGTGTTTTGCATGCTTGGAGTCCTGATCAGCATGAACGACAGCGGATATGTGAATTACTTTGAGGTGCTGGGCCTGCCGGAAGACGCCAAACCCGGCGAGGTGCGCAAAACATACCGGCGGATGATGAAGTCCCTGGTCCAGGAAATCGCCACCGTCGAGATCACCGAAGACCGTCGCGCGCATTACCTGCTCGACATGGCGAAGCTGAACGCAGCGCTGTATATCCTGCGGGATCAGGATCTCCGCAAGGTCTACTGGGAACGCCGTCAGGAACTCATCCGGATCGAGCAGGAATGGCGCGAGGCCGCAGCAAAGGATTCGCCCGAGGAATCAGAGCAGCGCCGGCGCATATTCGACACCCGGCTGCGCGATTTCCTGTCAAGATTTGTGGAAGAAGCGATGAACGATGCCGGACGCGACAAGGAATGCGTCGATGCGAGCAACTGGAACGCCGCGCATGAACGGCATGCCTTCCGGATTCTGCGTCACTACCGGCATAGTCTATACCAAGATATCCTGACACGTCTGCCTTACTGGCAGATTACCGAACCTGAGATCGACTGGGAAGAGCGCACGCGCACGGTGGCGGACATTCTGGTTGGAAAGGAGCAGCCGTGTTAAGACGGAGGACCAGCGGTCCCGCCAAAACAGTCGACATGGACCTGGTAGCCAACGCTCTTGCCAAGGCTGTAGCAGACGGCGACATCGTCAACTTCCGCACCCTTTTCGAATCCTACTCGCCGGCGCGGGAGGAGTCGACCGAAACGTTCAGCGGCGCGAAATACCAATACCTCCTGCCCGATGAGGAAGAGCAACAGACTCCGGCCTTCGCCAACGCCCTGCGCGAGGTACGGTCGCCTCTCATCTGGCAGCACATCGAGCAAGAATTGAAAGCCAAGCGACGCGCCCAACTGCCTTGGCAACTGGTGTTAATGCTGGGCGACAACGCCGTGCGCCGGAGGAAGCTTCCAAGCGCCGCCCAAGCCTACGAACTGTTGCGCATCCGCCCCCGGATGCAGGCGTTGTTCTTCCGCCAAGGCGACGCCTGGCTCGATCAAGGCAGTCTGAAAGGCGCCGTCGAAGGCTACGTGATCGGTACGGGGCTTGACTACGACTACGCGGCATTCCCCGAACCGCTGCCGAGGGTGCTCGATTTTCAGAAGCAGGCCCTCATCCTCCACGGCGAGTATCCTGAAACACCCGAAGACTGCATCGGCCTCCAAGAGCCGGAGCCGTTTGTGCGGACGGCTCTTTCCTATCTCTTGAACAGCGCGGAGGCGGCCGCCCGCCTCGAAAACCGGCCCATTGAACTGCGCATAGCCTTTCTCCAGGAACTGGTTTACGTGCGAGATCCCAGTTGGAGCACCTTTGTCGAGCGTTACCACAGGGCCCGCGAAACGATGGCTCGTTTCGCCAAACGGCTCGAGCAGGCCCGTGGCGCCCCGAGTCTTGCGGAAGAAATCGAGCGCGAACTCGGCGAAGACCCAGGGCACATTCCAGCCGAATTGCTAGGACGCGCGATCGAGAACGGCGAATGGTGGCAATATCTCCAAGAACTCGCATATGAACACCCGGCCGCGGCGTTGTTCGTGGCGCGCCAGGCGATAGGCGAGCGCGAGATCATCATTCCCC